>NZ_JADMVY010000008.1:0-141562 GCF_015547905.1 Clostridium sp. J1101437_171009_A5
CGGCATCACCGGCGACCTCTTCAAGGTCACCCCCATGCTCATCGAGTCCATCAAGGCCCTGAAGGCCTCCAAGTAATTCGTTTTCCTTTCACAGCAGCATAAAATAGAAAGAAGCGGGAGCACAGAACCATCTGTGCTCCCGCTTCTTTTCTTGATAAGCAGATCAATATTTGGTGTCATACTCCCAGGGGGCGCCGCCGCACAGGCAGCCGCCGTCCACATGGTAGGCCTGACCAGTCATATAGCTGGAGGCGTCGGAGGCCAGCATAATGGCCATACCGACCAACTCGTCCGGACGGCCGGGGCGTCCCATGGCGATCCGGTCCTTCAGATAGACGGAACGGGTAGGATGATCCCAGGTTACCTGGGTCAGCTCGGTCAAAATATGGCCGGGGCTGATGGCGTTGGCGCGGATGCCATACTGGGCAAACTCCACCGCCATGGCACGGGTGAGGGCGATCACACCGCTCTTGGCCGCGCCATAGACCGAACAGCCGCCCAGCATCCCCTCGTCATTGTGGGAGCCGATGTTGATGATGTGTCCGCTCTTCCGCTTGTACATCTCCCGGGCAACGGCCTGACTCATGAAGAAAAGCCCCTTCAGGTTGGTGTCCATGATGCGATCGTAGGTCTCTTCCTCCACATCCAGGAGACCCTCGCGCTTGTTGATACCGGCCACATTGAAGAGCACATCGATCTTTCCATAGCGGGCGACCACTTCGTCCACACAGGACTGGATGCTGGAGCGGTCAGCCACATCCAGAAGGTGGGCCGACACGTGGCAGCCCTCCGCGCTCAGCTGGTTTACCAGCTCCTCACATTTGGAAAGCGTGCGGCCGCACAGGGCGACTTCCGCGCCGGCACGGGCCAGGCCGGCACTGATGGCAGCGCCGATTCCGCCGGCCGCGCCGGTCACCAGAATGGTTTTGCCCTCCAGAGAAAAGAGACTGTGGAGATATTCTGCCGTATTCATCAGCGGATCCCCTCCCGGTGGAAGAGGGCGCGGATCTGGGCGTCATCCTCAACGGTGGCATTGGGCATGGGGAAGGTGCTAGAGCTGGAGGCAGCAATGCCGCGCAGCTTCAGGGCCTCTTTCAGCACGGGCAGGAAGGGGCTGCGGACGGTGTAGAGATCCATCAGGCGGTTGATGGTCTGCTGGCCCTTGGCGATTCCGTCCAGATCGTTGTTGCGGAAGGCCTTGACCCAGGCGGCGCAGAGCTCAGGCACCACATTGGAGAGTGCACCGATGCATCCGTCACCGCCGGAGAGGACGTTGTGAGCAAAGTTATCGTCAAAGCCGGAGTAGATCTCAAAGTCAGGCAGTTCCGACTTGACTACCTTGATCAGCTCGCGGGTGTGGTCCATACCGGAGATGGTGTCCTTCATACCCACGATGTTGCTGTGCAGCTTAGCCAGCTTGACCACGGTATGGGGAGAGATGGTGTATCCGGTGTTGTCCGGGAAGTTGTAAATGTAGATGGGGCCGTCGATGGCGCCGGCCAGATGATCGTAATACTGAAGCAGAGCCTCATCGTCAAAGTGGAAGTAGTAGGGGGGAAGGATCATAACCGCGTCGGCCCCCTGCTCCAGGCAGTAGTTGGAGAAGGAGATGATCTCATCAGCCACCATGCTGGAGGTACCCACGATGAGCTTGACCCGATGGTCAATGGTATCGATGGCGAACTTTGCCATGGCGCGGCGCTGCTCCATATTCATGGCGAAAAACTCACTGCTGCTGCCCTCGACCAGAATGCCGTCCATGCCCTGTGCGATCAGGTTCTCATAGAGCTTCTTCTGGCTGTCCAGGTCCAGGCTGCCGTCGGCGTGGAACATGGTGATCGCGGGGGTCAAATAAGCTGCTTTCATTTTCATACCCTCTCTTTTCTGCGCGATGCGCATATTTTCCGTATCGTGAAATCATTTTCCGAATTGAAAATACAAAACCAAAACGCCTTCTGGAATTGTCCTTATGATAGCGCGCTTTTGGAACCTTGTCAAGGGCCCGGGACAAATCCCGACGGAAAAAGAATCCCCCCGTCCAGAAGACGGGGGGATGGGGATGGAACTTATTCCAGACCGGCGCCCTTCATAGCAGAGAGAGCATGGTCGGTATAGAGCTTGTAGAAGCCCTTGCGCTTCTCACGGGGCAGGATACCAGCCTTGGCACGCTCCTCCAGAACCTTGGTGGCCTCCTCCACGGTGCAGGGCTTGCCGTGGATACCGGTGAGGTTGATGGTGCGGTCCTTGACACTGTAAGAGATGAGGTCGCCCTCCTCAATGAAGGCGATCGGACCGCCGGCAGCCGCCTCGGGAGAGACATGGCCAATGGCCGCGCCGCGGGTGGCGCCGGAGAAACGGCCGTCGGTGATGAGAGCCACCGAGCCGTTGATCCGCTCGTCGCACACGATGGCCTCGGTGGTCATGAGCATCTCAGGCATACCGCAGCCGCGGGGACCCTCGTAGCGGATGATGACCACCTCGCCGGGATTGATCTGGTTGTTGACCACGGCGTCGTGGGCGTCCTCCTCGTGGTTGAAGACACGAGCCACGGCATTGACCACCTCGCGCTGGTTCATGGCGCAGGCGGAGTACTTCAGGACGCTGCCCTCGGGGGCGATGTTGCCCTTGAGGATGGCCACAGAGCCCTTCTCGGGGGCCTTCTCCACGGGGAAGATGACCTGCTCGCGGGTCAGGCCGTAGTTGTGCAGGTAGCCCAGGTTGCGCTCAAACCAGTTGTCCTTGTGCAGATCCTCCAGGTTCTCACCCAGGGTCTTGCCGGTGACCGTCATCACATCCAGATCCAGCATGTCGCGCAGCATCCACTGGACCATGGGCACGCCGCCGGCGAACCAGAAGGACTCGGTCAGATGCTGGCCGGAGGGATTGATGTTGCCCAGGTGGGGCACCTGATGGTTGATCTCGTCAAAGAGCTCGATGGGCAGGTCATAGCCCAGCTCACGGGCGATGGAGGGCAGGTGGATGGTGGCGTTGGTGGAGCCGCCGATGGCGCTGTGAACAATGATAGCGTTGCGGAAGGCGGCAGGGGTCATGATCTTGCTGGGAGTGATGTCCTTCTCCACCAGCTCCATGATCTTGCGGCCGGCATAGCGGGCGTACTGGATCACGTCACGCATGGTAGCGGGAGCCAGCGCGGCGCCGGGGAGGGTGAGACCCAGGGCCTCAGCCACACACTGCATGGTGGAGGCAGTACCCAGGAAGGTGCAGGCGCCCACCGAGGGACAGCCGGTCAGCTTGTAGTCCCGGACTTCCTGCTCGGTGATGGCGTCCTTGCGCTTCTGGCGCAGGGAGATATCGCCAGCCACCAGAGAAGTGGTCTGATTGGGGCCGGGGCGCATGGAGCCGCCGGGCATAAAGATGGTGGGGATGTCCATACGGGCGGCCGCCTTCAGATGGGCGGGGATGGACTTGTCGCAGCTGGAGGAGAGGATCATGCCGTCCCAGGGCACGGCGGAAGCGTGGACCTCCACCATGTTGGCCAGCGCCTCACGGGAGGCCAGAACGGCATTCATGCCGTCATGACCCTGGGCGCAGCCGTCACAGATATCGGTGGCATAGTACTTGGCAGGCTTGCCGCCCTTTTCGTACACGCCGTAGACGGCCTGCTCCACCAGCTGGTTCAGATGCCAGCTGCCGGGATGAGAGTCGCCGTAAGCGCTCTCCACCATGATCTGGGGCTTGTTGATATCAAGATCGTCCCAGCCGGTGCCCATCTCCAGAGCGTCGAACTGGGCCCACAGCATACGGTCGGCATGGCTTTTCTGATTCATAAATGCGTCCTCCTTTGGGCATAGAAAACAAATCGGAAATAAAAGAGGAAAAAATGGCCTGCCCCATGCTCGGTAAAGCAAGCAGCAGACCATTTCTCCTTTGGCAGGTTTTCTGGTGGGAGGAGAAAGGCTCCTCGCTTTTTCAAACGTGTTCGATTGGAAGAGTTTTACTTAGCAGGCGATCAGATGATTCCGATCATATTGCAGATCAGCAGCAGGATCATGCTGAAGACGCCAGCCACGGCATCGGGGATGGTGATGTACTTCAGACCCTGAGTAATGGTGCCCAGGTTGAAGAAGCGGCTGACCACCCAGAAACCGCTGTTGCTCACGTGGTTGAAGCACAGGGTGCCGGCACCGATGGCCAGAGTGGCGGCCACGGGGCTCAGGCCCAGAGTGGCCATCATGGGGCCAACCACGCCCACGGCGGTGATGCCGGCAGTGGTCATGGAGCCCACAGCGGTCATCATGATAGCACCGCAGAAGAAGGGGATCAGGATGGCGGGGATGGGCAGCTTGTCGATCAGCTCAGTCAGCTCGCCGATGGCGGGGCAGGCCTTGATAACCTCGGAGAAGGCGCCGCCCATAGCGGTGATGAGGAGAGCGGCCAGAGCCACTTCCAGACCACGGGCGATCCAGCTGTTGAGCACCACTTCGTTGAAGCCCTTGGGATCAGAACCGGTGGACTCCAGGTTGCTCGCACGGACGGACTTCTTGTGGAAGGTGGCCAGGATCATGGTGTAGATCACACCGGCGCCCAGAGCCACGACCTTGTCGCTCATGATGGCGGCCACAGTGCGGATCATGGCGTCTTCCGCCACGCTCTCAGGAATGGACATGTTGATGAAGGAGCCGCCGGCGATCAGGACCACCGGGATCAGGATGGTCAGGAAAGCGGCAAAGGTATTGGGCAGATCAGGCTCGTTGATGAGGATGTCGGAGACGCTGTTGGACTTGGTCTCCTCAATGCCCTCGACCACGGCGGGCACGGGCTCGATCCATTCCTTCTCACACCACTTCTTCAGGACCAGCCAGGTCAGGAAGAAGGCGATCGCAGTGATGACAATACCCCAGGTGATAACCATGCCCAGGTCGGCGCTTAGAGCGACAGACACAGCCAGGATGCCGGGCGTGGGGGGAACCATGGCGTGGGTCAGGTTCAGACCGGTCTGAGTGAAGGAAGCCATGGTGGACATGGAGATGTGCTTACGCTTGGAGAGCACGTTGGCGATGTTGGAGCACAGGATGGTGGTGATATCGCCAAACACGGGGATGGAGACCACATAGGCGGTCAGCGCGGGAGCCAGCTCCAGGTTCTTACCGTGGAACAGGCGGATGAAGAAGTTGGCAATGGCCTTGGCGGCGCCGGTATCCTGTACGCCCATAGCCAGAATGGCACCCAGCATGATGGGGATACCCAGGCTGCCAAGGGTATTACCAAAGCCCTTGGTCAGAAGACCCATGGCTTCCATGAAGGGGAAGCCGTTGACCAGAGCCATACCCAGACCAACCAGGAACAATGCAAACGTGGGATGCAGCTTTACCTTCATAATCAGCACCACCAGAATGGCGATGGCGATTACGAGAGTAATGAGAAATAATACAGCAGACACTCAAAAAACTCCCTTTCCATAACAAACGCTTGCCCATCTGCAAAACCTTCTAAGAATGCAGACGGGACCGGGTCAGGATGCGCGGTTGCTCGACCAATCGATGGGATTACCGGAGGTACATAGGGTTCTGTATCCTCCTGTAGGGTTTCCGTACGTTTGAGACACTCCTCCTTCCTCTGTGCACAGTCGAAAACTGTGGACCTGCCGTGCATATCTCCATGTGATTCCGCTATGCGGAATCACATTTCGGGAGATGATGCTTAAAAAATGCGCTCCTTTTATGGATGCACATTTTAACGTGATTATAATAACCGCTTTGGTTGGATTTGTCAAGATACAATAAAAAACGGAGTGAAAAGTAGAAAATTTAGAATAAAATGTTGTAAACTTGATGGTCTGAATCAAAAGAGATGAAACAATATGAAACTTATTTCTGCGATTTGGTCTGGATTTACTTTCTCCAATATAAAAATTAATAAGGTGACCGGATAAAAAGAGACAAAAAACGACTGAGAACAGAATGCAGAAAGTGGTTTGACACACCGGAAAAAGCTATGGTATAACAAAATCAAATCATAAAGCATAGATCAGAAAGCGGTGAAAGAAATCATGCGAGCGGACGATTTCTATAAGCATTCTTTTAAGTTGGAACACGGAGTCGGCTCGCTCTTTGTACAGAATACGGGCCGGCAGCAGTGTGTACCTGGGTACCGCTGGGGACCGGGCGTACGGGACCATTACCTGATTCACCACATTCTCGCCGGGCGGGGAGACTTTGTGGTGGATGAGCAGCACTATACCCTCTCCGCAGGGGATACCTTTCTGGTCTATCCCAATACAAGCATTCTGTATTATGCCGATGAGCAGGAGCCGTGGGAGTATGTCTGGGTGGGATTCCAAGGACGGGAGGCCGGCGGACTGGTGGAGCAGACCCCGTTTGCTCCAGACCGCCCGGTACTGCGGGGATTTTATCCCGAAGAGATCAGCCGTTTGCTGCTGGAGCTCTATTCAGACTACGGAACGACTGCATGGAGCGGCTGCGCGCTTACCGGGAGGCTCTATCTCTTTCTGGCGTTTCTGGTTGACCATGGGCGTGGAGGAACAGCCGGGGAGCGGGACAGGGAGGACTGTGCGGAACAGGCCGCCCGCTATGTGATGAGTCACTATGAACAGCCCATCACGGTGGAGCAGCTGGCAGAGTTTGTCTCCACCAGCCAGAACAGTCTCTACCGCAGTTTTAAGGAACGGTTCCAGGTATCCCCCAAACATTTTATTGTGGAATACCGGATCGAACAGGCCTGCCGCCTCCTCTCCAGCGGGATGTACTCGGTACAGGAGATCTCCAATTCTGTGGGATTTGAGGATCCGCTCTACTTTTCCCGCGCATTCAAGCGGGTCAAGGGACTTTCCCCCAAAGCCTATGCGGAGCAGTGCCGGAAGAATGGAATATAATAGAGGGGAAGCTCCTCCGTTTTCAGGACTGAAAATGGAGGAGCTTTGTACTTTTTGACACGGAATGAGCTGTAAATAGAGAAATAAATTGGAGAAATGGCTGCGAGGCAGAAAGAAAAAAGAAACAAATGGTTACATTTTAATATAAAGTCTACCAAACCTATGTGTTTTATGTTACAATACGCCGGCTGAAATATTTCCCATCCGATTGGGGCAGGCAGAGAAGAGCTGCCGCCATAAGAAAAGAACAGGAAGATCAGGAAAGGAAGATATGTGGACATGAACTGGTATCGACGAGCGCTATCTGGACTGCTTGCAGGCGCCATGGGCGTATCCCTGCTGGGGACCGCTCCGGTGGCTGCGGCGGCGGAAACACGCGGCGCCGGCACTGTGCAGGACGCAGAGGGAGAAATTACAGTCACGCTGCGTCTGGACTACCCCATGACCGTCTCCGGCTGGAAGGCAAGAGCCCCGAAAGTCACGCTCAAGCGGGATGGAGCGGCCCTGCTCCAGGCCGGCCTGGAGAAAGCGCAGACCCTCCCGGACGGCGGGAAGGGAAGTGTAGAGATCGCACTGCGCACCGAGGGAGAAGAGGTACGCTATGTGGATATGACCTTTGCCGGGCTCTCTGCCCGGGAGGGGGAGAATACCTATGCGCTCTCTCTGGAGGGAACCGGTTTTTGCCCCTATACCACCCCGGAGCTCACCCTGGATACCCACTCCAAAGGTGTGGTCCTGGGAACGGGAGACGCCACCTTTACGCTGGGTGATGTGACCGGCGACGGCCTGGCCGATCAGCGGGATGTAGCCCGGGTGCGGGATGCATTGGACACCGCGGATGCCGCATGTGACCTCAATGGGGACGGCGTGGTGGATATTTCCGATCTGGCTACCGTCACCATGGCCCAGGATGCCCAGGGCACGGCGCAGATCTTCCAGACCGCGCTGATCCCCGCCAACACGCTGGATCTGGAGCGCATCCAGGAAGCCGTGACGGCGGCAGCTGTGGTAGAGGGAACCGTGTCCGACCTCTTTGCGGACAATGGCCAGAGCGTCAAGCTCTCCCCCAAGGGAGAGGAGAATACCATCACGCTGCCCATCCCGCTCACCGAGGAAGGGGTAGAGATGGAAGAGGTGGCCATCGTCAGCTCGGCGGCCTATCCGGTGGAAACTGGCGTTGTCGTGGCTGAGACAGCCAGCGGAGAGACACTGGAGATCCCCTTCTCCCAGGCACTGCCTGAGGGAGTGTACGCCATTACCCGGACCGATGACGGGCGCAGAACGGTGACCATTTCCCTGGGGAACCGGGTGCCGGTCAAGAAGATCACCATCCGGGTGGAGACCAAGGGCGATGAGCCGGTGGTCGTGGAGCAGATCCGCTTCCTCCAGGACATCGTGCCCGAGGAGCCCGCGGTCCATAAGCCGAAGGTGGAGCAGCTGCGGGCAGAGGCCGGTGTGGAGTCGGTCACCTTGCGCTGGAAGGGCGTAGCCAATGTCACCGGCTACCGGGTGGACTATGGCACCAGCCCCGATGCGCTGAACCAGTCCGTGGAGAGCGGAGAGACCACCTGTGTGATCTCCAAGCTGGAGGCGCTTAAGCCCTACTATTTTGCCGTGACCCCCATCTCGGATGCCGGCGGGAGCCGGTGGGAGGGTGCGCGCTCGGAAGTGGTCACGGCCACACCCAAGGTGGAGAGCCGCCCGGACCGGCCCGACCGCCTTCAGGTGGAGCCGGGAGACAGCCTGCTCACCGTGAGCTGGCAGCCGGGCAAGCGTACCCAGTATGTGCGGGTTGAGTACCGCAAGAAGGGGGAGGCTGCTTTCCAGACGCTGTCCGGCTCCTTCCAGAATAACAGCGCTGTTATCGGCGGCCTGGAGAACGGAACGGAGTATGAGGTGAGAGTCTACGGCGTCAATGAGCTGGGACAGAGCCCCTATTCCGAGACGGTGCTGGGTACCCCCAAGGCCGCAGAGTTTGAGACCCCCGATCTGCCCACCGCAAACCAGCTGGATAATCAGAGTATCATCGTCTCGGCGGACTATCCGTCCGGCAACACCGACTGGACGGTGAGCAAGGGAACCCTGCCGGGATCCGTATATGATGGGGACTACCGCACCAGCTGGGTCGCCAGCACGTACAATCGGTCCAGGGCCTTTACCTTTACCTTTGATCAGGCCTATTCCATGGACTATCTCATCTATGTCCCCGACCTGGGCAACGAGCCCAGCGGACAAAAGCGTCCCTACCGCAACTTCTTTGACAAGTTCAATGTGAGCATCAACGGGCAGGCTGTACCGGAAGATCAGGTCTCCTTTGAGAAGGGGGAGAATAACACCTACTTTATCGTCAAGTTCCCCCGTTCGGACGTGAAAACCATTACGGTGGAGGGTTCTCAGTGGGCTGGCGCAGGCAACATCAGCCTGTCCGAGATCGCCTTCTATCAGTATGACGGACTGGCCGATGAGATCAACGCCCTCTTTGCCAACGAGAGCCATACCGAGCTGGCGCAGGGTGTGGAGGAAGGAACCATTGAGGCGCTCCGCACCCGGGCGAGCCGTGCCGAGGCCTACTATGTGGATCGGAAGATCCTCTTGGACGAGCTGGACAATGCCCAGCAGCTCCTGGAGGGCCGCCGGAATGAGCTGATGGTGTACTCCGGCCTTCAGAGCCGAAGCGCCGGAGCCGACCAGGCTGCCTTCGGCCAGAGCGCGTCGGCCCTTCAGCCCCTGGGCGTGTCCGCCCGCTCGGGCGCCTGGATCACCGTCTACGTCCAGGGCATCCAGCCCGGCGAGTCGGTCAAGCTGGTGCAGTGGCAGCAGTACTCCGAGACCAATGCCACCCGGGCGGAGTATGCGCTCCGGAACGGACGCAACCAGATTTGGCTCCAGGTCATCGGCAACAGCGGCCTGGGAGAGCGGGGCGGCTCCCTGTATGTGGAGTACGCCGGTTCCCACGGGGAAGACATTCAGCTCCAGATCCGGGATGTGTCGGAGAACAAAACTGTGATCTCTGTCATTCCCACGCTGGATCTGAGCGGAGCGGACTGGTACGGCCACAGCGAGCAGGAGCGCAAGGAACAGCTCAAACCCTATGTGGAGGCCCTCAAGACCTATGTGGCCGGGCTGAACCTGAGCAATGACCAGGCGAAAAAGACCAGCATCCGCAATATGACCGAGGTGGGAGGTCCCGGTATGCTCCTCTCCCTGCCCGCCACCCAGGTGCTGGCCGGTCTGGGCGGCGCCCAGGCCTCTGTGGAGGTCATGACGGACAAGCTCTATGACGCGCTGTGCGCGTGGGAGGAGCTGCTCTTCCTGGCCAATAAGACACAGGGAATCATAAGCGCCGATACTTCCTTTGCAGACTACCAGTATCCCATGAGCACGCGGCACAATATCCGCTTCTCCAGAATGTTCTCCGGTGCGTTCATGTTTGCCGCCGGCAGCTATGTGGGCATCGAGTTCAGCGAGACCAGCGGCATGGTGACCGGTGCTCCGCTGGCCGAGACCGGGACGGGCGCCAACGCCCTCTTCGGCTGGGGCATCGCCCATGAGATCGGCCACAAC
Organism: Clostridium sp. J1101437_171009_A5; assembly: GCF_015547905.1. Classification (NCBI taxonomy): domain Bacteria; kingdom Bacillati; phylum Bacillota; class Clostridia; order Eubacteriales; family Clostridiaceae; genus Clostridium; species Clostridium sp. J1101437_171009_A5. Next base: position 10,418 of record NZ_JADMVY010000008.1, read on the forward strand.
ATGGACAAGATCGGAAAGGCCGAGATCACCAACAACATCTACTCTCTGGTGGCCCAGACCGCCGAGGAGACCGGCGAGCTGACCGGCCGTTCCCGTCTGGAGGAGAGCGGATTCTATTCGGATATCTTCCAGAAGACCGCCCTGGGCAAGCCCGGCGAGGCCGCCAACGTCTTTGTACAGCTGGGCATGTACTGGCAGCTCCACCTGGCCTACGATGAGGGCGGAAGCGTTCTGGAGGGGAGTGGTCCCCTGGATTTCTACAACCGCTTCTTTACCCTGTGGAAGTCGGACGCAGAGAAAAACGTCCCGGTCAACGACCGGATCGCCCGTCTGGCCAGCCAGGTCGCCGGGAAGGATCTCTCCGCCTTCTTCCAGCACTGGGGCATGGAGCTGAGCCAGGAGACCCTGGCGTATCTGGCCGCCCAGGGCGAACCCGAGGAGCGGGAGATCTGGTATCTGAGCGACGAGTCCCGCCGCCTGCGCCTGGATGGAGCCGAGCGGGCCCATGTGACCCCCACGCTGGAGAGCACCGCCTCCGGCGGAAAAACGGTGGAGCTGACCATTTCGGTGGACGACCCCGCTATGGTGCAGGGCTATGAGATCCTGCGCAATGGAACGCCGGTGGCCTTCCTGTGCGCGGACGGTACGGCAGTACAGACTTATACGGACCAGGTGGGTGCGGCCAATCACATGGTCTTTACCTACCAGGTGCGCGCCATCGACAAGCTGGGCTATGAGGCCGGCGTGTCCGAGGAACAGCAGGTACGCATCTCCTACGAGAAGACCCTCTCGCCCGAGCTTTACGAGATCCGCCGGGACGAGATGGGACGGGTCCACATCACGGCACGGGAGGGCCTGCTCTCCACGGCTGGACTGCTCCTCACCGGAGAAGCGATCCCGGCCGAGGGGAATGTACAGGCCTGGGTCACCGATGACGCCGGGGCCCAGCCCCTGGAGGGCTGGACGCTGGCCCGGGAGACCAGCTTCCAGGGGGGCGAGACCTTCCTGTGCTACTTCCAGAAGCCGGGGGCCGACGCGGATGATACCCGGATCTGGATCTATGACGCGGCCCAGATCATCCTCACCGGAATCCCGGAGGAGATGGCGCTGGAGGACATCCAGCTGCTGGATTATCCGGGGGACAACATCGAGTTCACACCGGGAGCATCCATTGGCGTGCTGGAGGAGGAGTTTACCTATGACACCGAGGAGGGGAAGGAGAGCATCCCGGCCGGAACGGTGATCATCACCGGCAGCTACCGGGGAGATCCCCTGTACAACAAGGTGCGCATCCTGGGTAAATTCCAGGAGCGGAAGCCTGCCTCCGACGAGGCCCCTGTGCTGCGGGAAGAGATCCTGGAGGGCGATGCCTTGCTCTTTGCCGAGATCCCCAAGGATGGAGCGGTGAGCGACATCAGCGACGGCTTCTTCCTCTTTGTGCCCCTGGATCAGGACCTCTTCAAGGCTGTCAATGAGGACCACGGAGAGAAGCCCAGCGCGGGCACTGCGGTACTGATTGAGCTCAAAGCCCAGCTCTACCGCGGTGAGGACATCGAGGGGAACGGGGAGCGCATGACCAGCGATACCCTGTTCATCAGCGTGCCGCGCTATGACAGTATGCCCGCCATTCGTTTCACGACGGAAGAGTGAGCGGGAGATCAGAAGGAGGAACCATTTCATGCATTCCTGGTTTCGTACCGGAATCTGCGCCCTCACGATGGGCGCCATGCTCCAGTTCCCCGCCCTGGCGGCGGGGGTGGAGCTGTCCTTTGACCGGGCGGGCGAGAACGCCGGCGTGACGCTGACGGAGGTGGCCTCCGAACGCTATGCCGCCCAGGTCACCCTCAGCGTGACACAGACCAAAGACATCCAGTTTACCGGCCGGGCGGAGAGCTATGCTATGACCGTCCGGGCCGACCAGGGGGAGATCACCCTGTATGCCGCCGACCGCAATCCGCTGAGCCGTGCAGATGGCCGGCTGGAGATGGGGACCCTGAAGGTGAGTTCGGGCACGGAAATCACCAAGGCCTCCCGTGCGGTGGTCCTGGACCGGAGCCTGGAGCGCACCGAGTGGGCCGACCTGGCCCTGGAGGTAAAGCGGGATACCGCATCCTCCTCCGAGGACGGGAGTGATGGGGAGAGCAGCTCTACCCCCAAAATCACCGTACAGGGAGAGGGCGGACAGGTCCGGGCGGAGCGGGGCGGCCGGGTGGTCATCACGCCTGACTCCGGATACCGCATTGCCCGCATCCTGCTCAACGGGAAGGAGATCCAGGTGACCAACGTGCTGACCGGGCTGTCCGGGAAGGACCGGCTGGTGGTCTATTTCGAGCGGGAGGAGACAAAGCCCTCCACGCCCTCTTTCACCGACGTGCAGCCGGGAGACTGGTATGCCGGAGCGGTGGAGTTCGTGGTGGAGCGCGGGCTCTTCTACGGACAGTCGGAGACCCAGTTTGCGCCCCAGGCCAACATGAGCCGGGCCATGCTGGTGACCGTCCTCTACCGTCTGTCCGGCGAGAAGGCCCCTGATGCCGCAGGTGTCTTTACGGATGTGCCGGCCGATGCCTGGTACAGTGAAGCGGTGGCCTGGGCTTACGACCGGGGTGTGGCCATGGGGGTCCTGCCCGGGCAGTTTGCCCCGGATCAGAACGTCACCCGGGAGCAGACCGCTGCCCTTCTGAGCCGCTTCTGTGCGGTGCAGGGGACCCCTCTGCCGGAGGGAACGCTGGATTTCACCGATCAGGATGAGATCGGTTCCTATGCCCGGGATGCGGTGGCCTCGGTACAGGCGGCCGGACTGATGCGGGGACAGGGCGAGGGACGCTTTGCGCCCAAGGCGCCCATTACCCGCGCGGAGGTGGCGATGCTGCTGATGCAGTACATCCAGTGGAGCCAACCGGAGAACTGAGAGACGCTCTTTGACCTACTCCCCTCTCCTGTTTTTGGAGAGGGGAGTAAAATTTTATAAAAAAAGACTTGCAAAGACTATAAGAGTGTGGCATAATGACCACAGAAGCTCTGGCGAAAATAAAATAGTCCCCGAGTGGGATAACGCAGTGGAGAGACGGGAGACCGCCTGATCCCTGCGCGGAGAACGCAGCCGTAACACTGGTAGAGATACCGTGTGGACGGCTGATTTTATTTTTTAGGAGGGTTTTTGAGATGATTACCAAGTACCACATGCCGGTGGATATCCACTTTGAGATCGGATGCCTGAAAGAGCTGGGCGGTTTTCTGAGCCCCTCGGACCGGGTGCTGCTGGTTACCGACCCGGGCCTCCGGGCGGTGGGCCTGGTGGAGCGGGTGGAGGGGGTCATCACCCCGACAGGGGCGGATCACCTGGTGTACGACGCGGTCTCCCCCAACCCGGACGCCCCGCTGGTGGAGCAGGCCATGGAGACCGTGCGGGACTATCGTCCCACCAAGGTGGTGGCCCTGGGCGGCGGCTCCTCCATTGATACGGCCAAGGTCCTGGCCGCTCTGGCCACCAATGAGGGACCGCTGGTGGATTACCAGTGGAACGGAAAACCCTTCTCCCAGACAGCGCTGCCCCTGATCGCCATTCCCACCACGGCGGGAACCGGCAGTGAAGTGACCATGTGTGCCGTCATTGTGGACCGCAACTGCAAGAAGGGGATCAACAGCCCCGCCCTCTTCCCGGCGGTGGCTCTGGTGGATGCCGAGCTCATGGCCAGCCTGCCCCTCTACCTGACGGCGACCACCGGTATGGACGCCCTCTCCCACGCGGTGGAGGCCTATGTGGGCAAGGGAGCCAATCCCATCACGGATGCCATGGCCCAGGAGGCCATCCGGCTGATCGGCGGGGCGCTCTGGCGGGTGTGTGCCGACGGGAAGGATCTGGAGGCCCGGCGGGACATGGCCATGGGCAGCGTGCTGGCCGGCGTGGCCATGGATCAGGCGGGGTTGGGCCTGGTCCACTCCCTCTCCAGCCCTCTGTGCACCTTCTTCCACATGGCCCACGGCGAGGCCAATGCCGTGCTGCTGAAATACTGCATGGACTTCAACCTGATGGCACGGCCCGAACGTTTTGCACACATTGCCGCCCTTCTGGGGGAAAACACCGCCGGAATGCACCCCTACCAAGCGGCGCAGGCCTCGGTACGCGCGGTGGAGCGCCTCTTCGACGAGACCGGCGTGCGGGTGCCCTTCGCCTCCTTCGGCATGAAGGAGAGCGACGCCGAACTGGTGGCCAGCAACCTCCCCGGCTTCCTGCTGGCCAACAACCCCCGCGCCATCAGCCAGAAGCAGTGTGAGAAGCTCTATCTGGAGATCCTGGCCGATCAGACCCGCTGAGAGATGAGAGGAGGACATTCGATGCAAGTGCGTACCTATCGGAACCTGGTGGACGGCGTTTGGCAGGAGGCTGCCGGCGGACAGACTATGGAGATCTTCTGCCCCTGTGATGGGGAACTGGTCTCCCGTGTACCGGCCTCGGAGCAGGTGGATGTGGACCGGGCGGTGGCCGCGGCCCGGCGAGCCTTTGAAGAGGAGAACTGGGCCTTCAATCCCCGGCTCCGCTCCCAGTGCCTGAGCGCGTGGGGCGCCGCCATGCGGGCCAATCTGGAGGAGCTGGCCACCCGGCTGGCGCTGGAGACCGGCAAGCCCATCAATGAGGCCCGCTTTGAACTCAACAGCTCCATCGGCTATGTGGAATACTATGCCGCCGCGGCCCGGACCCTCTACGGGACGAGCACCGCGGTGGAGCCGGGGCTCCTCTCGGTGCTGGCCCGGGAACCGGTGGGCGTGGTGGCGGTCATCACCCCCTGGAACTACCCGGTGACGCTGCTCATGCGGGACATGGCGCCCGCGCTGGCGGCAGGCTGTACCTGTGTGCTCAAGCCCGCTGCCCAGACCACCGGATGCACTCTGGCGGTTCTGGAGCTGCTGGATCAGATCCCGGCCTTCCCAAAGGGCGTGGTCAACGCCGTGTCCGGCCGGGGCGGAACGGCCGGTCAGGCCCTGGCCGAGCATCCCGAGGTGGACATGATCTCCCTCACCGGCGGACTGGAGACTGGGCAGGCCATCATGCGCACGGCCGCCGACACCATGAAGAAGGTCTCCCTGGAGCTGGGCGGCAAGTCCCCCAACATCATCTTTGCCGACGCCGATCTGGACAAGGCCCTGCCCTTTGCCCTCAAGGCCATCTTCACCAATGCCGGTCAGCTGTGCACGGTGGGATCCCGCCTGGTGCTGGAGGAGTCGCTGGTGGATACCTTCCTGCCCCGACTGAAGGAGGAGGCGGAGAAGCTCCGCCCAGGCTACTGCATGGAGGAGAGTACTACCCTGGGGCCGGTCATCTCCCAGACCCAGCTGGATACCATCCTGGAGTATATGGAGGAGGGGAAGGCCTGCTCCCAGCTGATCACCGGCGGGTACCGGCTGACGGAAGGGGGCCTGGACAAGGGGTTCTACCTGGCACCCACCATTTTCCTCAATCCGCCCATGGACGCCCGCGTGGTCCAGGAGGAGATCTTTGGGCCGGTACTGGTGGTGCAGACCTTTAAAACAAAAGAGGAGGCCCTTGCCATCGCCAACGGGACGGCCTATGGACTGGCCTCCGCCGTGTGGAGCCGGGACATCGACAAGGCCATGTGGGTGGCGCGCCGCCTGCGGGCGGGCTCGGCCTGGGTCAACTGCTACAATAAGCTCCTGCCCGAGTGCGAGACGGGCGGGTACAAACAGAGCGGCATGGACCGGGCGGGCGGTGCCGAGGGCATGCTGAAATATACAGAAGTGAAACACCTGTGCGTGGATTTTGGAATCTGAGAGCCATCAGCCGGCACGGAGAGAGCGGTATACCTGCAAAGAGCGGGTATACCGCTCTTTTTTTCTTTTTCTCCGGATTGGTGTACGCAAACGTGCAACATTTGGCCCTGGGGCTCCAAGGGTGAGAAGGAGGAGAGAACACAGATATGGAACGAGGACGGAAGGAGAAAAAGGAGGTCCTGGAGCAGATGCGCCGGATCGTGCGCAGCCGGCCCAATGACGCCGTCAAGCTGGCCTTTCTGGACAAAGAACAGGTGGAGGAGATCGACGGGATGGATCTCTTCCTGCTCTCGGAGCTGAAACGGAGCGGAAACGGCGGCGTGGAGGTCAAACTCAGCGACCCGCTGCAGACCATGGAACGGCTGCTGGCCGTCCTGCGGGAGGGAGAGACCAGTCCCGCCGAGTCCTTCTACCGGGCGCTGGAAAATGGAGCGGGAGGAAAGGATGCGCTTTGAGACTTTTTCCCCGAAGCAGCGGACCGTACTGACCTGGTGGTGCCCCTCCTCCCCGTGGGTAGAGAAGGAGGCCATCCTCTGTGACGGCGCGGTGCGCAGCGGAAAGACCCTGTGCTGCGGACTCTCCTTTTTCTGCTGGGCCATGGGCAGCTTTCACCAGAGACAGTTTGCCCTGTGCGGCAAGACGGTGGGGTCCCTGCGCCGCAATCTGGTGCGGGAGCTGCTGCCGGTGCTGCGGGAGCTGGGCTTTCACTGTGAGGAGCGGGTGAGCCGCAACGAGATCACCGTGCGCTTTGGGGGAAGGGAGAACCGCTTCTCCCTCTTCGGAGGAAAGGACGAGGGGAGCGCTTCCCTCATCCAGGGGATTACCCTGGCGGGGGTGCTGCTGGACGAGGTGACCCTTATGCCGCGCTCTTTTGTGGAGCAGGCCTGCGCCCGCTGCTCCGTGGCCGGAAGCCGGCTGTGGTTCAACTGCAACCCGGAGGGGCCGGAGCACTGGTTCTACCGGGAGTGGATCTGCAGGGCCGAAGAGCGCAGAGCCCTCCACCTCCACTTCACCATGGCGGATAACCCCTCCCTCTCCCTGGAGATCCGGCAGCGCTATGAGCGGCTGTACAGCGGCACCTTCTACCGCCGCTTTGTTTTAGGGGAGTGGGCGGCCGCTGAGGGGCGGGTATACGACTTCTTTGACGAGAGCTATGTCCGAGCGTCCCCCGAGGGGGAGATGGAAGAGTGGCGCATCTCCTGCGACTACGGCACGGTCAATCCCGCCTCCTTCGGCCTGTGGGGCCGGAAGGACGGAGTGTGGTACCGGGTGGAGGAGTACTACTATGACTCCCGCCGGGAGGGACGGCAGAAAACCGACGGGGAGTATGCCCAGGACCTGGAGCGGCTGGCCGGAGGACGGGAGATCTCCTGCGTGGTGGTGGACCCCTCGGCAGCCAGCTTTCTGGAGACCCTGCGCCGCGCGGGCTGGCGGGTGGTCAAGGCGGAGAACGACGTGCTGTGGGGCATCCGCATCACCGCCGAGCTGCTGCGCAGCGGACGGCTGGTGATCACACCCGCCTGCCGGGACAGCATCCGGGAATTTTCCCTCTACTGCTGGGACCGGCGGGGGACGGAGGACAAGGTGCGCAAGGAATTTGACCACGCCATGGACGACATCCGCTATTTTGCCGCCCTGGTCAAGCGCCGGGAGCAGGCGGGATGCCTGAGCGGCGGCTTTGTGGAGCGGCGGGTATTTTGATGGACAGGAGGAATCAGCATGGGCTGGCTGGACAGGCGCCGAAAACCGGCGCAGGCTGTGCCGCAGATACAGCTGCGGCAGCCGGAAAAACATCCCTTCGGGGCGTGGGACGGGTATGTGCCGCTGCACAGCGGTGAGACTGCCCTGTACCGGAGCATCCGGGAGGCGGTCCCCATCGTGGACGCCGCTATTTTGAAGCTCATCCGCCTGGTGGGCGGCGTGGAGGTGGAGGCGGCAGACCCGGCGGCCCGGGCGGGCCTGCGGCGCTTTCTCAGCCAGGTCCCCACCGGGCGGGGACAGCGGGGACTGGAGTCCTTTCTGGACTGCTATCTGGACTCCCTTCTCACCTGCGGCCGGGCCGTGGGGGAGGTGGTGCTGGACCGGCGGCACAGAGAGGTGGCCGCTCTGCTGTGCGCCAATGTGGCCGACATCGAGATCCGGGAGGGGGAAAGTCCCTTGGATTTTGCCCTGTGCGCCCGGCAGAGTGGGGGAGAGCCGGTGGAGCTGCCCCGGCAGGATCTGCTTCTCTTCACCCCCTTTCAGCCGGAGACCGACAGCCCCTACGGGGTGTCCCTGCTGCGCTCCATGCCCTTCCTCACGGGCATTCTGCTCAAGATCTACCAGGCCATCGGCATGAACTGGGAGCGGATGGGGAATGTGCGCTTTGCCGTGGTCTACAAGCCCGGGAGCGACGGTATGGAGCGGGCCTATGCTCAGGAGCGGGGCATGCAGATCGCCCGGGAGTGGTCGGCCGCCATGCAGGAGGGAAAGCAGGGCAGCATCCGGGACTTCGTGGCCGTGGGCGATGTGGACATCAAAGTGATCGGCGCGGACAACCAGGTCCTGGACAGCGAGGTGCCCGTGCGGCAGATCCTGGAGGAGCTGGTGGCCCGCACCGGCATCCCGCCCTTTCTGCTGGGGCTGAGCTGGTCCTCCACCGAGCGGATGAGCACCCAGCAGGCCGATATGATGACCAGCGAGATCACCGCCATCCGCCGCTCCCTCACCCCGGTGGTGGAGCGGATCTGCGAGATCTGGCTGCGGGTCCACGGGTATGAGACCGGCGTGGAGGTCACATGGGACAACATCAACCTCCAGGACCTGGTGGAAGAGGCCCGGGCGGAGCTCTACCGGCAGCAGAGCGAGAAGCTCCGTCTGGAGATGGAACAGGCCGGTGCGCAAGACCGGCAGAGAAAGGAAGGAGAACCATGAAGCTATCCAAAAGGGCGCAGGTAAAGGAAGGGGTGGACCTCTCAGAAGAGGATCTGGCCCTCATCCATGCCCAGAGCCGCAGTCCGCTGACGGCAGAGGAGATCTACCCCTTCGCGGTGCGCCTGTGCGACAACCGGGTGGACCGGGACGGGGAGCGCTTCCCCCGGCAGACACTGGAGGAGCTGGCCCCCCTCTTCGTGGGCAAGTGCGGCATCTTTGACCACCGGTGGAGCGCCCGGGAACAGGTGGCCCGCATCTACCGCACCGAGGTGGTGGACGAGGAGGGCACGGCCGAGGGCGGCGAGGGCCGCTGCTACCTGAAGGGCTACGCCTACATGATGCGCACCGAGAGCAACCGGGATCTCATTGCCGAGATCGAGGGGGGCATCAAGCGGGAGGTGTCGGTGGGGTGCAGCGTGGCGCGCCGGGTGTGCTCCATCTGCGGCGCCGATCTGGAGGACCGGAGCCGCTGTACCCATGTGAAGGGGGAGGAGTACCACGGACAGCGCTGCTGGGCCGAGCTCCTCCAGGCCACCGACGCCTACGAGTGGTCCTTTGTGGCGGTGCCCGCTCAGGAGCGGGCGGGGGTCATCAAGGGCCTCTCTCCCACCCTGAAGGATCTGGTACAGTCCCATCCGGAGTGCCGCTCCGAGCTGGAGCGCCTGGAGGAGGAGGCCGCCCGGGGACGGCGCTATCTCTCCTCCCTGCGGGAAGAGGTGGCCCGCCTGGGCGGAATGGCCGAGCCGGGGCTGCGGCAGAAAACCCTCCGCTCCATCGTGGAGCGGCTGGGGGAGGAGGAGCTGACCGCCCTCAAACGCCTCTATGAGGCCAGAGTGGAAGAGGCATACCCGCAGGGAAGTCAGCTGAGCTACGCCTCCTCCCGCACCGGGAGGGAAGGCAGCGACGAGGTATTCCGAATCTGAGCAGATATACCCCCGTTTGAGGGGCGGAGAAAGGAGAAAACGAGATGAAACAGGTATCCTTTGAGGGCATCGGCCAGGTGCTGGCCACCTTCCAGGTCGGCGAGGGTGTTGTGGAGGGCCACACCGTCCGGGTCAGCGGAAACGGAATGGTGGAGCCCTGCACCGATGGCGGCAGCGTGGACGGCGTGGCCGTGGTGGTGAAAAACGGCTGCGCCGCGGTTCAGGTGCGGGGCTTCGCCACGGTCAAGGCCACCGGCGTGACCGCCGGGCGGGTCAAGCTCTCGGCCGACGCAAGCGGCGGCATGAAGACGGATGAGGAGGGGGGCACCCCCTATCTGGTCGCCGAGGCCGACACCACAGCGGGCACCATTGCGGTGCTCCTCTAAGCAGAAAGAAAGGATGGGATGAATCATGGGTCGTCAGTATGACAATCTGAGACTGGAAAAGGGCATGTATCGGGAGGCCGGGCGCTCCTTTGCCCAGGTGCTGGAGCAGGAGGATCCCTCCGAGCAGTACAAGGGCACCGCGCTGGAGGGTTTGGACGCCTACCAGCGGCAGCTCAAGCGCTTCGACATCAAGGTGAAGGGACCGGCCAGTGACGTGGTGGAGAAATTTTTTGCCACCTCCCAGTCGGCGGTGCTCTTCCCCGAGTACATTGCCCGCTCGGTACGGCAGGGCATGGAGGAGAGCAATCTCCTGCCCAGCATCACCGCGGCGGTCACCCGGTTTGATGGGATGGACTACCGCTCCATCGCCTCGGTCCCCCAGGAGAAGGACAAGGAGCTGCGCCATGTGGCCGAGGGCGCCGAGATTCCCCAGACCGAGGTGCGCACCCAGGAGAATCTGGTGCGCCTGCACAAGCGGGGCAGAATGCTGGTGGCCTCCTATGAGGCGGTGCGCTATCAGAAGCTGGACCTGTTTTCCGTGACCCTGCGCCAGATCGGCGCCCACATCAACCGGATGCATCTGGAGGACGCCATTGACGTGCTCCTCCACGGGGACGGAAACGACAATCCTGCCCAGTCCTTCACCGTGGGCACTTCGCCCATCGGAGGCTCCAAGGGTACCCTGACCTACGAGGATCTGGTGGACTTCTGGGCCCAGTTCGATCCCTATGAGATGAACACCCTGCTGGTCTCCAGCGATGTGATGCTCAAGATGCTCAAGCTGGAGGAGTTCCAGAATCCCCTGACCGGCCTCAACTTCCAGGGCACCGGCAAGCTGGTCAGCCCCCTGGGCGCCAACCTGCTGCGCACCTCCGCCCTGGGAAGCGGTCAGATCATCGGCCTGGATAAGAACTATGCCCTGGAGATGGTGCAGGGCAGCGATGTGATGGTGGAATACGACAAGCTCATCGACCGTCAGCTGGAGCGGGCCGCCATCACCAGCATCAGCGGCTTTGCCAAGCTCTTTGCCGACGCGGCCAAGGTGCTGAACGTATAAAAATCCGGAGAAGAGGGGGAGAGACGGGATGGAAGAGGCGATCTACCAGCTGGCCCGACAGTTGGGCGAGGTGAGCGAGGGAGAGGAGGAGGCCCTGCGCACCCTGTGTGCCGGGGCAGAGGAGGAACTGCGGCTGCGGCTGCGCTCCGGCTGTACCCCCGAGAGCTGCGGAAAATGCTTCCCGCTGGCGGCGGCATGGCTGGCGCTGGGGGGACTGGAGGGCCTGCGGGGCGGAGTAACCGACTTTTCCGCGGGAGATATGCGCATTTCCGCCCGAAGCGGTGAGGGGAGCGCCTGGTACTATGCCCAGGCCCAGCGCACCCTGAGCCCCTATCTGGAGGATGACGGGTTCTGTTTCCGAGGGGTGAGAGGATGAGAAGGAATGTTCTGCCGGGCCTTCTGCGGCGGTACGGACGACAGGTCGTCCTGGAGGACGGACGCACCGGCATGGCCTTTGTGCAGCCCATCCTGGAGCGCAGTGAGCGTTCCGACCAGGTCCTGCCCACCCCGCTGGGGCGCAGGCGGGCCGACCGCTTCCTCTACCTGGGGGCGGCCGAGCTCCCCCTGCGCTGGGGAGACCGCCTGCGGTGCGGAGAGGAGTACTACCGGGTCTGTTCTGCCCAGGCCATCTATGTGGGCGGAGCGGTCTCCCACTGGTGGGGGATGCTCCGGCCGGAGGAGTGAAGCAATGACAGCACTGGATACCATCCGGGAGACCATGGCCCGGTATCTGAATGAAAACGGCGTGGCCGCCATCACCGCCTGGCCTGAAGAGAACCGGGCACGCCCCCAGGGAGCGGTGGCGGCGGTCTCCCTCCGGGCATGCGAGGGAAAAAACGCGGGGTTTCAGAATTACCTGGGGGAGCGCTACAACCAGGAGAGCGGCCGCTGGGAGGAATTATATGGCCGGCGGGTCACCCTGACCTTTGGGCTGGACCTCTACGCCGGGACTGGCGGGACGGAGGGAGAGAAGCAGGTGCGCGCGGCCTTTGACCGCATGGCCGAGGCCCTCCACCGGGGAGGACCGGACGGATTGAAGATCAAGAGTCTCTCCTGTGGAGAGACCGACTATGACAGGACGGCGGACCGCTACCGCTGCCCGGCGGAGGCGGTGTGTGAGGCCTTCCTCTATGCCGTGGCCGACGAGGGCGGGACCTTCCTGGAATTTGAGGTGAAAGGAGCGGCACAGTTTTGAACCAGATCACAAGCCATGAGCGCCCGGGAGTCTACTCCTCCTACGAGGCGTCCACACTGGTCAGCGCCAGCCGGAGGGGCGGCGTGGTAGGCATCGCGGCCAAGAGCGGCAGCGAGCACAAAAATACCCTCTACCGGCTCAGCCGGTATGAGGAGGCGGTGAGTACCTTTGGGGAGGGGGATACCCTGACGGGACTCATCCGCCTGCTCTTTCAGAACGGCGCGTCGGCAGTCTATGCCGTGGCGGCGGGGGAGGAGGGCTATGACACCGCCTTCTCCCTGCTGGAACAGGCCGAGGGACTGACCGCCGTGGTGTGCGACAGCACCGAGCTGAGCGTGCAGCAGGCCCTGCGGCAGAGTGTGCTGGAGGCCTCGGCCGCCCGGCGGGAGCGCATTGCCGTCGTCAGCGGCGGAGCGGAGGGCGTCAGTGAGCTCACCGAGCGGGCCCAAGCCCTCAACTGCGAACGGGTCGTACTGGTGGCCCCCGCGCTCTCCGAAGGAGAGGGCGCGGAGCTGGCCGCCGCCGTGGCAGGGGCCATTGCGGGGGAGACCGATCCCGCCGTGCCCCTGGGCGGCGCGGAGCTGACCGGAGTGGGCGGCCTGAGCGCCGCATACGGAGACAGTGAGATCGATCTGCTGGTCCGGGGCGGCGTGACCCCGGTGGAGGAGGTGGGGGGCATATGCTCCGTGGTACGCGGGGTCACCACCCGGACTACCACCGGAGAGGCCCCCGACAATACCTGGCGGGAGCTGACCACCATCCGGATTGTGGATGATGTGATCCCCGCCGTGCGCAACGCCCTGCGCGCCAAGTTCCGACGGGCCAAAAACACGGAGCAGAGCCGGGGGGCCATCCGTTCCCAGGTGGTGCTGGAACTGGAAAACAAGCGCAGCCGGGAGATCATCACCGACTACGGCGAGGTGCTGGCCCGGGCGGATGAGGAGAATCCCAACGTGTGTGTGGTGGAGTTCTCCTTTACCGTGGCCCACGGCCTCAACCAGATCTGGCTGAGCGCCCATATCACGGTGTAAGAGAGGAGGAAGGGCGATGAATGTAGCGGGATTTCCCACCAGCAGCGACATCTATCTGGAGGTGGACGGCAAAAAGGTGGCGGTGGTGCAGAGCTACGCCGCCAAGAGCAGCAAGACCAGCAAGAATGTGGAGGCCTTCGGTGAGGATCAGCCGGTGGCCGCCATCCCGGGCCAGCGCACCCATGTGATCGAGCTGACCCGGCTCTATGCCACCGACGAGGCCATCCGGGACGGCATCGATTTCCATTCCCTGGAGGATTTCAGCCTGGTCATCTGCAAGCCGGACCGGAAGATCCTCTATTCCGGCTGCCAGTGGAGCAGCATCCAGGAGAGCGGCGCGCTGGGCGCTATGGTGGTGGAGAAGATCACGGTGGTGGCCGCCAAGCGCATCGAGACTACTGTATGAGCGGGCTGTGGCAGATCCTGAGCGCCGGCGCCCGGCGGCTGGAGGCGGGGGAGGGGTATACCCTGCGCCTCCTCTCCGCCCGGGAGACCCTGGAGGCGGGGCGGGAGAGTGAAGAGCTGGCGCGCAATGGCCGGGAGAAGGCCCTTTGTGCCAACGCCTGCCTCCTGGCCCGGGCGCTGGAGAAGGACGGCGTTCCGGTTTTTCCAGACGGGGGCGCGGTGTTGGAGGGGCTGAGTGCCCGGCGCATCGGAGACCTGGCCCGCCGATGGGCCGAATTTGACCGGGCGGAAAATCCCTCCATCCGGGAGGAAGAGAGGGCCGCTGCCCTAAAAAAAGCCTGGAGCACACGCCGGAAGAACGGCTGCGCTGGCGTGTGCTCAAGACCTTCGGCGTGCTGCCCTGCGAGGAGCGGGCCGCAGCCATGCTGGAGCGGGATTACCTCTGGTGCGCCCTCCACCTGATGCTGGACGACGAGGAGGAGCTGGCCCGGCTCTGTCCCACCTGCCGCAGCCAGGCCCAGGAGGGCCGCTGTCCCGTGTGCGGGGAGCCCACGGGCCTCTGGGAGGAGAGCCACAATGTGGCCTTTGATCCTGAGCGCTTTGCGGCGTTGAGCCGGGGGGTGAGGCCATGATCGACTATCTGGCGATGCTCCTGGAGGAACAGGTCTGGGAGGACGAGGAGGAGACCGCTTCCCTGGAACTTCCACCGGAGGGCGGCACGGTGTGGAAAAAAGGAAGGGCAGAGCGCGCTCCGGAGGGGGAAATGGTTGCACCGGAAGCGGCGGACACCTTTCCGGCGTGGCTGGAGACAGAGAGAGCGGCGGTGCAGCGGGAGCCTGTCTGGGAGGAAAAAGAGGAGCCCTCTGCCCAGGCGGAGGAAGCCCTTCCGGAGGGGGGAGCCTCCGGGGAGGAGAGCGTCCTGGAAGTGCTCCGGAGTGGAAACACATCCCCATTTCCCCGTTGGGCGTCCCCCCGATACAGTTCAGGGACTGCTCACCGGGAGAGCGGGATCTATCCTCAGCTGAAGATGGGACAGGCGGCGGTGGCCTATGCCCGTCAGCGGGGAAACGCAGGGGGGCTGCTGCTGAGCCGGACCGAGCCGGAGGAAGGGGCCGCCCCCCTCCCGGTGGGAGAGTTGGACCGGCTGGTGGAGCGGGACGCCCGGCGCTATGACGGGGCCCGTCCACTCTACTGAGCGGAGAGAAGGAGGATGGAGCATGCTGAGCGCCATGCGCTACAAAGAATTTACCTGGCCCCACAATCCCAGGACCTATACGATTGAATACCAGCGGAGTATGGCGGTGAACAAGGTGCCCTTCGGGCGCTATCACCTCCAGGATCTGGGACCCACCCGGCGGGTGATGCGGGGAGAGGGGGAGTTCGTGGGGGAGGACGCCTATGCCCAGTTCCAAAAGCTGGCCTCTGTCTTTTACCGGGAGGGGCCGGGACTGCTGGTCCACCCGGTGTGGCAGTGTGCAAAGGCCTATTTTGTGGAGCTGTCTCTTCGGCAGGAGCCCCGCAGAGACTATGTGAGCTATACCTTTACCTTCTGGGAGACCTTTGAGGAGGAGAACAACGGCATCACCATGGCCGGGACGGGGAGTGCCTCTTCGAGCGGCCAGGGGAGCACCAATACCGGAACGGGGGAGACCTGGCACACGGTAGAGCGGGGTGAGAGCCTGTGGAGCATCGCCCAGGCCTACGGGATATCCCTCACAGATCTGATAACACGCAATCCCCAGATCAAAAACCCCAATTATATCCGGGTGGGAGAGAAGGTGCGGATTTCCTGATGGAGTGTTGGATTGAGACCTGGGACGGCCGGAAGGAGAGGCTGCCCCAGGCGCTGGAGTGGACCTTTTCTTACGGTGTGGGGACCCCCTGCGACAGCTTTACCCTCCAGTGCGCCTGGGGGGAGAGCCACAGCGCACTCTGGGGAGAGGGGGTCACCTTTTGGGCTGAGGAGGGAGGAGAACGACTTTTTACCGGGCGGCTGGACGAGGTGGAGACCAGCTGGGATGCCCGGGGCGGCCTCCTCACCCTCTGTGGACGGGGGATGGCAGCGCTGCTCTTGGACAATGAGACAGTGGGGGCCCAGTATCAGGCCGCCGTCTGGGAGGATATCCGGCGGGGGTATGTGGAGCCCTACGGTATCCGCTGCACCGGAGGAGAGAGCCTGCGGGCGGTGGAAGGATTCACGGTGGAAAATGGCGCCAGCGCCTGGACGGCGGTGGAGACCTTTGTCCATCGCTGCAACGGAGTGGAACCCTGGTTTGACCGGCAGGGGGTCCTCCACCTGGATGGATGGAGGAGCGGAACCGAGCGCACCCTGAGCGGGAAGCTCCCCCTGATCTCCGCAGTTTGGCGGGAAAAGCGGTACGGGGTACTCTCCGAGGTGCTGGTGCGGGACCGGATGGGGACCGTGTCCCAGACGGTGCGGAACGAGTTCTTTCTGGCCCGGGGCGGGCGGTGCAGACAGGTCCTCACCCTGCCCGGAACGCGGGGCTATGAGGCCATGCGGTACAGCGGGTCCTATCAGATTGGAGAGTCTGCCCGGGAACAGGAGGTCCTCACCCTGCGTCTGGCCGGGACCGGGGCCGCCTGGGTGGGAGACCGCCTGAACCTGGATATGCTCCGCCCGCGGCTGACCGGGTGCTGGCGGGTACGCGCCTGTGAGACCGGTGTGGGCCGGGAGGGCGGCTTTACTGAGCTGAAGCTGATACGAGAGGAGTGATATGATGTGGCTGTCCCAGAAAAGGCCGGAACGGTGGGAGAGTCCCGCCCAGGTGGGTGTGGTCACCCTGGAGGGGGACCCGGCCGCCGTCTATCAGAGCGGTGAGCGGCGGGACCTGCCCGTCTTTGCCCCGGGCGGCTACTGCTGGCGGCCCGCCCTGGGCGCAGAGGTCCTGGTCCTCAAGACCGGCGCCCAGGGGGAGGGGGCCTGTGTGGCAGGTACCAGAATAACGGCCAATGTAGCGCCCGGAGAGGTGCGGATCCAGAGTGAGGGCGGCGCCTCCATCACCCTGGGGGCGGACGGTACCATCCGGCTGGAGGGTGACGTACTGGTCAACGGTGTCCACCTGCCGGGGACGGGAGGGGGAGAGATATGGAGCTGATGATGCAGAACGGGGACTATGTATCCGACGGACGGGGCGGCGTAAAGCGGAGCGAGGGGGGTGAGGAGATCCTCCAGCGGGTCCTCTTCCAGCTCAGTGCCCGGCGGGGAGCCTTTCCCCTGCTGCCCCAGGTGGGGAGTGAGCTGTGGCGGCTTCCCCGGGCAAAAGAACAGCAGCGGGCGGCTCTGGCGGCGCAGTATGTGTCCCAGGCACTAGCCGGGGAGCGGGATCTGGAGATCGATGAGTGCGTACTGGAGGAGCGGGAAGGAACGCCCTGGCTCACCGTGCGCCTGACTTGGCAAGGGACGCCCCTGGAGGCGGAACTCGCGCTATGAGAGGGGAGAGGACATGAAAGAGATGGAGGAACTCTACCGCGAGATGCTCGCGGAGTTCCAGAGATTGACCGGGACGGCCATGACCGGGGAGAGCGATCTGGCGGTGCGTCTGTATGCGGTAGCGGCCCAGGTCCACGCCCTGTATGTACAGAGCGACTGGGTGACCCGGCAGTGCTTCCCCCAGACGGCCACAGGCGAATGGCTGGATCAGCACGCCCAGCTGCGTGGGGTGGAGCGGCGGGAGGCGGCCGCCGCAGAGGGGATCATCCGCTTTTTCCTGGCGGCCGCCGCCGAGACCGGTGTGCTCATCCCAGCCGGGACGGTGTGTATGACGGCGGGATTGATCCGTTTTGAGACGCTGGAGGACGCCACAGTCCCGGCAGGCTCCCTCCAGGTGGATGTGCCTGCCCGCGCGGTGGAGACCGGGAGCGGCGGCAATGTGGGCGCGGAGACGGTGACCATGATGGCCCTCCCGCCGGTGGGGGTGAGCCGGTGCAGCAATCCCCAGGCCTTTACCGGGGGAAGCGCAGCTGAGACCGATGAGGAGCTCCGCGCCCGGGTGCTGGAGACCTTCCGGCGGATGCCAAATGGGGCCAACGCCGCCTTCTACGAGCAGGGGGCCATGTCCTTTGAGGAGGTGGCCGCCGCCGCCGTTCTTCCCCGGAGCCGGGGCGTGGGGACGGTGGACGTAGTGATTTCCACCCGGCAGGGACTGCCCGGAGAGGACCTGCTGGAAGAAGTGCGGGCCTATTTCCAGCTCCGGCGGGAGATCGCCGTGGATGTGCAGGTGAAAGCCCCGACGCCCAGAGAGGTGGCCGTGTCGGTCCAGGTGGCTCCCGCACAGGGCTATTCCATGGAGGAGGCCAAGGCGGGGGCCAAAGAGGCGGTGGAGAGCTGGTTTGACGGGACCCGGCTGGGCCAGAGCGTCCTGCGGGCTGAGCTGAGCGGACGGGTCTTCTCCGTCCCCGCCGTGGGCAACTGCACGGTGACGGCGCCCCAGGCCGACGTGGTCCTTCAGCCCCAGGAACTGCCGCGGCTGAGCGGCGTGACCGTGGAGGAGATGCCATGAGCTGTGCCCGCTATTTGAAAGAGATGCTGGCTCCCCTGCGGGTCTACCGGCTGGAAGGGACCCTCAACGGCGCCGAGCTGGAGAGCATCGGCATGGCGCTGGACGGTCCTACCGGGGCGCTGGAGGAGTTGGAACGGGAGATGCTCCTCACCACGGCGGAGAGCTGGGGACTGGACCAGATCGAGTCCCTTCTGCGCCGCCGCCCGGTGGCACAGACCCCCCAGGACCGGCGAGAGGCCCTGGCTGCCCTGCTGCGGATCGGCGGGGACAGCTTCACCCTGGCGGCCATCAACGACAACCTTCGGGGATGCGGCGTCAACGCGGTGGTCAGCGAGACAGATACCCCCGGGACCGTGGAGGTCCGCTTTCCCGATGTGCCGGGCATTCCGGATGGATTTGACGAGATCCGGGAAATTTTAGAGGACATCCTGCCCTGCCATCTGCTCATCCGATATGTGTACTGGTATATTACCTGGAAGATGTTGGAGGAACGGTTTTCCTGCTGGGGGGAGATCGAGGCAATGGGACTGAGCTGGGGAGAGCTGGAGAAACTGGTGAAGGAGGAGATCTGAGTGCGCGCAGAACAAGAGGGGCGGCATGTGATCCGCTATACCAAGGAAAAGAGCGACCGGGTGCAGGAGGCCATAGAGCGTCTGGCCCGCATCCGGGCCGCACAGCTGGATGACGGCACCGCCAGTACGGTAGCTGATCTGTTCGACGAGTGGAGCCCGGGGATATACTACGCCAGAGGGGGGCGCATTGCCGACGGGGAGGGAAATCTCTACCGGGTGGAGCAGGACCATACCTCCCAGGCCGACTGGCCGATTTCCTCCACGCCCAGCCTTTACACCCCTCTGGGGGTGACCGAGGAGGACCCGGAGGCCATCCCCCTGTGGCGGCAGCCTCTGGGGGCCCACGACGCCTACCCCAAGGGGGCAAAGGTGGAGTATGAGGGCGCGGTCTATGTCTCTCTGGTGGACGGCAATGTGTGGCCGCCCAACACCCCGGGCGTGTGGCAGGCGGACTCCACGCAGCGTTGATTGCGCCGGGGAGCGGCATAGGGTATACTGAGAGGGACGAGGAGGCGAGCAGCACATGGACTGTGAAAAGATCGGCGCCCTGATCCGGGCGGCCCGGCGGGAGCGGGGCATGACCCAGAGAGAGCTGGGGGAGGCTCTGCACATCAGTGACCGGACGGTGAGCAAGTGGGAGTGTGCCCAGGGGTGTCCCGATGTGTCCCTGCTGCCCGCCCTGTCGGCCCGGCTTGGAGTGGACCTGGAGCGGATGCTCTCGGGAGATCTGGAGCCCAGCCGGGAGAAGGGAGACAGTATGAAGCGAATTCGTTTTTTTGTCTGCCCCCACTGCGGCAATGTGGTGACAGCCACCGGGGAGGCTTCGGTCTCCTGCTTCGGTCGGAGGCTGGAGGCCCTTACGCCCCAGCGAGCGGAGGGTGTCCACCGGCTTCGCGCGGAGGCGGTGGAGGATGAGTGGTTCCTCACAGCGGAACACCCCATGGAGAAGGGGCATTTTCTCTCCTTTGTGGCCTTTGTGACGGGGGAGCGGTGCCTGCTCATCCGCACCTATCCGGAGTGGGAGATGCAGGTGCGCATTCCGCGCAGAGGCCATGGAAAGCTGCTCCACTACTGCACGGAGCACGGACTGTTCTACCAGCTGCTATAACAAAAGCCCTGATCCCGGACATATTCACGTCCGGGATCAGGGCTTTTATCATAAAAGCGATCAATCCTCGTTGGAGTAGGTGCAGAGAAGGGTACCGGCGGCATCGTAGGCCCGGCAGGTATAGGAGAGAGAACCGCTGTCCGGCATGGAGACATCGGTCTGGAGGAGCCAGATCCCGCTGTCCGGGGCGGTCTCGGTGAGGGAGAGGGTGGTGAGATGGTCCCCGTTTTGAGCTCCGCCCCGCCAGCCCACGGTGGCTTCCACCCGCTCCACCGCCGGGTCGGTGGTAAAGGCCAGGGCACAGATCTCGGAATACCAGGTCCAATCTGGCATGCCGTCCTTCCACCCCAGAGATTCGTTATACATGGAGTTTTCCAATATGGTCAGACAGAGCGGCTCGGAGAGGGGAAAGTTGGTATCCAGCCA
Source organism: Clostridium sp. J1101437_171009_A5 (assembly GCF_015547905.1). Classification (NCBI taxonomy): domain Bacteria; kingdom Bacillati; phylum Bacillota; class Clostridia; order Eubacteriales; family Clostridiaceae; genus Clostridium; species Clostridium sp. J1101437_171009_A5. The sequence goes on from NZ_JADMVY010000008.1 coordinate 30,741, forward strand.
CGGAGTGGAGGTATCCCGCCAGAGACCCAGGAAGTGCTGCAGTTTGAAAAGCCGGTATCCGTCCTCATACTGCCGGAGGACCCAGGTGAAGGAGCTGGGGGGATCGTCCGCCGGGAAGGCGTGTTCCATCCGGACACTGCCCCGGGCGACCGTAGTGCCCCGGGGAAGGATGGCCTGCTGTTCCAGACGGACCAGGGCCAGCTCCTGGGTGGGCATGGCAAAGCCGGTGCAGGCCCACAGGAAGAGCAGGGAGAAGACCAGAAACAGGAGGCTGGCCAGAAGGGGCCAGTAGGCCCGGAGCCAGAGAATCCGTCGTCTCATTTTGCACCCACCTCCTTATCCCAGGTCACGGTGAACGTGACTTGCTCGCCGTTCCAGGCCCGGAGGGACAGGGGGGCGGTGGGGGATGCGTCCTCCTCCAGGGAGAAGATCAGCTCCCCGCCGGTGGTCAGCAGCCGGGACCACTGGGGAGAAAAGCGGACGTTCAGCCGATAAGAGGAAGGCGAGAGCTCGGTGGCGTTGGCATACTCCAGCCCGTCGCCGGGGTGTTCCAGCCAGAACTGGGGGTGGGAGATGGTGACTGGGATATGGACCTCCCGCCGGGCATCCTCGTAGTCCGGCAGGACCAGGGAGGCACTTCCCTCCGCGCGGATAGTGTAGATCCCCAGCCGTCCGGTGCCTCGGGCTGTGCCGGTGGAGAGGACAGGCTCCTCCGGCGGAGAGGGGTAATCTCCCGGAAAGAGAAACCGCTCCTCCAGTGGAAAGCCGTGGGAGAGGAGAAACGCGCCCAAGAGAAGAAAGAGAAGGGCCAGGGCGGTGAAGAGGATGGGGAGACGGCGGGGACAGTAGGGATAGAGCCGGTCCAATGCGGCGCCCAGGGCGTAGGGGTCCCCCATGGCCTGCACGGCCCGTTCCCGGGCCACGTCGGGCGGGACGCCCCGGTCCTCCAGTGCGGCGGCATGGTCCTCCAGATGGGCGGTGAGTTCCTCCGTCACGGCGGCGCGGCCGTCCTTGGAATGGATGAGACGGCACACCTGCTCACAGTAGCGGGAAAAGGGATTCAGCATAGGAGCACCCCCGTTATGCCGGGGAGAGGGAGCCCTCCCCCTCGGCCACGATGGCATCCACCAGATGGCGGAAGGTGCGCCACTCCTCCCGCTTCTCCCCCAAAAGGGTGAGACCGGTCCGTGTGATGTGGTAATACCGGCGCTTGCGGCCCGAGGGGGCCTCCTTCTCATAGGCGGTGACCGCTCCCTCCCGCTCCAGACCGTGGAGGATGGGGTAGAGGGTGCCCTCCCGCAGGGTAAAGGTGTGGTCACTCTTCTCCTCCAGGGCGGCGATCATCTCATAGCCGTACTTGTCCCCCGAGGCGAGGAGGGAGAGGACCAGCAGGGTGGTGCTGCCCGAGAGCAGATTTTTGTCGGGTTTCATGTGGGACCTCCTTTCTTCGGATACCTTTCTTATCTAGGTATATTTTACCTAGATAATCGAGGTATGTCAAGGCGCGGCGGAAATTTTGGAATTGTATTTTTGGGCCGGAAATGGTATGGTAAAAGGGAACTATGTGACCGGAAATGGAGTGTCAACGATGCTGGAGAAGATCGAAGCAGTTTTGAATGAAAAGGTGCGCCCCAAGCTGGCCGAGCACGGCGGGGACCTGAAGGTGCTCAAGTACGAGGGGGGCGTGGTCCACATCCAGCTCCTGGGCCAGTGCTCCAACTGCCCATCGGCCTACCTGACCACCGAGAGCGTCATCCAGGCCGAGCTCATGGAGGCCCTGCCCGAGATCAAGCAGGTGGTGGTGGACCAGACGGTCAGCGACGAGCTGTGGGAGCAGGCCAAGTCCATCCTCCGGGGCGACCCCAAGTGGAAGCGCTGAGAGAAGCATACCGAAAAGCTGAGCCCCGGCGGAGGTCCGCCGGGGCTTTCTGCTGTCTCGGGAAGAAAATTTTTGCTTGAGGGCAATGAAAGGGAGCCGGAACCGCGTCTAATGGGTGAAAGGGGGGAAGGGCTGTGAAGGAAGCGGAATACATCCGGCGGGCTGAGGAGCTCAAGGTGCGGCTCTACCGGACGGCCCGGCTCTATCTGGGCGGGGAGCACGCCGCTCTGGACGCGGTGGACGAGGCGGTCTACAAGGGCCTGCTGGCCTGTGGAAAGCTGCGGGAGCCGGCCTACTTCGACACCTGGCTCACCCGCATCCTCATCAACGTGTGCAACAGCGAGCTGCGCCGGCGCAAGCGGGAGCGGGCCATGGAAGAGCTGCCCGAGACGGCGGTGGAGGCCTTTGACGCCCTTCCGCTGCGGGAGGCAGTGGAGCGACTCCCCCGGGAGCTGCGGGCGGTCATCGTGCTGCGCTATTTCTCCGGGTATACCCTGGCGGAGACCGCCCGGGCGCTGGAGCTTCCGGCGGGAACGGTATCCACCCGGCAGCGGCGGGCCCTGGAGCTGCTGCGGCTGGAACTGAGTGAACAGGAGGTGTGAGCATGGATCGGAGACAGGAATATGAGGCCCTCCTCCGGGAGCTGGAGGAGATCCCGCCCGCGCTGGAGTACACGGTGCAGCGCTCACTCGCCCGCCGGCGCCGCCGGCGCTGGGGGAGGAGACTGGGGATCCCGGCGGCCAGTCTGGCAGGTGTGTTCACCGCCTTTGTGGTGCTGGTGAACACCTCCATGCCCTTTGCCATGGCGTGCAGCGGCGTGCCGGGGCTGCGGGAGCTGATGGCGGCTGTGGCCCTCTCGCCCAGCCTGAAGGCGGCAGTGGAGCACGACTACGCCCAGTATATCGGCCAGAGCCAGACCGACAACGGCATTACCCTGCGTCTGGAATACCTGATCCTGGACCAGGGGCAGATCAGCTTTTTCATGGAGGCGGAGGGGCCCTATGAGAGCTACCTGGTGAAGGCCAAATGTTTGGATGGAGCGGGGAAGGAACTCCAGGGGGGACTGGGGATCTCCAGCGTCAGTTTTGCGGGAGATACCCTGGCCAATGCGGTGAGCTTGGTGGCCGACGACTCCTTCCAGTTCCCGGAGGAGATGCGGATGGAGTGTCGGGTGGAAGGGCAGCGCCAGACCGACGGAATCGCTCCGGAGGCAGCGCCCGGGACGGGGAGTGCGGATGGGGAAGAGCCGGAGGCCACCTTCGTCTTTACCTTCCCGATGGACACCCAAAGCCTGAACGACTGCTGTTCCCTCCCTGTGGGGGACTGGGTGGAGGTGGACGGACAGCGCCTGCGCTTTGGCCTGGACAGCTATCCCACCCACGGCCGCCTGACGGTGGAGGAGCACCCGGACAACACCGCCCGTCTGGCCGGGATGGACTTCTATCTGGAGGATGAGACCGGGCGGCGGTACGAGGACGATCCCGCCGGTTCGGTAGCGGCCATCGGCAGCCGCCGCATGTGCGACACCACCTATTTTTCCGATCCCGCTCATCTGACGCTCTACATCACCCGGCTAGAATGGCTGGACCAGGGCCGGGAGCGTGTGACGGTGGATCTGGAGACCGGAACGGTGGAGGGCGTGCCGCCCGAAGGGGTGAGTGTATATGCCCGCCGGGTCGGCGAAAAGGAGGCCGAGGTGGCCTTCCTGGCCCCCAATCCCCCGGAGAGCAGCGAGACAAACATCGTCTTGTACCAGGTGGCCCAAGAGGTGCGCTGGAAGGACGTCAGCGGCGCAGAGCAGACCGCCTGGAGCCACAGCAGCAGGAGCGGAGGGGAGATCTGGCCCGGGACACCCTGCCCGGAGGGCTATTTTGCGGAGATCTGGAATCTGGAGGACTGCCCGGACACTGTGGAGATCGACCTGCACTTCTCCCGGCGCAATACGCTGGAGCAGCCCATGGAGGTCACGCTGCAATAGCGGAGCAGAACGACAAAAGGGGCATGGCCTTTTGGCCATGCCCCACTTTTATGGACAGATCGATTTACTTGAGCTTGATGGTCATGAGCAGCTCGCCCGCCTTGACGGAGGAGCCCTCCTGGATGAGGACCTGGTCCACCGTGCCGGCCTTGCGGGCCACCACGCTGGTCTCCATCTTCATGGCCTCGATAACGGCCACCACCTGGTTCTCCTCCACGGTGTCGCCGGGCTTGACGCTCACCTTGGAGACCATGCCGGGGATGGACGCGCCGATCTGGCTCTTGTCCTCGGGGTCGGCCATGGTGACCGGACGCACCTGGGAGACCGCGTGCTTATCGGGCACGGCCACCTCGCGGCGCATACCGTTGAGCTCGAACTGCACGTTGCGGGTGCCGTCCTCGTTCAGGTCGCCCAGGCCCAGGTACTTGATGACCAGGGTCTTGCCGTCCTCGATGTTGATCTTGTTGGTCTCGCCCAGAGCCAGACCGTTGAAGAACACATGGCTGCCCATGCGCATGATGTAGCCGTACTCCTTCCGGTGGCGGCAGAACTCCTCCACCACCTTGGGATACAGGCACCAGGAGATGACGGTGCGCTCGGAGGCCTCGGGGTAGAACTTCTGGACCTCTTCCCGGGCCTTGTCGAAGTCGATGGGCTCCAGCAGCTCGCCGGGACGGCAGGTGATGGGCTCCTCGCCCTTGAGGACCACCTTCTGGAGATCCTCCGGGAAGCCCCAGGCGGGCTGGCCCATCATGCCCTTGAAGTAGGACACCACCGAGTCGGGGAAGGTGAGGGCCTCGCCCCGCTCCACGACGTTCTCGGGAGTGAGCTGGTTCTGCACCATGAAGATGGCCAGGTCGCCCACCATCTTGGAGGAGGGGGTCACCTTCACGATGTCGCCCAGCATGTGGTTGACCTTCACATACATCTCCTTGACGTCCTCGAACTGATGGCCCAGGCCCAGGCTCTCCACCTGGCTCTTGAGGTTGGTGTACTGGCCGCCAGGCATCTCGTAGCGGTAGATGTCGGTGGAGGGGTTCTTAATCCCGGCCTCAAAGTTCTCATAGCGCAGGCGCACGTCGGCCCAGTAGTCGGAGAGATTCTGGAGCTTTTCGGGATCGAGACCGGTGTCCCGCTCCTGACCCTGGAGGGCGGAGACCACCGCGTTCATGGAGGGCTGGCTGGTCATGGAGGACATGGAGTCGATGGCGCAGTCCACGATGTCCACGCCGGCCTCGGCGGCCATCAGGTAGGCGGCCACCTGGTTGCCCGAGGTGTCGTGGGTGTGCAGGTGGATGGGCAGGCCCACCTCGTTCTTGAGGGTGGTGACCAGCTTCTTGGCGGCGTAGGGCTTCAGGAGGCCGGACATATCCTTGATGCACAGCATGTGGGCGCCCCGGCGCTCCAGCTCCTTGGCCATCTTTACATAGTAATCCAGGGTGTATTTGTCCCGCTTGGGATCCAGGATGTCGCCGGTGTAGCAGAGGGTGGCCTCGCAGAGCTTGCCCTGCTTGAGGACCTCGTCCATGGCCACCTCCATACCGGGGATCCAGTTCAGGGAGTCAAAGACGCGGAACACGTCGATGCCGGTGCGGGCGGCCTCCCGGACGAAGGCCCGGATGAGGTTATCGGGATAGTTGGTATAGCCCACGGCGTTGGCGCCGCGCAGAAGCATCTGGAAGGGAATGTTGGGGATCTTCTCCCGCAGCATCTCCAGCCGCTCCCAGGGGGACTCGTGGAGGAAGCGGTAGGCCACATCGAAGGTGGCGCCGCCCCACATCTCCAGGGAGAAGCAGTCGTTCAGGATCTCGGCGGTACCCTCGGCCCCCTTGAGCATATCCCGGGTGCGCACCCGGGTGGAGAGGAGGGACTGGTGGGCGTCGCGCATGGTGGTGTCGGTGATGAGGAGCTTCTTCTGATCCAGCACCCAGTCCCGCACGGCCTCGGGGCCCTTTGCGTCCAGAAGCTGCTTGAGGCCGGTGCACTTGGGCGGGGTCTGCTCGAAGGGCGGGAAGCGGGGGATGTCCCGCTGGACCCGCTCGGCGGAGGGGTTATCCACCTGGATCTGGGCGATGTACTTGAGCACCTTGGTGGCACGGTCCCGGCTGTTCTCAAACTCGAAGAGCTCGGGAGTCTCGTCGATGAACTTGGTGTGGCACTTGCCAGCCCGGAAGGTGGGGTGGTTCAGAATGTTGGTGACGAAGGGAATGTTGGTCTTGACGCCGCGGACATGCTCCTCGCTGATGGCGCGCAGGGCCTTGCGGCAGACCGCCTCAAAGGTGGAGTCCCAGGAGGTCACCTTGACCAGCAGGGAGTCATAGTAGGGGGAGATCACCGCGCCGGTGTAGGCGTTGCCGCCGTCCAGACGCACGCCGAAGCCGCCGCCGGAGCGGTAGGAGGTGATCTTGCCGGTGTCGGGGGCAAAGTTGTTGGCCGGGTCCTCGGTGGTGACGCGGCACTGGATGGCGTAGCCGTTCATCTTCAGATCGCTCTGGCTGGCCATGCCGATCTCGGGGGTGGAGAGGGGCTTGCCCTCGGCGATGAGGATCTGGGCCCGGACCAGGTCGATGCCGGTGACCATCTCGGTGACCGTGTGTTCCACCTGGATGCGGGGGTTCATCTCGATGAAGTAGTGGTTGCCGTCCTTGTCCACCAGGAACTCCACCGTGCCGGCCGAGACATAGCCCACGTGCTTGGCCACCTTGACGGCATCCTCATAGAGGGCCTGACGGGTCTTTTCGGGCACCGACCAGGCGGGGGCGAACTCCACCACCTTCTGGTAGCGGCGCTGGAGGGAACAGTCGCGCTCGCCCAGGTGGACCACATTGCCGTACTGGTCGCCCAGGATCTGCACCTCGATGTGCTTGGGCTCCACCAGGTACTTCTCAATGAAGATGTCCTCGTTGCCGAAGGCCTTCTTGGCCTCGCTCTTGACCAGCTCAAAGGCGGGCTTGACCTCCTCGGGGCTGTCGCAGCGGCGCATGCCGCGGCCGCCGCCGCCGCCGGCCGCCTTGAGGATGATGGGGAAGCCGTAGGAGATGGCCTTCTCCAGCGCCTCGTCCCCGTCCTTCAGGGGCTGGGTGGAGCCGGGGATGGTGGGGACGTTGCAGGCGTGGGCGATGGCCTTGGCGGTGAGCTTGTCGCCCATCTGGCCCAGGATCTTGGAGGAGGGGCCGATGAAGGCGATCCCCGCCTCCTCACAGGCCCGGGCAAAGTCGGCGTTCTCGCTCAGGAAGCCGTAGCCGGGGTGGATGGCATCCACATTGCGCCGCTTGGCCAGGTCGATGATCGCGGGGATGTCCAGGTAAGCGCCCAGGGGGCTCTTGTTCTCCCCGATGAGATAGGCCTCGTCCGCACGGGTGCGGAAAAGGCTGTATGTATCCTCATTGGAATAGATGGCCACCGTGTGAAGTCCCAGGTCGTAGCAGGCGCGGAAGACGCGGATGGCGATCTCGCCGCGGTTTGCCACCAGGACTTTTCCGAAGGAGTGTTCTGCCATGGGGAATACCGTCCTTTCTTGCATTAATATGAAGGAATTCCTGCAATACCTTGCTGTGCATTCTTGGGATGCTTCGGTGAATTTGCCTTTATTTCCTTCAAAACAGCCATTTGTTTTACGAATATTATAAGTCTAGACTCTTGGTTTTGCAATCCTTTTATGTCAAAATTGCATTTTTGGCAGAAGAGACAGGATTCCGTGCCCGAAGGAAGAAACCCTTGGGAAAAACCACCAGAGTCTTCCGGCGGTGGGGACGGCCTTGCCGCTGTCCGATGATTTGTGGTAAACTAAAAGATATTGCCCGGGGAGAGGAGTGATCGGCATGGAACTGACCCTGGGCTCCGGCGTGCGGGAGCTGCCCGGGATCGGGGAGGCGCGGGCTGCCCGGCTGGAGAAGCTGGGCCTGGCCACGGTGGAGGATCTGCTGCGCTATTTCCCCCGGGACTATGAGGACCGGCGGAAGCACTATACCATCGCGGCGGCCCCGGTGGGGATCCCCGTGTGCGTGGCCGCCATGGTGGCCGAGCCGCCCCGCCGCTCCTACGTCCGCAAGGGGCTGGAGCTGACCAAGGTGCGGGTGGTGGACGCCCATGGCTCCATGGAGATCACCTTCTTCAACCAGGGCTATGTGAAAAACGCCCTGGTCCCCGGGGAGAGCTATATCTTCTACGGTATGGTGGAGGGCCTGCCTCCCCGCCGGAGGATGACCAACCCGGTCTTTGAGCCGGAGGACCGCCCCCGCTTCACCGGGCGGATCATGCCCATCTACCCCCTGACGGCGGGGATCTCCAACAACCTGCTCTCGGGGCTCACCCTCCGGTGCGCCCAGGACTGCGCCCAGGAGATGCCCGAGATCCTCCCCTTCCGGGTGCGGCAGGAGCACGCCCTGGCCGCCTGCGGCTATTCCTACCAGAACATCCACTTTCCAGTCTCCGAGGAGGCACTGGATCTGGCCCGGAGGCGGCTCATCTTTGAGGAGCTCTTCTACCTCTCCTGCGGTCTGGCCTTTCTCCGCTCCCGGCGGGAGGGGGCGTCCGGCCCCGCCTTCCGGCGGGAGAGCTTGGAGCCCTTTTTTGCGCTCCTTCCCTTCGCCCTCACCCAGGCCCAGCAGCGGGCCATCCGGGAGGCGGCGGAGGACTGCGCCTCGGGCCGCCCCATGAACCGGCTGGTCCAGGGCGATGTGGGTTCGGGCAAGACCATGGTGGCGGCGGCCTGCTGCTTCCTGGCCTGGAAGTCCGGGTGGCAGGCCGCCCTGATGGCCCCCACCGAGATTTTGGCCGAGCAGCACTTCCGCACCCTGTCGGGGGTGCTCGCCCCGGCGGGTCTGCGGGTGGGACTCCTCACCGGCTCCATGCGCGCCAGTGAGAAGAAGAAGGTCCGCGCCGCCCTGGCCGCCGGGGAGATCGACCTGCTGGTGGGCACCCACGCCATCCTCTCCGCGGGGGTGGACTTTGCCCGGCTGGGCCTGGTGATCACCGACGAGCAGCACCGCTTCGGCGTGGGGCAGCGCTCCGCCCTGGCGGCCAAGGGGGGCGGGCTCTCCCCCCATGTGCTGGTCATGTCGGCCACCCCCATCCCCCGCACCCTGGCCCTCATCATCTATGGGGATTTGGATGTGAGCGTCATCGACGAGCTCCCCCCGGGGCGCACCCCGGTGGAGACCTTCCTGGTGGGGGAGGACAAGCGGGCGCGTATGTATCAGTTCGTCCGGCGGCAGGTGGCCGAGGGGCGGCAGGTCTACATCGTCTGTCCCGCGGTGGAGGAGGCCCAGCCCTCCCCCGAGGGGGTGGAGCCGCCCCCCGGCTTTGCCGACCTGAAGGCGGTCACTGCCTACGCCAAGGACCTCCAGGAGGGGGTCTTTCCCGACCTGCGGGTGGGCTTTGTCCACGGCAGGCTCAAGCCCAGGGAGAAGGAGGCCGCCATGGCCGCCTTTGCGGGGGGCGCGCTGGATGTGCTGGTCTCCACCACCGTCATCGAGGTGGGGGTGGACGTGCCCAACGCCTCCCTCATCATCGTGGAGAACGCCGACCGGTTCGGCCTCTCCCAGCTCCACCAGCTCCGGGGCCGGGTAGGCCGGGGAAAGCACCAGTCCTACTGCGTGCTCATCACCTCCAACCGGAACCAGGAGACCCGTGCCCGGCTCAAAGTCCTCACCCAGACCACCGACGGTTTCCGCATCTCGGAGGAGGACCTGAAGCTCCGGGGGCCCGGTGACTTCTTCGGCAAGCGGCAGCACGGCCTGCCCCAGATGCGCATCGCCGACCTGGCCGGGGATACCCGCCTGCTCAAGGAGGCCCAGGAGGCCGCCCAGGCCCTGCTGGCCGAGGACCCCACCCTGGACCGGCCGGAGCACCAGCCCCTGAAGGAGCAGATCCGGCGGCTCTTCACCGAGCACGCCGACATCTTTAATTGATGGACCGAACAACAAATTCAAATCACGATCACACAGGAGGAAATCCATATGTTTGAGATCCGCGCCATGACCGCCGCTGACCACGATGTGGTCATGCCCATGGTCCAGGCCTTTTACCAGAGTCCCGCCGTGGACCACGACACCGACCCCGCCGTCCTGGAGCGCACCTTCCGGGACGCGGTGGACCCGGCTGAGCCTCTCCTCCGGGGTATGCTCCTGGTGGAGGACGGGCAGGCCGTGGGCTATGCCTACCTCACCGAGTGCTACTCCGGCGAGGTGGGAGGCCGCTGCGTCTTTTTTGAGGAGATGTACTTCACCCCCGCCTGCCGGGGCAAGGGCTACGGCACCGCCGTGTTCCGCTGGGTGAAGGAGCAGTACCCCAACTACCCCCGCATCCGTCTGGAGGTCACCGACGTGAACGAGGGGGCCATCCGGCTCTACCAGCGGCTGGGATTCCAGTTCCTGGACTACCGCCAGATGGTGCTGGAGGGCGACCTCCAGGCCTAAGCCAATTGTGAGAAAAGGAGAATCATTGTATGGATCGAATGGAAGCCTGCCGCGCGCTGCGGGGCGATACCAACGTACACTATAACTGCGCCCAGGCGGTGCTCCTGCCCTTTGCAGATCAGTGCGGCCTGGATGAGAAGGCCGCCTTCCAGCTGGGGGCCCACTTCGGTGCCGGGATGCGCCACGGTTCCACCTGCGGGGCCGTGACCGGCGCGCTCATGGTGCTGGGTATGGCCGGAAAGGGAGAGGCCGAGAGCCGGGAGCTGCTGCGCCGCTTCCGGGAGAAGAACCAGGTGCTGGACTGCGCGGGGCTCCTTCAGCGGGCCAAGGAGAACGGCGAGGAGCGCAAGCCCCACTGCGACCGGATGGTCTACGACGCGGTGGAGATCCTCCAGGACCTGCTGGAAGAGTAAATATCCCGCCTGCGCCATCAGGACGCATCATAGGGAGGAGGTCCCGTCATGGAAACGATTTTGAATTTTCTGCCCCTGACCGGGGAGGAGCGCGCGGCCTTTGCAGCGGCCGCGCCCGGCGTAGAACAGATATTCCGCCCGGTGGCGGCCACCCGCTTTTCCCCCGAGGCCCCCGAGGAGGAGTATGCCCGGGCCACCGTCATTCTGGGCTGTGCCCCCACGGACCGGGTGGCAAAGGCCGGACAGCTCCGCTGGCTCCAGACCTGGAGCGCCGGGGTGGACCCCTATCTGAAGGAGGGGGTGCTGCGGGAGGGGGCCATGCTCACCTCCGCCGTGGGGGCCTACGGGCAGGCGGTGTCCGAGCATATGTTCGCCACCCTTCTGGCCCTGTGCAAGCGCCTGCACCAGTACCGGGACGCCCAGAACCGGCACTGCTGGGCCCCGCTGGGAGAGGTCAAGACCCTGGCGGGATCCACCGTACTGGTGGCGGGCACCGGGGACATCGGCTCCGCCTTTGCCCGGCTGGTCAAGGGGATGGGGGCACATACCGTGGGCCTGCGCCGCTCCCCCGAGCGGGGGGCGGAGGGCATCGACGAGATGCACCCCCTGTCCGCGCTGGACGAGTGGCTGCCCAAGGCGGACGTGGTGGCCCTGGTCCTCCCCCACAGCCCGGAGACCGACCGGCTCATGGACCGGGCCCGCATCGGGCGGATGAAGGAGGACGCCATCCTCCTCAACGCCGGACGGGGGAGCGCCGTGGACTGCGACGCCCTGGCCCAGGCCCTGGAGGAGGGACACCTCTGGGGGGCCGGCCTGGATGTGACTTCCCCGGAGCCCCTGCCCGAGGACCATCCCCTGTGGCGGGCCGAGCACTGCCTCATCACCCCCCACGTGGCGGGGGGCGATCACCTTCCCGCCATCCGGGACCGGCTGGTGGAAATTGCGCTGGACAACCTGCGCCGCTATCTGGCCGGAGAACCGCTCCGCAACCGGATGAAATAAAAATACCGCCCGTCTCCTCCTGTGCAGCAGGAGACGGGCAGTTAGCGTGTCGAAAAACTTCGACACGCTTCTCAAAAATGCAAGCATTTTTTCGAGGGGATACAGGCCGCTGCGCGCACTCGCTTTCGCTCGCACACTTGTGGCCTGAGAAGTGTGTTTTCCGACGTACATGCCGCCGGAAAACACGATTTGACCCTCTTCCGCCGTCTGCGGACGGCGGAACTCTGCGAGGCGCTTGCAGCACAAAGCGCAGAAATACACGTTATCGACAGCCAGACCGCTCGTCTCTTCACAACAGGAGACGGGCGGTGTTTTTTCTTTTTATCCACATCAGGAGGGCGTGGTGTGGACCGCGGGCTGGGCGTCCAGTCCGGCGATATGGACCCACTTTCCGCTGTGCCAGCGGTGGGTGCACAGGATGCCCCGGAGGATCAGGTCCACGCTCATGGCGATCCACACGCCGGCCAGGCCCAGCTTGCCGTAGATCACCAGAATGGGGGCCAGGACGATGCGCACGCCCCACATGCAGATGAGCCCCACCACCATGGGATAGCGCACATCGTGGGCGCCCCGCAGGTTGCTGGAGAGCACGATGGACAGGGCAAAGAAGGGCTCGGCGAAGCAGACGATGCGCAGCATCAGGGCGGACTGCTCCACCACCTGGGGATCGGAGTTGAAGAGGGAGGCCAGGGCCGGGGCGAAGAGGAAGAGCAGGACGGCCAGGCCGGTGCAGAGCATCAGGGCCACCTTGGCTGAGAGGGAGCCGTAGGCCCGGGCGTTCTCCGCCGAGCGGGCCCCCACCGACTGGCCCACCAGGGCCACACTGGCGTAGGAGATACCGTAGGCCGGGAGATAGCACAGGCCCTCGGCGGTGGTGGCGATCTGGTTGGCCGCCAGGGCCACCGTGCCGATGGAGGCCACCAGGGCGGTCATGACGATCTGGCCCAGGTTGATGGTGGCACGCTCCAGGGCGGAGGGGAGGCCCAGGTGGAGGGCCATCTGGATGATGCTGCTGTCGGGCCGGAAGCCCTCCCGGAACCGGACCTGGAAGCGGGGGCCCTGGCGGATGCCCACGTAGAGCAGCATGGACCCGGCAAAGGCCCAGGCCACCGCCGAGGCAATGGCCGCTCCGGCCACCCCCAGTCCCGCACCGGGGACCGTGAGGGAGAATCCGCCCACGGTGACGGTGCGCGTCTCATAGATGAGGAAGAAGTTGAGAATCAGGTTGATGAGGTTGGCCGAGAAGTTGAAGATCAGCGGGGTCTTGGTGTTGCCCATGCAGCGCAGGATGGCCGAGAAAATGGCACTGGCCGCGGCGAAGGGCATACAGAGGGTGTACCAGCGCAGATAGGCGGTGGCGGTGGGACGGACAGAGGGCTCCGCGCCCAGCCAGACCGGAATGAAGGGGGCCAGCAGCTGGAAGAGAAGCAGGGCGGCCATACCACATACCACCGTGGCCAGGATGCCCTGCCGGATGATGCGCCGGGCCCGCGCGTCGTCCTCCGCGCCGATGGCGTTGGAGACCTGCACCGAATAGCCCACCCCGATCCCGGCCAGAATGCCGTTGATGAGCCAGATGGAGGAGGCGTTCACCGAGACCGAGGCGGTGGCCGCCGCGCCCAGCACGCCCACCATGGCGGTGTCCACATAGCTGACCATGGTGGCCAGCACCTGCTCGATGATGGCAGGCCAGGAGAGATGCCACATGACCTTCATACGCGGGTTGGAGCCGAAACGACTCAGGGCCATAAATTCACTCCTAACAGTTGAAAATAAAGTCGAATATACGAAACGTTTTCGGGAATTGCGGGAAAATCAGAGGGCAGGCTTCTCCACCCCGGTGAGATCGAAGGAGGGGATGAAGGTACTGGCGGCCGAGGAGTCCTCCTGGGTAAAGCCCGAAAGGCCCAGGGCATCCATGTACTGCCGGGCGCTGCGGGCCTCAGAGGGGCGCAGCTTCCGGTTGATCTCGGGGAACTCCGCCGCCCGGCCCCAGGGGATGTACTGACTCATGAGGGAGAAGAGGACCTGACCGGGTTCAAAGTGCTCGGCCACCCAGTCCATGACGGCCTTGGCCTCACTGAGCCGCCCCGGGAGGACCAGATGGCGGATGATGACCCCCCGCCGGAGCAGGCCCTCCTCGTCATAGACACAGGGGCCGGTCTGGCGGTACATCTCCAGAATGGCGGCACAGGCCACCTCCGGATAGTCGGGGGCGTCGGAGTAGCGCGCCGCCGTCTCGGGGCGGAGGTACTTGAGGTCGGGGAGGTAGATGTCCACCTTCCCCTCCAGGGCGCGGAGGGTCTCCGGCGCGTCATACCCCCCCGAGTTCCACACCACCGGCACGGGCAGGGGCTCCTCCAGGGCCTGGAGCACCGCGTGGGCAAAGTGGGTGGGATTCACCAGGTCGATGTTGTGGGCACCCTGGCCGATGAGCTGCTGAAAGATGGCGCGCAGCCGCTCCACCGAGATGGGGCGGCCGAAGTTCTCGTGGCTGATGGACTCGTTCTGGCAGAACACACACCCCAGCGGGCAGCCCGAGAAAAAGACGGTGCCCGCCCCACGGGTGCCCGAGAGGGGCGGCTCCTCCCACTGGTGGAGGGCGGCCCGGGCCACCACGGGAAGGGAGGGCATGCCGCAGCGTCCCTCCCCGCGGGTGTCGGTGCGCAGGGCGGCGCACTTCCGGGGACAGAGATTGCAGATCATGGCGCTCCTTCCTTTCTCATTCCTTCCAGACCTCCCGGCGCGCGGTGCGGCCCATCAGCCAGTCCACCGATACGCCGTAAAAATCCGCGATGTGGAGGAGGGTATCATATTTTGGCTTTCGGCCCAATTCCAGGTCCTGATACCCCCGCATGGAGAGGTGAACTTCCTCTGCCACTTCAGTCTGCGTCAGTCCCCGTTCCTGGCGGAGCTGACGAATCCGCTGTGAAAACATATGCGGCCTCCTTGACGCACAGTTAACTGTGTGTTAAAATCACAATACACAGTTGACTGTATATTGTGGAGGGATAAATATGTCGCTGATGATTAACTTACTCTACGACTATTTTGTGGGCTATCCCAAGCCGGAGCGCTGGCCGGAGGAGCTGCGGGACAACCCCGTGGCCGGACACAGCCGCTACGCCTTTGAAGAGGGATTCCGGCTGGGGGTACTCCTCATGCTGGAGAGCACCGCCGGGGAGTTACTTCGGCCCTAGATTGCCCTCTTTCCAGTGCTTGCGGCACAGGCCGATGTACCGGTCGTTGGCCCCCAGCACCACCTGTTCGCCCTCCTTGAGGACGTTGCCATGCTCGTCAAAGCGGGCGTTGCAGGTGGCCTTCTTGCCGCACCAGCAGATGGTCTTGATCTCCTCGATGATGTCGGCGCAGGAGAGCAGCTCCTGGGAGCCGGGGAAGAGGTCCCCCTTGAAGTCGGCCCGCAGGCCGTAGCAGATGACCGGGATGTTCTGCTCATCCACCAGGTCGGTGAGGTAGCGCACCTCCTCCCGGGTGAGGAACTGGGCCTCGTCTACAATGATACAGGCGTAGGCCTTGAGCTCCTCCGGGGTCTTTTTCATCAGGTCGGTAAAATAGATGCACGGATGGCTCAGTCCCGCCCGGGAGGCCACGAAGCGGGCCCCGTCCCGCTGGTCCAGCTCAGGCTTGACCAGGAGGGCGTCCTGCCCCCGCTCCTCGTAATTATAGCGCACCATCAGGGCGTTGGCGGTCTTGCTGGACCCCATCACGCCGTAGCGAAAATACAGCTTTGCCATGGTCGTTCCATTCCCCCGTTTTTCTCTGTATAGGTTCTGATATGGTCACATGAGTTTCTTGAGCGTGCTCAGGCTCTTGCCCTTGTGGGGCGGGTAGCGCACCGGAATGTCCAGTGAGAACTTGCGCAGGATGCCCTTCTCGTGGGAGAAGGTGCGGTAGCCCCACTCCCCGTGGCAGCGGCCCATGCCGCTCTCCCCGATGCCGCCGAAGGGCAGGTTTCCGTTGGCCAGGTGGACGATGGTATCGTTGACGCATCCGCCGCCGAAAGGAAGTAGGGCGCTGATGCGGTCCATCCGGTAGTGGTTGCGGGTGAAGAGGTACAGGGCCAGGGGCCGGGGCTTGCTCTGCAGGTGGAGGACGAGCTCGTCCAGATCCTCATAGGTGAGCACCGGCAGGATGGGGCCGAAGATCTCCTCCCCCATGACCGGCATGTCCTCGGTGACGTCCACCAGGACGGTGGGCTCGATGCGCCGGGAAGAGGCGTCCCAGGCGCCGCCGCAGGCGGTGGTTCCCGACTTCATCAGGCCCAGCAGACGCTCGAAGTGCTTGTCGTTGATGATGCGGGGAAGGTTGGGGCTCTCCAGGGGCCGCTCCCCGTAAAAGCGGGTGATACAGGTCTTGAGCTTCTCCACAAAAAAGTCCCTGGCCTCGGCGGGGACCCAAACATGGTCGGGGGCCACACAGGTCTGGCCCGCGTTGAGGAACTTGCCCCACACGATGCGCCGGGCCGCCAGGTCCAGATCGGCGTCGTGGGCCAGAATGACGGGGGACTTGCCCCCCAGCTCCAGGGCCACCGGGGTCAGATGCCGGGCGGCGGCGGCCATGACGGTGCGCCCCACCTCGGTGCTGCCGGTGAAGAAGATGAAGTCGAAGTGCTCCTCCAGCAGGGCGGCGTTCTCGGCCCGTCCGCCCTGGACGCAGGCCACATAGCGCTCCTCAAAGACCTCCCCCAGCAGGTCGGCCACCGCCTGGGAGGTGGCGGGGGCATAGGCCGAGGGCTTCACCACCGCGGTACACCCCGCCGCCAGAGCGGAGATGAGGGGAACCAGGGTGAGTTGGAGGGGGTAGTTCCAGGGCGAGAGGATGAGGGCCACCCCGAAGGGCTCCCGGTAGACCCGGCTGACGGCGGGAAACTGGGAGAGGGGGGTGGGTACCCGGCGGGGGCGGGCCCATTTCTCCAGGTGCTTCCAGGCGTCCCGGAGCTCGGAGCGGACGATGCCCAGCTCGGTCTCGTAGGCCTCAAAGCGGGACTTGCCCAGGTCCTGCTCCAGAGCGGAGAGGAGGGCATCCTCATGTTTCTCCAGGCCCCGTTTCAGGCGCAGGAGCATTTCCCGGCGGAAGGAGATGCTCCGGGTCAGGCCCTCGTTGAAGTAGCGCCGCTGGGCGGCGATTAAGGCGGTAAAATTCATAGTCGCTCCTTTGGTAGGTGGCATACCGCTCCCAAAATGGAACGGTGCGAAAGGTTATATATCACGTGTCTGCCATAGGATCAGGTCGATCTTTTTTACATTGCTAATCGGGCAATTTGGAAAGATTGACTCAAAGAGTTCCAGCTTTTCCTGCGCCGCCGGCGTTTCATACCAGGCACAGATTTTGGCGTACAGATCAACGCACCGCTGTATGCGTGTACTGGGAGGCAGGTAATAGCCGGGGGCTTTGAGACCGAGATTTGTAAGGACATACCGGTCCCATACAGGCAATTCCGGACGTACAGTGGCGACCAGTTTGCTGGCAAAGGAGGGGCAGACAGAGCCGGTCGTTTCAAAAAGATAGCGTATGACTGCTTCGAAGGTAAGAGCGGCATCCTGTTTGTGTAATTCAAGAAACTGAAAAAAAGAAGTGTAGAACAGAGCAGACCGCTGCCGAATTCGATAAAAGCCGTTGAAGCGTCTTTGAAAGTCGCGGTCCAAAGATACATCTGTCCTGTTTAGTGTGGACATAATATTGCAATATTTTTGCAGTCCAATTGCGACCTTATCCATCGATGTCTGCATGGAAGTGATTCACCGCCTTAAATGGAACGCAGCCGGGCGGATACGGTATCCGAGAAGGCCTGGAAGGCGTTGGGGATGGCATAGACCTCCTCCAGCTCCCGCCCGTCGGCCCAGACCCAGCCGTCGGGGAGGGTGTCGTCCGCCGTCTCGGCCAACAGGGCATGCATGTGCCACTCGATGTGGGAGAAGATGTGCTTTCCTGCGCCCCCCGCTTCCAGAGAGCGGGGGGTGACGCCCCAGGCCTCCAGCGCGGCGGGGCCGGCCTCCACCTCGTTGGGGTACTCCCAGAGTCCCGCCAGCAGGCCCCGTTTGGGGCGGCGGCGGAGGGCCACCCTGCCGCCGTGGAAGAGGAGAAACACGGTCCGTTTCTCCACCCGGCGGGCCTTCTTGGGGGCCTTGACCGGGAGCTCGCCGGTGAGCCCCTCCTGATAGGCAGTACAGAAGGAAGCGGCGGGGCACTGCTCGCACAGGGGCGCGCCGTTGGGCAGGCACACCAGGGCGCCCAGCTCCATGAGGGCCTGGTTGTAGGCCCCCGGGAACTGTTTGGGCATGGTCTCCAGCAGGGCGGCGCGCATCCGGGCCTTGGTAGCGGCGTTCAGAATGTCCCCCCGGTCACCGGTAATCCGGGCCACCACACGCAGGACGTTGCCGTCCACCGCGGGGACCGGGATGCCGAAGGCGATGGAGGAAATGGCCCCTGCCGTATACTCCCCCACCCCGGCCAGGGAGAGGATCTCCTCGTAGGAGGCGGGAAAGACCCCGCCGAACTCCTCCATGATCTGCCGGGCGGCCTTCTGGAGGTTGCGGGCCCGGTTATAGTAGCCCAGCCCCTGCCAGAGCTTGAGAAGGGTATCCTCCTCCACGGCGGCCAGATGGGCCACGGTGGGGAGGGCGTCCAGAAAACGGTGGTAGTAGTCCAGCACCGCCGCCACCCGGGTCTGCTGGAGCATGATCTCCGAGATCCACACGTGGTAGGGGGTGGGGTCGCTGCGCCAGGGGAGCACCCGGGCGTGCTCCTGAAACCACTGGAGCAGAGGGATGGGAAGCTGTTCAAGTTGATTCACGATTGTCCTCCGGGGAAAGAGTTTGCCCCTTATTCTATCATACCCGCTCCGGGCCTTCAAGAGAGGGAGAGAGGGAAGAAATCTCCAGCAGGCGGAGCAGGTCCGGGGGCAGGGGGGCCGTCCGTTCCAGCACGTCCCCGGTGATGGGGTGGCGCAGGGAGAGAAGCCAGGAGTGGAGGGCGGGACGGGGGATGAGGTGGGGGTCCTCTCGCCCGTAGAGAAAGTCCCCCGTCAGCGGACAGCCCAGGTGGGCCATGTGGAGGCGGATCTGGTGGGTGCGCCCGGTCTCCAGCTCCAAGCGTACCAGGCTCCGACCCTCGCCCCGGGAGAGCACCTCATACCGGGTGCGGGCGGGGGCGCCGTCGGGGCGGACCTCCCGCCGGAGGAGGGAGTCCTCCGCCCGGCCGATGGGGGCATCCACCCGTTCCCGGTCGGATGGGGGGCACCCCTCGCACACGGCCAGGTAGACCCGGCGGAAGGCGGGAGTGTGGAGCTGCTCCTTGAGAAGCTCGTGGGCGTGGGCGTGCTTGGCCACGCACATGAGGCCAGAGGTCCCCCGGTCCAGCCGGTTGACCGGGCGAAACCGGGCGATCTGTCCTGACGTTTTGTAATAATAGGCCACAAAATTACCCAGCGTATGGTCAAAGTGGTCCGGACTGGGGTGGACCGCCACCCCGGGGGCCTTGTTGAGGAGGAGAATATCCGCATCCTCATAGCGGATGTCCAGAGGGCCGGGGGTGGGGACGAGGGTCTCATCCGCCTCGGTGTCCCCCACCAGGACGGAGAGCTGCTGCCCGGAGCGGGCCCGGACCGTGACAAAGACGGGCACGCCGTCCAGCTGGATGCCGCCGGGCACGCGCTTGGCCCGCTTCACCGAGGTGCCCGACAGGCCCAGAGTCCGCCGCAGCAGGGTGTCCACGGTGCTCCCCTCCTGGGCGGGGGAGACGGTGAGGGTGAGCCGCCGGGGAGAATGATCTTCCATGCCGATTCCTCCTGTGTGCAAAGGGCTCCCGGCCGAGCGGGAGCGGGTATATGAAGTATAGCAGGGGGGGCGGAAAAGTCAAGGCCGCCGCCCTGCCGGATACGGAAGAAGCTGGAAACGCTTTTCAACTGGGGAGAAAAAGGGTATAATAAAAAAATATAGAAAATAGAAAGACCCTGATCGGAAGGTGTACCTGTATGGCTGGAAAACTCGGAATCTATATCCACATCCCCTTCTGCCGCAGCAAATGTGACTACTGCGACTTTTACTCCCTGGCCGGACGGGAGGGGCGGATGGACGACTATCAGAAGGCGCTGATCGCCCACATCCGGGAGACGGCCCCTCTGGCCCGAGGCCATCAGGTCGATACCATCTATTTTGGCGGAGGCACCCCCAGCTACTACGGCGAGAAGCGCCTGCGGGAGCTGCTGGGCGAGGTCTGCCGCCGGTTTGACGTGGCCCGGGACGCCGAGGTCACCGTGGAGTGCAATCCCGACAGCGTGGAGAAGAAGATGCTCTGCCGCCTGCGCCGGGCGGGGGTCAACCGCATCTCCCTGGGGGTGCAGTCCTGCTGCGACCGGGACCTGGAGGGGCTCCACCGGCCCCACACCTTTGCCCAGGCCAAGGCCGCGGTCCAGGCCGCCCGGGAGGCCAAGATCAAAAATGTGAGCCTGGATTTCATCTACGGCCTGCCCCACCAGAGCATGGAGGCCTGGAAGGAGAGCGTGGAGAGCGCCCTGGCCCTGGAGCCGGAGCACCTCTCCTGCTACGGCCTGAAGGTGGAGGAGGGGACCCCCCTCTACACCCGGGTGGAGCGGGGGGAGATCCTCCCCGACGACGACATGCAGGCCGACATGTACCTGTGGATGGTGGAGCGGCTGGCCAAGGCCGGATACAAGCAGTATGAGATCTCCAATTTCGCCCGGCCCGGCTTCCAGTCCCGGCACAACCTGAAATACTGGATGGGACGGCCCTACATCGGCTTCGGGCCGGGGGCCCACTCCGACTTCGGAGGACGGCGCTACTCCTTCGTGCGGGACCTGGACGCCTATATCGAGGGGGTGCTCCACGGCGGGAACATCGTGGACGAGTCCGAGCTCATCCCCCAGCGGGAGCGGGGCGGGGAGTATCTGATGCTCCGCTTGCGCACCACCCGGGGCATCGAGGAGTGGGAGTACCGGCGGGAGTATTTTATGAACTTCGACCCCATCGAACAGAAGCTGGAGGAGTACGAGCGCCGGGGCTGGGCCGCCCGGCAGGACCGGCGGTGGTACTTTACGCCCCAGGGGTTCCTGGTGTCCAACCAGCTCATCGGCGCCCTGCTGGAGATCCAGGAGAAGGCGGCCCTGGACACCCTGCTTCCCCGCCTGCGCCGGAACGTCCGGGACACGGAACCGGGCCAATCCTGAGAAAATCGGGGAGAAAGACGGCTTTCGGTTTACAAATGAGCGGCGATGTGTTAACATAACAAAGTATTGGCGCGCCCGGAGCGGTTTGCCCGGGCGCCTTTTCCTGGCCGGAGGGGGCCTCTCCGGCCGGTGAGGAATCGGGATTGGACCGGCTGTGAACAGCCAAGGAGGTTTTTTGTACATGAGCATTTGGAGCAAGCGCGCCGCCGCCGCGGCCATGGCCCTGGTCATGGTGGGGAGTACCGCGGCCTCTGCGTCGGTGGCGCTGGGACATGACATCCACAGCGGCAGCGTGGGACTCTCCCCCGGGACGGGCGTGGACTTCCAGATCTTCTGGAGCGACACCTATTCCGACCTGCGCACCGAGAACTATCTGACCTATACCCCCAACGCCGACGTGCGGCCCACCATGGCCTACGGCAAGAGCATCACCAGCCGGGAGACCCTCACCACCATGGCCAAGACCCTGGAGAGTCAGGGCAAACGGGTGGTCGGCGGCATCAACGGGGGCTACTACTCCTTCTCCACCGGAGCGCCCGAGGGGGTCATCATCACCGATGGCATCCTGCGCTCCACCCCGTCGGCCGACAGCTCCCAGGGGGGCGGCTCCTGGTACTACGGCATCGGCTTCCGGGAGGACGGGACGGCCTTCATCGGCCAGCCCAAGATCGCCGTCCGGGCCAACTTCGGGGGCCAGACCTACAACATCGCCGGCGGCCTCAATAAGGTGCGCAGCGATACGGGCGGGTATGTGCTCCTCAACAGTGATTTCGGCAGCACCACCAACAACACCAGCGCGGGCGTGGACGTGATCCTCACCCCGGTGCTGGACGGAGTGGGCGAGACCGTCACCCGGGAGGACGGAGCGGTCCTCACCCGGCGGGAGGCCCCCGCGGTGATGAGCCGCATGACCTTCACCGTGGACCAGGTGCTGGAATCCAACTCTTCCATCGCCATCCCCAGCGGGAAATATGTCCTGACGGTCAACAATAAGAGCGGCGAGGCGGCCACCGCCCCCCTCAAGGCCCTCAAGGCCGGAGACACGGTGGAGGTGGACTTTGCCACCAGCGACACCCGCTGGACCGAGGCAGTGGCGGCCACCGGCGCCCCCAGCCGCCTGGTGAACGCCGGACAGGTGGACTACGCCAGCTTCATCAACGACCCCAACGCCAAGACCCGCCGGGCCCGCACCGCCATCGGTCTGAAGGCAGACGGCAGCGTCGTCTTCTACACCATTGACGGGGACCAGTCCGGGTACAGCGTGGGCGCGACGCTGGAGCAGGTGGCCATGCGCCTGATCGAGCTGGGCTGCGTGGAGGCAGTGGCTCTGGACGGCGGCGGCTCCACCACCCTGGGCGCCACCTATCCCGGCGAGAGCACCCTGGGCGTGGTGAACAAGCCCTCGGGCGGCTCCCAGCGGGCCAACAGCACCGCCATTTTCCTCACCACCACCCTGACGGCCACCGGAGTCCTGGGTTCCTACTATGTGACCCCCAGCGACGCTATGCTCCTGGCGGGCAGCAGCATCCAGCTCTCCGCCCAGGCCCTGGACACCGCCTACTACCCCATGAGCGACACCACACCGGTGAGCTATTTCATCCAGAATGGGGACGGACTGGTCACCACAGACGGCCTCTTTACCGCCGGCAGTGAGAGCGGCACCACCCAGGTCACCGCCAGCGGCGGCGGCGCGGAGGGAAGCGCCACCATGACGGTGGTCAAGACCCCCGACTCCATCTCCCTGCGGAATGAGAGCAGCGGAAAGTCTGTGACCTCCCTCAATGTGGCGCCCAGAGAGCAGGTCAACCTGAAGGCCGACGCGGTCTACCGGAAGCTCTCCCTGGTCTCCCAGGACAGCAGCTACACCTGGACCTGTGATCCGGCGGTGGGCACCGTGGACCCCAACGGCGTCTTTACCGCCGGGAGCGAGGGAGCCAGCGGCACCCTCACCGTGAGCGCCGGCGGGAAGAGCGTGAGCATCCCCGTCAGCGTGGCCGGACACATCCTGCCCCTGGAGAACTGTGAGGGCGACCTGTCCGCCTTTGTGAGCGGCGAGACCGTCACCGCCTCTCCCGAGACCGGACTGGAGCACGTGCGCTTTGGCCGCCAGAGCGTGCGTCTGGACTATGACGCCGCCCAGAACGGCACCGCCGCCCTGAGCGTGAACCTGCCCATCACCGACGGGGAGCGCAGACTGGACCTGTGGGTCTACGGCGACGGCTCGGGCAACAGCCTGACCGCCAGCGTGACCGTGGGCAGCGGCGAGGGAGCCGCGGTGGAGCCTGTGGTTCTCACCGGACTGGACTTCACCGGCTGGAAGAAGATCTCGGTGGAGCTGCCGCAGGGCGCTACCGCGCTGAGCGGACTGAACATCATCTACGGCGGCGGAGCGCAGAGCCAGGGCACCATCTGGGTGGACCAGCTGACCACCGCCAACCAGCAGATGGAGGACAACGCCGCACCCAATGTGACGGTAAAGGTCTCGGGCAGCCAGCTCACCGCCACCGTCACCGACGATGTGGATAAGACCATTTACGCCAAAAACGTGGAGGCCACCTATGACGGCACGCCCCTGGAGGTGACCTGGAACGAGAGCACCAACAGCGTGAGCGCCACCCTGCCCGCCTCGGATGGGAAGGCCCACCGGGTCACCGTGACCGCCAGCGACGCCAGCGGCAATCTGGCCCGGGCCTCGGCGGACATCGCCCCCGACGCAGCGCATGCCAATGTCTTTACCGATATGACGGGACACTGGGCGGCCAAGTACGCCACCTACCTCTATGATACCGGCGTGACCTCCGGCACCGGGGCGCCGGGCGAGCCCCTCACCTTTGCCCCCGACCGGAACATCACCCGGGGTGAGTTTTTCGCCCTGGTGGCCCGCTGGCTGGACCTGGATCTGGAGCAGTACGCCGATGTGGAGCTGCCCTTTGCCGACGCCGATCAGGCGCCCGCCTGGGCCCTGGGGGAGATCAAGGCCATGTACAGCCTGGGCATCCTCAGCGGCAGCGAGAGCGGCGGAAAGCTCTACCTGAACGCCAATGCCAACATCAGCCGTGTGGAGGTCATGACCATTCTGGGCCGGACTCAGGCCAAGGGATATGAGGCCCCCGCCCTCACCGCGGCCGACGCGGGAGACGTGCCCGCCTGGGCCCTGGACTATGTCCGCATCCTGGTGGGCCAGGGCGTGGTGTCGGGATACGGCAACAAGCTCAATCCCAACCAGTCCATCACTCGCGGCGAAGTGGCCACCATGCTCTATACCATGCGCTGAGCCCTCCCGACCGGGTGGGATCAGGCCGCCAACATGAGAAGCTGAAGCAAAACTGCCGCTCTCCGGAACACTCCGGGGAGCGGCAGTTTTTTCGTGTGGAGGGAGAATGTCTTACGTTTTCATAAAGAAAAGCGATGGATTCCCTTGGGTGTGTTGACGGAGCATGACCGGACCTGTTACAATCGGCCCTGCTGCGCGCTGCGGCGGGAAATGCGCTCTATCACATGCTGGGCGCTTCGAAGGGGCTGTATATATCCAATAACATTTTCTTCACACTGGCGCTGGGCGTTTTGATGCTGAACATCCTGGAGCAGGGGAGGAGCACCTCGCACCGGGGGAAAAAGGTCCTGTGTATCGGCGGTGTGGCCGCCGTCCTGGTCCTGGGGGCCGTTCTGGCAGAGGGAGGGATCATAGTCCTGCCCTTTATGCTCACGGCCTACGTCCTGCGGGACCGGGTCGCTCTGCGCAACGGGCTGTGGCTGGCCGGCTCGGCCGTGCTGCTGGCGCTGTCCTATGTGCCCTATCCGACCCGGTTTGAGACGCTGGTCATGCTGGGATATAATTCCGATTTTCTCTTTGTCCTGGCGATTCCCTTTCTGATGCTCTATAATGGGGAGCGTGGACCCAAAACAGCGGCGTCCAAATATCTGTTTTATGGATTCTACCCGCTGCATCTCTGGGTGATCGGCCTGCTGGCGCTGGCCGTGGCCTGAGTGCACGGAGCGGAGAAAAGGAGACGTGGGGTATGTATCGGCTCATCGCACTGGATATTGACGGGACCCTGATCGGTCCGGACGGCCGGGTGAGTCCCGCCAATCGGGGGGCTATCGCCCGGGCCCGGGCGGCGGGGATGAAGGTCGTGCTGTGCACCGGCCGCTCCTGGCAGGAGTCGGAGGATGTGGCCGACCAGGCCGGGTGCGACCGCGTGCTGGTCTGCCAGGGGGGCGCGGCCCTGGCCGATCTGGGTCTGCGGCGCAACACCCGCCGGTGGGACATGCCCCGGGAGACCGGATTGGCCCTGGTGGAGCGGCTGGAGCGGGAGGAGCTGGGCCTTATGCTCTTCGCTGGGGAGGAGCTGCTGGTCAATCCCAAGGGGGATGAGATTTTTCGCACCTATCCCAGCGCCGGGTTCCACCGGTGCAAGCGGGTGGAGGGAAGCCCCGGCGCTGTCCTGGAGCGGGAGGGGCTGCCCCTGAGCAAGATCTATGCCCAGGGTGCGCCGGAGACCTTCCCGCCCCTGCTGGCGGAGCTGGGAGAGTACGCCGATGTGGAGCTGACCTCCTCGGCACCCTATAATTTTGAGATCGTCCCCGCCGGTGTGGACAAGGGGACCGGCCTGGCTGCCCTGGCCGGAGGGCTGGGGATCGCGCTGGAGGAGTGCGCCGCCATCGGGGACAGTGACAACGACCGGGGCATGCTGACGGCGGTGGGAATGCCCATCGCCATGGGAAATGCCACCGAGGCCATCCGTGCCCTGGCGCGCCGGATCACCGCCAGCAACCGGGAGGACGGTGTGGCAAGGGCCATTGACCGCCTGCTGGAAGCAAATTGAGGAGAAAACAGAAAGGGCCCGGGACGGTTTTTCCGTCCCGGGCCGCTTGCTTACGGTGCTTCCACTTCCGGCGGAGCGTCGGCCGGGCGGAGGAACCGCCGGCAGAACTCCTCCGCAGGGAGGGGGTGGGAGAAGTAATATCCCTGTACCATGTCGCAGGGATAGTGCTTGAGAAATTCCAGCTGCTCCTGGGTGGAGATCCCCTCGGCCACTGTCTTGAGGCCAAGGCGGCGGGCCAGCTGAAGGACGGCCTCCACCACAATGGCGGTGCGGGGACATTCCGGCTGGGAACGCAGCCCGTCAAAGAGGGATTTGTCCAGCTTGATGGTGTCCACCTGGACCTGCTGGAGCATATAGAGGGTGGAGTAGCCGCTGCCGAAGTCGTCGATGGAGCACTGGAAGCCCATCTGATGCATGGCCTCCACCACCTCGGAGAAGAAGGTGGGATTCTCCCCCATCATGGTCTCGGTGAGCTCAAACTCCAACAGGGAGGGGGGCACGCCGTAGCGCTCCTGGATGGCCTGATAGGCGGCCAGGGTGCCCACGGCCAGGTTGGCACGGGAGAAGTTCACCGAGATGGGCACCGGCTCCAGCCCGGCGTCCAGCCACTGGCGCAGCTGGATACAGCTCTGCTCAAACATATACCGGTCCAGCCGGGTGATAAAACCGTTGCGCTCAAAGTACGGGATAAAGGAGTCCGGGCGGAAAAAGGCCTGCTCCCCGTCCTGCCAGCGGACCAGGGCCTCCGCCCCCACCACCCGGCGGCCGGCCAGGGAGAATTTGGGCTGGAGATAGATCTTGAAGTCGCCGTTCTCCAGCGCGCGCTCCATCTGATTGCAGATGTTCTGCTCCCGCAGGCGCTGCTCCTGGTCCTCCGGACGGTACCAGGCACAGGTGGAGAGCTTGTCTGTGGAGTGCTGCCGGGCCCGCTTCCGGGCCAGGTTGGCCTGGTCCAACAGATCGGAGAGGGGATGGGATGGATCGTTGACCAGACACAGGCCGATGGTGAGATGGAGATAGTAGGGGGTGGGGGTGTGCTCGTTGAAGCGGTTGACATGGCGGGCCATCTCCTCCAGCCGGGCCTCCAGCGCGGCGGGAAGGTCCGCGTGAAGGAGGAGAAGGAATTGATCCTGGGTGTCCCGGGCCACCAGCTCTCCGGGCTGGAGGCGGTCCTGGAAGGAGCGGCACAGGTGGGAGAGGACCCGGTCTCCCGCGCTCTCTCCAAAGATCCGGTTGACCAGACCAAAGGCCTGGATATCCGCGCTGACCAGGACATAGGAGGCGGGAGGGGCCTCCGGGAGGATCTTTTCCACCCGCATGGAGAAGCGCAGGGCATTGTCACCCCCGGTGACGGGATCGGAGAAGGCCAGCTGCTCCAACAGCTGGGTATGCCGCTGCTGCGCCCGGCGGAAAAAGTACAGGAACAGCAGGAAGGCCGCCCCCAGCAGGAAGCACAGAAGGATTCCCAGCAGCATGGCCTGGGAGAGGGAGCGGTTCATGCTCTCCAGCGGCGTACGCAGCAGCAAAAACCAGTTCCCGAACGGAAGGGGGAAGTAGGTGATGGCCGCCTCCTCCACCGTGTTGTGATAGTAAAAGATGCCCTGGCGGCCCTCAGAGAGGTCGGAGCGAAGCTGATCCAGAGAACAGTCCCGCTCGGGCACGGTGCGGGAGAGAAGGTCAAAGACATTTTCGCCCCACTGCTCCGAGAGAATGATGGAGCCGTCAGACTCTACAATGGTGATGCGGTCGGACTGGTTCTGGGGAAACCAGCGGGTCACAAACCGCTGGGTGTCCCGCCAGATGAGGGCGCCCAGAATGGAATTGTCGTGGCCTACGATGGGCACGGCGTACACCAGATACTCTGTTTGGTTTTCCAGAGAGAATTCCTGGCTGATCGCCAGTACTTCGGAGCCCTGGAGGGCCTGCTCCACAATGGAGTTTCCCGCCATGGAAAACGAATTGCCGTTGGTGAGGTAGAGCGTCCCGTCCGGCTCGGCCAGCGCCAGCTTATCCAGGGTCTGCCCACCGGCCAGATTGCGCAGGTGGGTCAGCCGATTCTCCCGATCGGGCAGGTTGGCGCAGGTCTCGGCCGCCAGATTCAGGTTATAAAAATCCTCTTCGACCCGGCTGGTCACCGTGAGAACGGCGTTCTTCGCATTTTCCAGGAGATACTGGTCGGTATCCGAGCGCATCAGGTGGAGTACACGCAGCGTATAGGCCGTAGCACATCCGATCACAGCCAGACAGACCAGCACCAGCGCGGCAGCGGTCCAGGTCCGGGATTTGTCGGAAATATCCTTCATATACAGCCTCCTGATCCATAGGATGAGGTGGTTTTTTTGCACCGCAAAGTGGTTACATATGCATTTTATTTTATCACAGGAAGATAGGCGGCCGCAACCGTGTATTTTCCGGTCGAAGGAGCGGCCTTTTGGACAAAATGACCCGGGCAGGTTGCTTTTTATATGGAGAGCGGATATAATTTGAAATAAGTGGAACTTTCCCTGCTGAAATGCGTCTGATGATTGGAAACATCCCAACGTCATTTTCCGGAGGTGTATGGAATGAAAGGAACAAGATGGCTCTCCGCAGCCCTGGCCCTGACCATGACGGTGAGTCTGAGCGCAGCGCCCGCGGCGGCGGCGACCTTTACCGATCTGAACGGCCACTGGGCCAAGGCCGATGTGGAATATCTCTCCTCCCTGGGGCTGGTCAGCGGATATAACGACGGGACCTTCAAGCCCGACGCCGCCATGAGTGCGGTGGAGGCCCTGCTCTTCTGTGCCCGGGTGACCGGCGTCGACAGCGCCACCAAGACCAAGATCGCCCAGGCCTGGGAGGATACCCTGAAGGAGATCGTGCCCGCCGATATGCTCACCTGGGCGGCCCCCGATCTGGCGGTGTGCCTGGAGACCGGGATCATCACGAGCGCCGAGCTCAAGGCCCTGGCCAACGGGAGCGGGCTGCTCAACGCCATCCACCGGGAGAAGGTGGCCCTCTATCTGGCCCGGGCCATGCAGATCGACGGCGCGGCCGAGAGCCTGACCGAGTACGAGCTGACCTTTGCCGACCAGGACAGTATCTCCCGGGACCTGCGGCCCTATGTGTATCTCCTCACCGACTACGGCATCCTCAAGGGGGACGAGCTCAACCGCTTTCTCCCCAAGAGCAGCGTGAACCGTGCCTCGATGACCTCTCTGATGCGCCGTGCCATGGACTTTATGAAGGAGAAGGGCATCACGGTGGAGCTGGCCGACTACACCACCTATGACTGGGTGGGCGGCACCATCACCTCCACCTCGGTGAGCAGCGGCGGGACCACCGTCCTCACCATCCAGAGCCCCCTGAGCGGCGCACGCACCCTCACCCTCCCCGCCGGGGTCACCATCTATGAGAACAATATGAAGTCCACCGGCGGCGCCCTGAAAAACGGCTCCTATGCCCGGGTGAAGCTCAACAGCAGCGGCACCCCCACCGCCGTTTGGGTCAGCGGCGCGCTGGAGACGCTGTCGGGCAGCGTGTCGGATATGGAGGGACATACCGTCACCGTGCAGACCGGCAGCGGCGTGCGCGACTTCCGGGCCGACCGCTTTACCGAAGTGCAGGTGGGCAACGCAACCGGCGGCGTGGAGCTGCTGGACGACGGGGCGGGCTATGCCCGGGCCGAGTGCATGGTGGATGCCCAGGGCCATCTGGCCGCCCTGCGCCTCACCGGCGGCACCCGGCAGGAGAATGGCCTGCTCTCCGAGGTGAAGAGCAACAGCGACGGGTCCTACACGGTGCAGGTCACCAGCATGAGCGGGGTGAAGACCCGCTATACCGTGCCCTCCGGAGCGGGTGTCACCATTAACGGCGCGGTGGGCAAGCTGAGCACCGGACATGTGGGAGACTATGTGACCCTGCGGGTCTCCAACGACGAGGTTTCCACCGTCTCCGCCCTGAATGTGGATACCGCCTCCGACTATGTACAGGGCTCCATCCGCAGCGTGAGCTACTCCCAGACCCCCGGCAAGCTCACCATCAACGAGTTCAAGAGCGGGAAGAGCGTGACCTACACGGTGGCCAGCGGCGCGGTCATCACCTATGACGGCAAGGCCACCACCCTCTCCAAGCTGGAGAAGAACGCCTACGTGACCCTGCGCCTCTCGGGCACCGAGGCCGCCGAGGTCCTGGCCTATCCCGGCTCCTCCACCGAGGAGGGCGTCATCACGTCCATCACCTACGGCTCCCCCATGGTGATGGAGGTCACCCGCGCGGACGGACAGGTACTCACCTTTGACATCGATCTGACCGATCCCCCGGAGGTCTACCGCAACGACGCGCGTAGCTCCATCGACCGGCTGAAAAACGGCGACTCGGTGGTGGTCACCGTGCGCTACCAGGAGGTCAGCTCCATCGACGCCACGCCCCAGAGCGCCAACGCCAGCGGCATCATCCAGAAGGTGACCATGGACACCAGCGGCACCCTCATCGAGGTGGCCCTCTCCGACGGGGGGACCGCCTCCTACCGGGTGAGCGCCGGCGTGTCGGTGACCCAGGACGGCAAGGCCGTGTCCATCGACTCCCTCAAGCCGGGCTATCAGATCGCCATGGTGCTGGACGGGGACCAGATCCTCTCCATCGAGGTGGACAAGAGCGCCGTCTCCTCCAACCAGATCGACGGCACCGTGCTCTATGTGAACACCTCCAGCGAGGAGATGCTCATTCAGCGGCGGGGCGAGGACCAGAGTGTCATCACCGTGGATGTCTCCGATGCCCAGCTCCTCTCCGTGACGGGGGGAGAGCTCTCCCTGCGGCAGTTCGAGACCAACCAGAACGTGACCATTTACGGCTCCTATGACGGCCTGACCTTCCGGGCCACGCTGGTCATCCGGACCTAAAACACAGCTTGCATGGCGGCCCGCGGGCTTACAGCCCCCGCGGGCCGCGTCTTTTCCCCAGGTGCGCCTTGACTTTTGGGGAAGAAGTGAATAAAATGAAGAGAACCGACACCAAACTGACAAAAAAGGATTGAGAAAAAATATGGCACAGGACAAAAAGCAGGTGGAGCAGATCACCGATATGGAGGTGGACTTCGCCAAGTGGTTCACCGACGTGTGCAAGAAGGCGGAGCTCATCGACTACTCCTCCATCAAGGGTATGTTCATCCTCCGGCCCTACGGTTACGCCATCTGGGAGAACTTTCAGAAGATCCTGGACGAGAAGTTCAAGGAGACCGGACATGAGAACGTGTATCTCCCCATGCTGATCCCCGAGAGCCTGCTCCAGAAGGAGAAGGACCACGTGGAGGGCTTTGCCCCTGAGTGCGCCTGGGTGACCTACGGCGGCTCGGAGAAGCTGGAGGAGCGCTACTGCATCCGGCCCACCTCGGAGACCCTGTTCTGCGAGCACTATGCCAACATCATCCACTCCCACCGGGACCTGCCCAAGCTCTACAACCAGTGGTGCTCCGTCCTGCGCTGGGAGAAGACCTCCCGCCCCTTCCTGCGCCACCGGGAGTTCCTGTGGCAGGAGGGCCACACCATGCACGCCACCGCCGAGGAGGCCATCGCCGAGACCGAGCGCATGTTCAACATCTACGCCGACTTCTGCGA
The DNA here is from genome assembly GCF_015547905.1 of Clostridium sp. J1101437_171009_A5. NCBI lineage: Bacteria > Bacillati > Bacillota > Clostridia > Eubacteriales > Clostridiaceae > Clostridium > Clostridium sp. J1101437_171009_A5. Next base: position 62,057 of record NZ_JADMVY010000008.1, read on the forward strand.
GAACTACCTGGCCATGCCCGTGGTGAAGGGCCGCAAGACCGACAAGGAGAAGTTCTCCGGCGCTGAGGCCACCTACACCGTGGAGTGCATGATGCACGACAAGAAGGCCCTTCAGGCCGGTACCTCCCACTACTTCGGGGACGGCTTTGCCACCGCCTTTGACATCACCTTCACCGGCAAGGACAACAAGCCCCACCATCCCTTCCAGACCTCCTGGGGCGTGTCCACCCGCCTGATCGGCGGCGTCATCATGACCCACGGCGACAACAACGGTCTGGTCCTGCCCCCCCGCATCGCCCCCACCCAGGTCATCATCATCCCCGTGGCCCAGCACAAGGAGGGCGTTCTGGAGGCCAACGAGGCCGTCATGAACCGCCTGAAGGCCGCCGGCATCCGGGTGAAGATGGACGCCTCCGAGCAGTCCGCCGGCTGGAAGTTTGCCGAGTACGAGATGAAGGGCGTGCCCCTGCGCCTGGAGATGGGCCCCAAGGACATGGAGAAGAACCAGTGCGTGCTGGCCCGCCGGGACAACGGCGAGAAGAGCTTCGTTTCCCTGGACAACATCGAGGAGACCGTCAAGACCATGCTGGACGCGGTGCAGCAGGGCCTCTTCGACAAGGCCAAGAAGAACCTGGAGGACAACACCTACGCCTGCTCTTCCCTGGAGGAGGTCAAGGAGAAGATGGCCAGCCAGGGCGGCTTCGCCAAGACCATGTGGTGCGGCGATCTGGAGTGCGAGCTCAAGATGAAGGAAGAGGCCGGCGTCTCCTCCCGCTGCATCCCCCTGGAGCAGGAGCACCTGGGCGATGTGTGCCCCATCTGCGGCAAGCCCGCCAAGCACATGGTGTACTGGGGCGTGGCGTACTAAATACAAAACGGTAAGCGAGATATGGAACGAGGGCCGTCCCACCGGGACGGCCCTCGTTTGCTGTATGGAGAGCGGGGGTTCCTGTCAGCCAAAATCATGCCGGTCGCCGCCGTGACTGCCGATGGACTCCAGTGTGGTGACGATGGCCTCGATCCTGTGGAAGCAAGCCGGATCGGAGAGCGTATCGTCCCGAAGAATGGCGCGGATCTCCTCCAGGGCGCGGTAGCAGACCGATTCCACCAGCGTCTGTGCGTCCAGCTTCAGCTCGGGAAAGCGCACCTCGATTCGCTCTTGTGCCAGTGCGTGGATCAGGATCTCTTTGTATAAATCCAATGAAATCACCTCATGCTTAGAATATCTGGTTTTCAGATAAAAAGCAATATCTGAAAATCAGATATTCTAAGATGGCGTGGGTGATTTTATTATGAGAATAGAACCACTGCGCTATGAGCGCATCCGAAATCTGAGGATCGACCGGGATCTGACGCAGCAGGAGATTGCGCAGGTGCTCCACATCAAACAGAATACCTATTCCCAGTATGAGACGGGTACCCTGAACTATCCGCTGGAAGTGGTAGCTGCACTGGCTCAGTTTTACGGAACCAGCGTGGACTATCTCCTGGGGCTGACCGACGAGCAAAGGCCTTACCCCCGCCGGAAGAGCTAAGGAGAGATGGGAGCTGTGGCGTATGCACGTATACGAGATCTGAGAGAAGATAAAGACCTATCCCAGAGAGAGCTGGCTGAGATCCTCAATTGTAGTCAGCGCATTTACAGCAACTATGAGCGTGGGGATGTGGATATCCCCACGGAGATTTTGCAGAAGCTGGCCCAGTTCCACAAGACCAGCGTGGACTATCTCCTGGGGCTGACCGACGAGCAAAGGCCTTACCCTCGCCGGAGGGAGTAGCGGGAGAAAAATTCCGTGTTGCATTTCCGGAAAAATGGGTTTATAATGACCTCAACCTGTTAAAGTGAGGAAGTAACCATGAGACAGCAGCCCCTCACAACTGCATCCTATTTTGTTTCCTTTGGCTGGGCCCGATTTATGGGCGCCGGCTTTTTTGGCATGGGGAAATAAGAGGGATGAGATGAGTGGGGGACCTGCCGAAGGTCTATTCTTTGCCGCAATTTGTGGGCGCTCATTGAGTTCATCAATGAGCGCCTTTTGTTATGTAAAGCACAGGTGTACGGGCCGGAAGGACCCGGATATAGAAAGGATGGAAATACTATGGTAGTCGTAATGAAACCCGGCACGCAGCAGCAGGAGATCCAGGCCCTGGCCCACAGCTTTGAGGAGATGGGCCTCCAGGTGGGCATCACCAACGGCGTGGGATGCAGCATCCTGGGCCTGGTGGGCGACACCACCGCCGTGGACATGGATAAGATCTCCATCAATCCCCACGTGGAGCGGGTCATGCGGGTGCAGGAGCCCTATAAGAAAGCCAATCGGAAGTTCCATCCCGAGGACAGCGTGGTGGACGTGCAGGGCGTGAAGATCGGCGGGGGCCACTTCGCCGTCATCGCCGGGCCCTGCTCGGTGGAGAGCGCCGAGCAGGTCACCTCCATCGCCCGGGACGTGAAGGCCTCCGGCGCGGCCATGCTCCGGGGCGGCGCCTTCAAGCCCCGCACCTCCCCCTACTCCTTCCAGGGCATGGGGGAGAGCGGCCTGGACCTCCTGCTGGAGGCCAAGGCGGCCACCGGACTGCCCATCGTCTCTGAGATCATGGCCCCCCGGTATGCCGAGCTCTTCGAGGAGAAGGTGGACCTGGTGCAGATCGGCGCCCGGAACATGCAGAACTTCGACCTGCTCAAGGAGGTGGGCAAGCTCTCCAAGCCCGTCCTCCTGAAGCGGGGCCTGGCCAACACCTACGAGGAGTGGATCATGTCCGCCGAGTACATCATGGCCGCCGGAAATGAGAACGTCATCCTCTGCGAGCGGGGCGTGCGCACCTTTGAGACCTACACCCGCAACACCCTGGACCTCTCCGCCATCCCCGCCATCCGGCAGATGAGCCACCTGCCCATCATCGTGGACCCCTCCCATGCGGCGGGCATGTACTGGATGGTGGAGCCCCTGGCCCTGGCGGCCACCGCCATCGGGGCCGACGGCCTCATCGTGGAGGTCCACAACGATCCCGCCCACGCCAAGTGCGACGGACAGCAGTCCCTCACCCCCGAGAAGTTCGACACCCTCATGAAGAAGGTGGAGAGCCTGCGCGCCTGGCGTGAGGGCCAGAACTGAGAGAGGAGCGGCCATGAAAACACTGAGGGTAGACCTGCCCGGACGGGCCTATGACATCCACATCGAACGGGGCGCCCTGGACCGGGCGGGCGAGCTGTGCCGCGGCGTGCTCCCCCGGTGTACCCGCCTCTTTGTGGTGACCGACTCCAATGTGGCCCCCCTCCACCTGGGACGGGTGGTGAAGAGCCTGGAGGAGGCCGGCTTTGAGACGGCCTGCCAGGAGATCCCCGCCGGGGAGAGCAGCAAGTCCCCCGCCATGCTCACCGAGCTCTGGGAGAACATGATGGACTTCGGCCTCACCCGCACCGACGCGGTTGTGGCCCTGGGCGGCGGCGTGGTAGGCGATCTGGCGGGCTTTGCGGCCGCCACCATCCTGCGGGGGGTGGACTTCATCCAGATCCCCACCACCCTGCTGGCCCAGGTGGACTCCTCCGTGGGGGGCAAGGTGGCGGTGGACCTGCGGGCCGGGAAGAACCTGGCCGGGGCCTTCTGGCAGCCCAAGCTGGTCCTCATGGACCCGGAGGTGCTGGAGACCCTCCCCGACGGCGTGTTCGCCGACGGCATGGCGGAGGTCATCAAGTACGGCTGCATTCAGGACGCCGCCTTCTTCGATTTCCTGGCCCAGCGGCCCAGCCGGGGGGAAATCATGGCAGAGATCGAACACGTCCTGTATACCTGCTGTGATTTAAAACGCAGCGTTGTGGTGGAGGACGAGCGGGACGTGGGCGCCCGGCTGGTCCTCAACTTCGGGCACACCCTGGGCCACGCCTACGAGCTGGCGGGGAACTACACCCGCTGGACCCACGGTCAGGCGGTGGCCGCCGGGATGGTGCGGGCCGCCGCCCTGGGCGAGAAGCTGGGAGTCACCCCCGCCGGGACGGGGGAGCGCATCGCCGCTCTGCTGAAGGCCTTCGCCCTGCCCACCGCCATTCCCTGCACGGCGGAGGAGTATGCCGCCGCTGTGGGGCTGGACAAGAAGGGAAGCGGGGGAGACATCCAGGTCCTCCTGCTGGAGGAGATGGGGAAGGCGGTCCCCCACCGGATGACCAAGGCCGCCCTGCTGGAGGAACTGAAATGAACGTGACCATTACCCCCAAGAAGCTGGCGGGGGCCATCACCCCGCCCCCGTCCAAGTCCCAGGCCCACCGGCTCATCATCGCCGCCGCCCTGTCCGACGGGTTCTGCCATCTGTCCAACGTGTCCCTCTCGGAGGACATCCAGGCCACCCTGCGGTGCATGCGCACCCTGGATGCCGACGCCTCGGCCGATGGCACCGTCATCCGGGGCGCCGACCTGGTGGACGGCCACGAGGACCCCGCCCCCACCGTCATGGACTGCGGGGAGAGCGGTTCCACCCTCCGCTTCCTCATCCCGGTGGCTCTCGCCCTCAAGGGGAAGGGGAGCTTCACCGGGCACGGCCGCCTCATGGAGCGGCCCCAGGAGCCCTATTTTGAGCTCTTCCGGGAGAAGGGGATCACCTGGAGCCGGGAGGGAAGCGTGCTCACGGTGGAGGGACACCTCACCCCCGGGATCTACGCCATCCGGGGGGACGTGTCCTCCCAGTTCATCACGGGACTGCTCTACGCCCTCCCCCTCCTGGACGGGGACAGCGAGATCCATCTCACCACCGAGCTGGAGAGCCGGGGCTATGTGGACATGACCCTGGACGCCCTGGAGCGGTTCGGCGTGGAGGTAGAATATGACGGGGCGCGGACCTTCCGGGTCAAGGGGAACCAGATCTACCGCCATCAGGACCTGACCATCGAGGGGGACTGGTCCAACGCCGCCTTCTGGTTTGCCGCCGCCGGGATGGGGTGCGAGCTGGACATCCAGGGGCTCAATCCCCTCTCCTGCCAGGGGGATATGCGCATCGCCGCCCACTATGCCGCCCTGTGCGGGGAGCAGCTGGTCCGGGCGGCAGGGGAGACGCCCGCCGCCCGGGAGGGCCGCCGGACGGTGGAACTGGACATGAGCCAGTGCCCTGACCTGGTGCCCCCGGTGGCTGCCCTGGCCGCCCTCACCCCCGGGTGTGACACCCATCTGGTGAACGCCGCCCGCCTGCGCATCAAGGAGAGCGACCGCCTGGCCACGGTGACCGAGGTCCTCAATGCCCTGGGCGCCCAGGTGGAGGAGTACCCCGATTCTCTCATCATCCACGGCCGGGCGTCCCTGGCCGGAGGGGTCACCGTGTCGGGCCACAATGACCACCGCATCGCCATGATGGCCGCCATTGCCGCTATCCGGTGCGAGGCACCCGTGACCATCACGGGAGCGGAGTGCGTGAAGAAGTCCTACCCCAACTTCTGGGAAGAGTATGCGCGGCTGGGCGGAGCCATCCGCCGGGAGGAGGAAGCGGTATGAGATACACCATCTTCGGCGAGTCCCACGGCCCGGCCATCGGCGTGACCCTGGAGGGGGTGCCCGCCGGTCTGGCCCTGGACTGGGACTTCATCCGCGCCGAGCTCAAACGCCGCGCGCCCGGGCAGGACGACACCTCCACCCCCCGGCGGGAGGCCGACGAGGTGGAGATCCTCTCCGGCGTCTTTGAGGGCCGGACCACCGGCACTCCGCTGTGCGCCGTCATCCGCAACACCGACACCCGGAGCCGGGATTACAGCAAGCTCCGGGACATGCCCCGGCCGGGCCACGCCGATTACACCGGACAGCTCCGCTACGGGGGATACAACGACTACCGGGGCGGGGGACACTTCTCCGGACGGCTCACCGCACCCCTGGTCTTTGCCGGGGCGGTGGCCAAGCTGGCCCTGGGGGAGCGGGGGATCACCGTGACCGCCCGGGTCTCCAACATCGGCGGCCTGTCCGATCCCACGCCCGAGCAGGCCCGGGCGCGCATCCTGGAGGCCAAGCGTGAGGGAGACTCGGTGGGGGGCTGTGTCCGCTGCACCGTGGAGGGCATGCCCGCCGGACGGGGCGCCCCCGACTTCGGGTGCAATGTGGAGGGGATCTTCTCCCAGTACCTCTTTGCCATCCCCGCGGTGAAGGGGATCGCCTTCGGGGCCGGATTCGGCTTTGCCGCCATGCAGGGGAGCGAGGCCAACGACCCCTTCTGCCTGGAGGGGGGCGCGGTGCGCACCGCCACCAACCACACCGGCGGCGTCAACGGCGGCATCACCAACGGGATGCCGGTGGAGTTTGAGGTGGTCTTCCGCCCCACGCCCTCCATTTCCAAACCCCAGCGGACCGTGAGCCTGAGCGCCATGGAGGAGCGGGAGCTGGTGGTGGAGGGCCGTCACGACCCCTGCGTGGTGCTGCGGGCCGTGCCCGTGGTGGAGGCCGCCGCCGCCCTGGCCGCCTGCCAGGTGCTGGGACTGGACTAGAGAGAGGAGCACGTGAGGATGAACGATCTGGAACAATACCGCCAGGAGATCGACGCCATCGACGGGGAGCTGGTACAGCTCTTCCTCCGCCGGATGGAGGTCACCGGAAAGGTGGGGAAGTGGAAGCAGAAGAACGGGGTGCCCGTACTGGACGCCGCCCGGGAGCGGCGGGTCATCGCCGCCAAGACCGCCCTCACCGACGACCCTGTGCGCCGGGCCGATCTGGCCGAGCTCTATGAGACCATCATGGCCATCTCCCGCCGTCAGCAGCGCAAGCTGGTGCGGGAGGGGACCGAGGACCCGGGCTACGCGGCCTATGCCGAGGCCCTGGCCAACGCCCGCCCGCCGGTGGCCTCCCCCCGGGTGGTCTACCAGGGGGAGCCGGGCTGTTACAGCGAGGAGGCCGCGGTGGGCTTCTTCGGCGAGGGCGTGGAGAGCCGGGGCTGTCCCTGGTTCTCCGACGTGTTCGCCGCCCTGGAGCGGGGAGAGGCCGACTACGCCGTCCTCCCCATTGAGAACAGCTCCACCGGCTCCATCCGGCAGGTCTACGACCTGCTGGCCCAGTACCGCTACTATGTGGTGGGAGAGTATGACGTAAAGGTGGAGCACTGCCTCATGGCCCTGCCCGGCGTGGGGCTGGAGGACATCCGCACGGTCTACTCCCACGAGCAGGGCCTTATGCAGAGCGAGCGCTTCCTGGACACCCACCGGGACTGGCGGCGGGTCCCCACCCTGGACACCGCCGGATCGGCCAAACAGGTGGCCGAGAGCGGGGAGCGCACGGCTGCCGCCATCTGCTCCCGCCGGGCGGCCCGGCTCTACGGCCTGAACATCCTGGTGGAGGGCACCAACCACAATTCCCTCAACCACACCCGCTTCGTGGTGGTCTCCCCGGTCATGGAGATGCGCCCCGGGCGCAACAAGATCAGCGCCCTCTTCCACCTGCCCCACCAGAGCGGCTCCCTCCACGAGATCCTCACCCTCTTCGCGGTGCAGGGGCTCAACCTCCTGAAGATCGAGTCCCGGCCCATCCCGGGGCGGAGCTGGGAGTACCTCTTTTTCCTGGAGTTCTCGGGCGATCTGCTCTCCCCCACCATGGACGGGGTGCTCCATGAGCTCTCCCAGCTCTCGGGCGAGATGCGGGTACTGGGCAATTTCCAGGCCTATGAGGGGGGAGCGGAATGAGGGGAAATCTCATTCTCATCGGCATGATGGGCTGCGGCAAGTCCACCGTGGGGGGGCTTCTGGCCCGCCGCCTGGGGTGGGAGCTGGCCGACACCGATTCCCTCATCGAGGCCCGGGAGGGCTGCTCCATCCCCGCACTCTTCGCGCAGCGGGGGGAGGGGTATTTCCGGGACTGTGAGCGGCAGGTGTCTGAGGAGCTCTCCCGCCGGACGGGACTGGTCATCGCCTGCGGCGGCGGCCTCCCCCTGCGGGAGGACTGCATCGGCCCCCTCCGGGAGAGCGGAACGGTCATCTTCCTCCACCGTCCCCCCGAGGAGATCTACGACAAGGTATCCATGGCCGGCCGGCCCCTGGGACAGCAGGGGCGGGAGGCCTTTCTGGCGCGCTACGCACAGCGGGAGCCGGTCTATCAGGCCTGCGCCCACCACCGGGTGGAGGTACAGGCCACCCCGGAGGAGACGGCGGCGCGCATTCTGGAGGTGCTCACATGAAATTTCTCATCATCAACGGACCCAACCTGAACCTGCTGGGCAAGCGGGAGCCGGGCATCTATGGGGAGAACAGCTATGAGAGCCTGTGCCGGCGGCTGGAGGAATTTGCCGCCGCCCACGGCTCCACCGCCGTGTGCTTCCAGTCCAACCACGAGGGGGCCATCATCGACGCCATCCAGGCCGCCGACGGGGTCTATGACGCCATCGTGATGAACCCGGGGGCCTTCACCCACTACTCCATCGCCATCCTGGACGCCCTCAAGGCGGTGAGCGTGCCCTGTGTGGAGGTCCATATCTCCAACATCCACCAGCGGGAGGAGTTCCGGCACAAGAGTGTCACCGCCCCCGCCTGTGTGGGCCAGATCTGCGGCCTGGGCCTCTATGGCTACGAGGCCGCCCTGTCCTACTTTCTCTCGAGAGAGAAAGTAGGCAAAGAGAGCTTTCAATAAAAGTCTGGCGTGGCTGGAGCAGAAGAGCGCCCAAGCCATTTTCAAGAAAGGAGACGCAGCCATGGAAGTCACGCTGCACAATACGACTCAAAAACTCTGTGTCATCGGGGACCCGGTGCTCCATTCCAAGTCCCCTCTGATCCAGAACACCATGCTGCGCGCCCTGGGACTGGACTATATCTATCTCTGCCAGCCGGTGCCCCGGGGCAGGGCAGGGGAGTGGCTCAAATGTGCCGCCTTCGCGGGCTACGCGGGCTTCAACGCCACCATGCCCCACAAGGAGGAGCTCCTTCCCCTCATGGACGAGCTGGACGAGGACGCCCGGATGTACGGCGCCGTAAACACCGTGTGCATCCGGGACGGGAAGTACTATGGCTTCAACACCGACGGCAAGGGCTTTCTGGCCTCCCTCCGCCACGCGGGGGTGAACACGGCCGGACAGCGGGTGCTGGTGCTGGGGGCGGGAGGCGCCGCCAAGGCGGTGGCCCCCAAGCTCTGCCAGGAGGGAGCGGCCCGGGCCGTCTATGTGGCCAACCGCACGGCGGAGAAGGCCCAGGCCCTGTGCGCCCCCTGGGGGGAGCGGATGATCCCCGCGGATTTCCGCCCGGAGACCCTGGCCAAGCTGGCCGCCCAGTGCTCCCTGGTGGTCAACTGCACCAATCTGGGCATGGAGGGGACGGCGGGACAGTTTGCCAACTTCTCCTTCCTGGACGCCCTGCCAGCCGGAGCGGCGGTGTGCGACCTCATCTATGCCCCCGCCGAGACCGAGCTGCTCCGGCAGGCGCGGATGCGGGGCTTTACAGCCCTCAATGGCCTGGGCATGCTCATCTGGCAGGCGGTCTTCGCCCTGGAGCACTTCACCCGTACCTCCATCGACGGGGCGGCCATGCTCCCCCTGGTGGAGGAGGCGCTGAAGGCACAGAGCAGGTGATTCCGATGGAACAGGGACGGAATGGAAGGGCCATTCCGTCCCTCCAGACTGTCAAAAAAGTGTAGATCTGCGATATACGCTGCAAGAGCCTCGCAGAGTTCCGCCGTCCGCAGACGGCGGAAGAGAGTTAAAATCGTGTTTTCCGGCGGCATGTACGTCGGAAAACACTCTTCTCAGGCCGCAAGTGTGCGAGCGTCAGCGAGTGCATGCGGCGGCCTGTATCCCCTCTCAAAAATGCCTGCATTTTTGAGAAGCGTGTCGAAGCTTTTCGACACGCTGAGGGCCATTCCGTCCCTTTTGCGAAGCTGCACAAAGGAAAGGGGCGGGATGCGCCCCGGAATCGGCGAAAAGCGGACGAAAAAAATCAAAAAACCTCTTGACTTCCGGCACAGTATCCAGTACAATAATGGGGCGCCTGTGAAAAGGCGCACTGCGATGATGCGGGAGATTGCGGCGTGAGCCGGTAACTTCCGCGGAGTATGTCCGAGCGAATCGGGCGGCTGAGAAGGTTCCGTACACGGCGTATATCGCTGTGCAGGGACGAAACCGGCTGCTGTTGCGCCGGTTTTCTTCGTGTCACAGAATGATACGCACGGAAACGTGTACAGAAGATTCTCACCGTACGAAGCGTGCACGGAATACAGAACGTCACTTCGTATGTTTAAGGAGGAAAAACACCATGGCAGCTCAGAAAGAAATGATCCGCATCCGCCTGAAGGCCTACGACCATCAGCTCATCGACCAGAGCGCTGAGAAGATCGTGGAGACCGCCAAGCGCACCGGCGCTTCCGTGTCCGGCCCCATCCCCCTGCCCACCAAGAAAGAGGTCGTGACCATCCTGCGCGCCGTCCACAAGTACAAGGACAGCCGTGAGCAGTTCGAGCGCCGCACCCACAAGCGCCTCATCGACATCCTGAAGCCCTCTCCCAAGACCGTTGAGGCTCTGATGTCCCTGGAGCTCCCCGCCGGCGTCGAGATCGAGATCAAGCTGTAAGCAAAGCAGCAAACCTCAAACCGGCAACCAAATGTGTTGAACCCGCTGTCCATCGCGTTTTTGAGATGGACGGGTCAAGTTGGCCGAGCAATGAGAGTCCAATGCTCAACTCGCCCAACCAATAACCTTATAAGGAGGAAAAAACATGGAAAAGGCCATCATCGGTAAGAAGGTCGGCATGACGCAGATCTTCGACGCCGAAGGCAAGGTCATCCCGGTCACCGTCATCGAGGCGGGCCCCTGCACCGTCGTGCAGAAGAAGACCGAGGAGAAGGACGGCTACACTGCTGTTCAGCTCGGCTACGAGGACGTGGCGGAGCGCAAGCTCACCAAGCCCGAGCTGGGTCACATCAAGAAGGCTGGCGTCGCCCCCAAGAAGGTCCTGAAGGAGTTCAAGCTCGACAAGGCCGCTGAGATGAACGTGGGCGATGAGGTGAAGGTCGACGTGTTCGCCGAGGGCGACCGCGTGGATGTCACCGGCATCAGCAAAGGTAAGGGCTACGCCGGCGTGATCAAGCGCCACGGCGCCCATCGTCTGAAGGAAACCCACGGTACCGGCCCTGTGCACCGTCACGCCGGCTCCATGGGCCCCGCCACCGATCCTTCCCGTATCTTCAAGGGCAAGATCGGCGCCGGCCACATGGGCTGCGAGCAGGTCACCGTGATGAACCTGGATGTCATCAAGGTCGACTCCGAGCTGGGCATCATCGCGGTCCGCGGCGCCATCCCCGGCCCCAAGGGCGGCGTTGTGTACCTGCGTAACAGCGTCATCAACGTCAAGGAGAAGGGCGCTGCTGCTGGCATCAGCAACAACCCGCAGAAGGCTTCCGCCCGCGTCAATCCCCAGAAGGCGTCTGCGCGTAACCGCTAAGAAAGGAGAGAAACCAAATGCCTAAGGCAACTGTTGTTAACATGACCGGCACGAAGGTCGGCGAAGTGGAGCTCTCCGACGCCATCTTCGGAATCGAGCCCAACGAGGTCGTTGTCCACGAGGTCGTCAAGAACCACCTGGCCAACTGCCGTCAGGGCACCCAGTCCGCTCTGACCCGCGCCGAGGTCTCCGGCGGCGGCATCAAGCCCTGGCGTCAGAAGGGCACCGGCCGCGCCCGTCAGGGCTCTACCCGTGCTCCCCAGTGGACCCACGGCGGTATCGTCTTCGCTCCCAAGCCCCGCGATTACAGCTATGCGCTGAACAAGAAGGTTAAGCGTCTGGCTCTGAAGTCCGTCCTCTCCGCCAAGGCCGCTGAGGGCAACGTCATCGTGGTCGACGGCCTGGAGCTGGGCGAGATCAAGACCAAGGCCATGGTCAACTTCCTGAACGCCGTTGAGGCGGGCAAGAAGTCCGTGGTTGTGACCAACGAGGTCAACGAGAACGTGGTCAAGTCCGCCCGGAACATCCCTGGCGTGACCACCACCACCGCTAAGATCCTGAGCGTTTACGACATCGTGAACGCCGACAAGTTCATTGTCGACAAGGCCGCCCTGGCCGTCATCGAGGAGGTGTTCGCGTAATGGCTACCGTCGCTTATGATATCATCAAGCGTCCCATCATCACTGAGAAGTCCGCTTCTCTGTTCGAGATGAAGAAGTACACCTTTGAGGTGGCCAAGGACGCCAACAAGATCGAGATCGCCAAGGCTGTGGAGGAGATCTTCGGCGTGAAGGTCGCCAAGGTCAACACCATCAACATGGATGGTAAGGCCAAGCGCACCGGCCGCTTCCCCGCTGGCCGCCGTCCTTCCTATAAGAAGGCCATTGTCACCCTCACCGAGGACTCCAAGACCATCGAGTTCTTCGAGGGCATGGTGTAAGGAGGTAATGAAACATGGCTATTAAGACGTTCAAGCCCACTACCCCCTCCCGCCGTCACATGACTGTGTCCGCCTTCGAGGGGATCGACAAGAAGGCTAAGCCCGAGCGCAGCCTGACCGAGGTTCTGAAGAAGAACGCCGGCCGCAACAGCTACGGCCGCATCACCGTCCGTCATCGCGGCGGCGGCAACAAGAAGAAGTACCGCATCATCGACTTCAAGCGCGACAAGCAGGGCTCCGCTACCGTGCTGCGCCTGGAGTACGATCCCAACCGCTCCGCCAACATCGCCCTCATCCAGTATGAGGATGGCGAGAAGCGCTATATCCTGGCTACCGTCGGCATGAAGGCTGGCCACATCATCATGACCGGTCCCGACGCCGACATCCTGCCCGGCAACTGCCTGCCCATCGCCAACATCCCCCTGGGCACCCTGATCCACAACATCGAGCTGTATCCCGGCAAGGGCGGCCAGCTGGTCCGCGCCGCTGGTGAGTTCGCTCAGCTGATGGCCAAGGAGAACGGCATGGCTCAGGTCCGTCTGCCCTCCGGCGAGGTGCGCTATATCCGTCCCGAGTGCCTGGCCACCATCGGCCAGATCGGCAACATCGAGCATGAGAACATCCAGATCGGTAAGGCCGGCCGCAAGCGTCACATGGGCTGGCGTCCCACCGTTCGCGGTTCCGTCATGAACCCCAATGACCACCCCCACGGCGGCGGTGAGGGCAAGAGCCCCGTCGGCCGTCCCGGCCCTGTCACTCCTTGGGGCAAGCCTGCTCTGGGTTACAAGACCCGCAAGCTGAAGAACCGCACGGAGAAGTTCATCGTCAAGCACCGCAACGCGAAGTAAGGAGGCAGTAAAAGATGAGCAGAAGTATCAAGAAAGGCCCCTTTTGCGCCCCCGAGCTGCTGAAGCGGGTCGATGAAATGAACCAGACCGGCGAGAAGAAGGTCCTCAAGACCTGGAGCCGCGCCTCCACCATCTTCCCCGCCTTCGTGGGTCACACCTTCGCCGTCCATGACGGCCGCAAGCATGTGCCCGTCTACGTGACCGAGGACATGGTGGGTCACAAGCTGGGCGAGTTCGCCCCCACCCGTACCTTCAAGGGCCACGCTGGCAGCAAGACCGGTAAGTAAGGAGGAGAGAACATGGAAGCGAAAGCTGTTTTGAAGTATGCCCGCATCTCTCCCCGCAAGGTCCAGATCGTCTGCGATCTGATCCGCGGCAAGAGTGTGGCTGAGGCCACCGCCATCCTGATGGCCACCCCCAAGGCCGCCTCCGAGCTGATGCTCAAGATGCTCAAGAGCGCCGCGGCCAACGCTGAGAACAATCACCAGATGGACCCTGAGAAGCTCTACGTGTCCACCACCTACGCCGCCCCCGGTCCCATCATCAAGCGGATCATGCCCCGTGCTCAGGGCCGTGCGTACCGGATCAACAAGCGCACTTCTCACATCACCATCGCGGTGAGCGAGCGCTAAGGGAGGAGGAACAAAATGGGACAGAAAGTCAATCCCCACGGCCTGCGCGTGGGTGTCATTAAGGATTGGGACTCCCGCTGGTACGCCCGCAACGAGAAGGTCGGCGACCTGCTGGTCGAGGACAAGAAGATCCGCGATTACCTGAAGAAGACCCTGTACGGCGCTGGTATCCCCAAGATCGAGATCGAGCGCGACAACGCCAAGGTCCGCATCTACCTGCACTGCGCCCGCCCCGGCGTGGTCATCGGTAAGGGCGGCGCCGACATCGAGCGCCTGCGCCTGACCCTTGAGAAGATGATCGGCAAGTCCGTTGCCCTGAACATCGTCGAGGTCAAGAACCCCGACATGAACGCTCAGCTGGTGGCCGAGAACATCGCTCAGCAGCTGGAGAAGCGCATCGGCTTCCGCCGTGCGATGAAGAACGCCATGGGCCGTGCCATGCGCATGGGCGCCCGCGGCATCAAGACCTGCTGCTCCGGCCGTCTGGGCGGCGCTGAGATCGCCCGCACCGAGCACTATCACGATGGCACCATCCCCCTGCAGACCCTGCGCGCCGACATCGACTACGGCTTCGCTGAGGCTGCCACCACCTACGGCCGCATCGGCGTGAAGGTGTGGATCTACAAGGGCGAGGTGCTCACCCAGAGCCTGCGGACCACCCCCCGCACCCTGGACACCAAGAACTTCAAGGAGCGCTCTGACCGTCCCCGCCGCGATCGTCGCGACGGCGACCGCAAGGGCGGCTTCAACCGCCAGGGCGGTTTCAACCGCAACAACGGCGGCCGTCCCCAGGGCGGTTTCCGTCAGGGCGGCGCTCGTCCCGCCAACACTGCTAAGGAAGGAGGCTCCAACTAATGCTGCTGCCTAAGAGAGTGAAATACCGCCGCGTGCATCGCGGACGCATGAAGGGCAAGGCCCTCAAGGGCAACACCGTCACTTACGGTGATTGGGGCCTCCAGGCCACCGAGCCCTGCTGGATCACCAGCAACCAGATCGAGGCCGCCCGTGTGGCCATGACCCGTCACACCAAGCGTGGCGGTAAGGTCTGGATCAAGATCTTCCCCGACAAGCCCATTACCGAGAAGCCTGCCGAGACCCGCATGGGTTCCGGTAAGGGCTCTCCCGAGTACTGGGTGGCCGTGGTCAAGCCCGGCCGCGTGATGTTCGAGATCGCCGGCGTTTCCGAGGAAGTCGCCCGCGAGGCCCTGCGTCTTGCTTCTCACAAGCTGCCCGTCAAGTGCAAGATTGTGAAGAAGGAGACCGCCGAGACCGAGAATGGTGGTGAATAATGATGAAGGCAAATGAAGTCCGCAAGATGAACGCCGAGGAGCTCAACTCCAAGCTGGGCGACCTGAAGAAGGACCTGTTCCAGCTCCGTCTTCAGCATGCCACCAATCAGCTCGAGAATCCCGCCAAGATCGCCGAGGTCAAGAAGGATATTGCCCGAGTCAAGACCATCCTGCGCGAGCTGCAGCTCGCTGGCCGATAACAGTAAGAAGGAGGAAATAGATCATGGAAAACAGAACTTCTTCCCGTAAGACCAGAGTCGGCCTGGTGGTCTCTGACAAGATGGACAAGACCGTTGTGGTGGCCATCGCCGACCGTGTGGCCCATCCTCTCTACAAGAAGATCGTAAAGCGGACCTACAAGCTCAAGGCCCATGACGAGCAGAATTCCTGCGGCGTGGGCGACCGCGTCCGCGTTATGGAGACCCGCCCCCTGTCCAAGGACAAGCGTTGGCGCGTCGTTGAGATCATCGAGAAGGCGAAGTAAGGAGGTGCCGGAATGATTCAGCAGGAAAGCTATCTGAAGGTCGCCGACAACACCGGCGCCAAGGAGATCAAGACCATCCGTGTGCTGGGCGGTTCCAAGCGCAAGTACGGCAACATCGGCGACGTCGTTGTTGCTTCCGTGCGCAAGGCCCAGCCCGGCGGCACCGTGAAGAAGGGCGAGGTCGTCAAGGCCGTCATCGTCCGTTCCGTCAAGGGTGTCCGCCGCAGCGACGGCAGCTATGTCCGTTTTGACGACAACGCCGCCGTCCTCATCAAGGAGGACAAGAACCCCAAGGGTACCCGTATCTTTGGGCCCGTGGCCCGCGAGCTGCGCGACAAGGATTACATGAAGATCCTGTCCCTGGCTCCCGAAGTGCTGTAAGGGGGTAGGAGATAACATGAACAAGATGAGCATCAAGAAAGACGACCTGGTCGTCGTCCTGTCCGGCAAGGACAAGGGCAAGCAGGGCAAGATCCTCTCCGTCCTGCCCAAGGAGAGCAAGGTCATCGTGGAGGGCGTCAACGTCGCCACCCGTCACACCAAGCCCCGCAAGCAGGGCGAGCAGGGCGGCATCGTCAAGCGCGAGGCCCCCATCTACGCCTGCAAGGTGCAGAAGGTCTGCCCCAAGTGCAACAAGCCCACCCGCATCGGCCACAAGGTCGAGGGTGACAAGAAGGTCCGCATCTGCAAGAAGTGCGGCGCCGAGATCTAAGAGAGGAGGAGTCAACTATGGCTAACATGCCCAACCTGAAGAAGAAGTACCAGGAAGAAGTCGCTCCTGCTCTCATGCAGAAGTTCGGCTACAAGTCCGTCATGCAGATCCCCAAGCTGGACAAGATCGTGGTCAACTGCGGCTGCGGTGAGGCCCGCGACAACGCCAAGGTCCTCGAGGCCGTGGTGGGCGATCTGACCAAGATCACCGGCCAGAAGGCCATCGTGACCAAGGCCAAGAAGTCCGTCGCTAACTTCAAGCTGCGCGAGGGTATGCCCATCGGCGCCAAGGTCACCCTGCGCGGCGACCGTATGTGGGAGTTCGTGGACCGCCTGTTCAACGTGGCCCTGCCCCGCGTGCGTGACTTCCGCGGCATCAACGGCAACGCTTTCGACGGCCGCGGCAACTTTGCCCTGGGCATCAAGGAGCAGCTGATCTTCCCCGAGATCGAGTACGACAAGATCGACAAGATCCGCGGCATGGACATCGTGTTCTGCACCACCGCTCAGACTGATGAAGAGGCCAAGGAGCTGCTGACCCTGATCGGCGCGCCCTTCGCCCGCTAAGGAGGAGAACGTTAATGGCTAAGAAGTCTATGATCCTGAAGCAGCAGGCGGAGCCCAAGTTCTCCACCCGCCGCTACAACCGCTGCAAGATCTGCGGCCGCCCCCACGCCTACCTGCGTGACTACGGCATCTGCCGTATCTGCTTCCGCGAGCTGGCCTACAAGGGTCAGATCCCCGGCGTGAAGAAGGCCTCCTGGTAAACAACCGATCGTAACGCTAACGCCGCGCCCGACGTGTGAGAACACGTCTGGCGCTTGCGTTGCGTGACGGGAGGTTCGCCCGGAGTCCACCCCCGCGGGTCGAGCGCTGCTCCCCGCCGGTCTTTTGGGGCCGCCGCCCCTTCCTTACGGAGCGGTTTTCGACGTAAAATTCTCCGTTTAAGTGATAAACTGGCTGGATAGTGCAAGCGACGCTGTGAAATTTGAATAAGAGACCCCCGTTCTGGGACAGTGCCTAGGGCATTTCTCCAAAAGTGCGGATTTGGGACAATTTTTCCTTTTCACAGCGGGCTTTTCACTATATAATATCCCCTAGCAGACGGTTAAAAGGTCGGAGCCTTGCGAACTCCGATACCTTGCCGCCTTAACAGATCTTCTCACGGATCTGTAACTCTAAAAAGGAGGGTAAACTCATGCATATTACCGACCCCATTGCGGATATGCTGACCCGCATCCGCAACGCGAACAACGCAAAGCATGACACCGTGGACGTACCCGCGTCCAACATGAAGAAGTCCATCGCTCAGATCCTGCTGGATGAAGGCTACATCAAGAACTT
Source organism: Clostridium sp. J1101437_171009_A5 (assembly GCF_015547905.1). Lineage (NCBI taxonomy): Bacteria > Bacillati > Bacillota > Clostridia > Eubacteriales > Clostridiaceae > Clostridium > Clostridium sp. J1101437_171009_A5. Next base: position 79,677 of record NZ_JADMVY010000008.1, read on the forward strand.
CCAGCTGATCGACGACGGCACTCAGGGCGTTATCCGCATCACCCTGAAGTACGGCGCTGGTAAGGAGAAGGTCATCTCCGGTCTGCGCCGCGTGTCCAAGCCCGGCCTGCGCGTGTACGCTGGCGCTGATGAGCTGCCCCGCGTCATCCGTGGTCTGGGTATCGCTATCGTGTCCACTTCCAAGGGCGTCATGACCGATAAGGCTGCGCGTGCGGCCCACGTCGGCGGCGAGGTCCTTGCGTTCGTGTGGTAAGGGAGGGAGAGTAGAATATGTCTCGTATCGGAAGAAAGCCGATCTCCATCCCCGCCGGTGTGGACGTGAAGATCGATGGGAACGTCGTGACCGTTAAGGGCCCCAAGGGCACCCTGACCCGTGCGTTCCACCCCAATATGAACATCGCCCAGGAGGGTAACGAGATCCTCGTGACCCGTCCCAACGATGCCAAGGAGAACCGCAGCCTGCATGGCCTGACCCGCACCCTGATCCACAACATGGTCGTCGGCGTGACCGAGGGCTTCAAGAAGGAGCTGGACGTCAACGGCGTGGGCTACCGTGTTGCCATGGAGGGCAAGAAGCTGGTCATGAACCTGGGCTTCTCCCATCAGGTCTTTATGGAGGCTCCCGAGGGAATCACCATCGAGACCCCCAGCGCCAACAAGATCGTCGTCTCCGGCGCCAGCAAGGAGCAGGTCGGTCAGTTCGCCGCTGAAGTCAGAGAGAAAAGACCCCCCGAGCCTTACAAGGGCAAGGGTATCAAATACACTGACGAGGTCATCCGCCGCAAGGAAGGCAAGACCGGCGTCAAGAAGAAATAAGGAGGTGTGCCACTATGATCAATCGTCCCAATACCAAGGCGCAGCGGCTTAAGCGCCATAAGCGTGTCCGCTCTAAGATTTCCGGCACGCCCGAGCGTCCCCGTCTGAACGTGTTCCGCAGCGAGACCAACATCTATGCCCAGATCATCGACGATGTCAACGGCAAGACCCTGGTCTCCGCTTCTTCCCTGGAGAAGGGCTTTGAGGGCAAGGGCTCCAACTGTGAGGCTGCCAAGAAGGTCGGCCTGACTGTTGCTGAGCGCGCCAAGGCCGCCGGCATCAGCACTGTGGTCTTCGACCGCGGCGGCTACGTGTATCACGGCCGGGTGGCTGCTCTGGCCGAGGGTGCCCGCGAGGGCGGCCTCGAATTTTAAGGGGAGGAGATAACGAACATGGCTAGATTTGAAAGAGAACCCAGCGAGTTCACCGAGAAGCTCGTTTCTCTGAACCGCGTTTCCAAGACCGTCAAGGGCGGTCGCATCTTCAAGTTCGCCGCTCTCATGGTCGTGGGCGACGAGAAGGGCCGCGTGGGCTTCGGCCTGGGCAAGGCCGCTGAGGTGCCCGAGGCGATCCGCAAGGGCATTGAGGATGCCAAGAAGAACATGTGCACGGTGAGCCTGTCCGGCACCACCATTCCCCACGAGGTCATCGGCGAGTTCGGCGCCGGCCGCGTGCTCCTGAAGCCCGCTGCCCCCGGTACCGGTATCATCGCCGGCGGTCCCGTCCGCGCTGTCATGGAGGCCGCCGGCATCCACGACATCCGCGCCAAGTGCCTGCGCTCCAACAACCCGCAGAACGTGGTTTCCGCTACCTTCGAGGGCCTGAAGGCTCTTCGCAGCCCCGAGGAAGTGGCCCGCGTCCGCGGCAAGAGCGTCAGCGAGATCGTAGGTTAAGGAGGGCCGATCACAATGGCTAACATGAACATCAAGCTGGTCAAGAGCCTGAACGGCCGCATCGCCAAGCATAAGGCGACTGCCGAGGCTCTGGGTCTGCGTAAGATCGGCGACACCACCGTACAGCCCGACAATGTCGCTACCCGCGGCAAGATCGCTCAGATCGGTTACCTGCTCCAGGTCACCGAGGAAAAGTAAGGAGGTGCGCGATATGAAACTGCATGAACTTTCTCCCGCGCCCGGCTCTGTGAAGAAGGCTTTCCGCAAGGGCCGCGGCAAGGGTTCCGGTAACGGCACCACCGCCGGCCGTGGTCAGAAGGGCCAGTGGGCTCGCTCTGGCGGCGGCGTCCGCGTCGGCTTCGAAGGCGGCCAGATGCCTCTGACCCGCCGTCTGCCCAAGCGCGGCTTCAACAACATCTTTGCCGAGCGCCTGGAGGCCATCAACGTCTCCGCTCTCAACAAGTTTGAGGACGGCGCTACCGTCAATGTCTGCGACCTGCTGGAGAAGGGTATCCTCTCCAAGTGTGAGCACGGCGTCAAGATCCTGGGCAACGGGACCCTGACCAAGAAGCTCACCGTCCGTGCCTCCGCGTTCTCCGCTTCCGCGAAGGAGAAGATCGTCGCGGCGGGCGGAAAGTACGAGGTGATCTAAGTGATCGAAACCGTACGCAATGCCTGGAAGATCCCGGATCTGCGTAAGAAGCTCCTCTTTGTGATCTTCGCGCTGCTGGTCTTCCGCCTGGGCTCTGCCGTCCCCGTTCCCTTCGTGAACGGAGAGGTATTCGCCAATCAGATGAACGCCATGAGCGGCACCATCTTCGGTCTGCTGGGCGCGATGAATGGCACCGCCTTCTCCCAGGCGACTGTGTTCGCCCTGGGTGTGCAGCCCTATATCAACAGCTCCATTATCGTGCAGCTGCTGACCGTCGCCATCCCCGCTCTGGAGCGTCTCCAGAAGGAGGGCGGCGAGGAGGGCCGCAAGAAGATCGCCGCCATCACCCGGTATGTCACCGTGGCCATCGCGGTGCTGCAGGGCTTCGGCTACTACACCCTGATCAAGACGGCCGGCGCTTCCAGCGGCGTGAGCGTGCTGGACACCACCGGTGTTCCCGGCTGGTGGGCCGCCATCGTGATCATCGTGTCCTTCACCGCCGGTTCCGCCTTCATCATGTGGCTGGGTGAGCAGATCACCGAGTTTGGCATCGGCAACGGTATCTCGATCATCCTGTTTGCGGGCATCCTGTCCCGCGGCCCCTCCATGGTCCGTTATATGATCGTGGGTGTGCAGAACTGGGCCAACGGTGTCACCACCGAGGGAGCTTTCCGGCTCCATCCCGTGGGCATCGTGGCGATCCTGATCGGTATGCTGGCCATGGTGGTCTTCATCGTGTTCATCCAGAATGCCGAGCGCCGCATCCCGGTGCAGTACGCCAAGCGCGTGGTGGGCCGGAAGATGTACGGCGGCCAGTCCAGCCATCTGCCCCTGAAGGTGAACATGACCGGCGTTATGCCCATCATCTTCGCCCAGGCCATCGCCAGCCTGCCTGCCACCATCGGGGCTTTCGTCCCCTCTTCCCGCACCCCCGGCACCGGCTGGTATACCTTCCTGCAGATCTTTGATACCACGAGCGTGTTCTACATCGTGGTGTATTTCCTGCTGATCCTCGGCTTCAGCTACTTCTACTCCACCATGCAGTTCAACCCCGTGGAAGTGGCCAACAACCTGAAGAAGAACGGCGGCTTCGTGCCCGGCTTCCGGCCCGGCAAGCCCACCGCTGATTTCATTCAGAAGGTACTGGGGAAGATCACCTTCTTCGGCGCCATCTACCTGTCTGTGATCGCCATCGCCCCCATCGTGACTGGTGCGCTGGTGAACAACAGCTCTCTGGCCATCGGCGGCACCTCCGTCATCATCGTCGTGGGCGTCGCGCTGGAGACCACCAAGGCCATGGAGGCCCAGATGCTCATGCGGCATTACAAGGGCTTCCTGGAATAATCGAGGTGTATCGGATATGAAGCTGATTCTGTTGGGCGCCCCGGGCGCCGGTAAAGGCACCCAGGCTGAGATCATCAGCCAGAAGCTGGGCATTCCCACCATCTCCACCGGCAACATCCTGCGCGCTGCCGTGAAGAACGGCACGCCCGTGGGTCTGAAGGCCAAGGAGTATATGGAGGCCGGCAAGCTGGTTCCCGATGAGGTCATCATTGGCATCATCCAGGAGCGGCTGGCCGAGGCCGACTGCGCCAATGGCTACATCCTGGACGGCGTGCCCCGCACCATCGCCCAGGCCGAGGCCCTGGACAAGGCCGGTATCCACTTTGACGTGGTGCTCTCTCTGGAGATCGCCGACAGCGTCATCGAGGCCCGTATGACCGGCCGCCGGACCTGCCACGGCTGCGGCGCCACCTACCACATTGTGGCCGCGCCCCCCAAGACCGAGGGCGTGTGCGACAAGTGCGGCGGCGCGCTGGAGCAGCGGAAGGACGATCAGCCTGAGACGGTCAAGCACCGTCTGGAGGTCTATCATCAGGAGACCGAGCCTCTGAAGGATTACTATCAGGCCAAGGGCCTGCTCCAGAACGTTCCCGATCTGGGCGGCATCGAGGCCACCAACGAGGCCATTATGAAACTGTTGGGGAAGTGACTCGGATGGAAATGATTTCCCTCAAGTCCCCCCGTGAGATCGAGCGGATGCGCAGGGCCGGGCGGATTACCGCCCAGGCCCGCGCATTGGCCGGCACCCTGGTGCGGCCCGGCGTCACCACGCTGGAGATCGACACCGCGGTGCGCAAGTTCATCGAGAGCCAGGGCGCCAAGCCCTCTTTTCTGGGCTACGGCGGGTTTCCCGGTTCGGCCTGTATCTCGGTGAACGACGTCGTCATCCACGGTATTCCGGATCACCGGAAGCTCCAGGAGGGCGACATCGTCAGCGTGGACGTGGGGGCCTGCATCGACGGCTTCCACGGCGACTGTGCGGCTACCTTTGCCTGCGGAGAGATCTCCGAAGAGGCAAAGCGCCTCATTGAAGTGACCGAACAGAGCTTCTGGGAGGGCTTCAAGATGGCCAAGGCCGGCAACCGCGTCTATGACATTTCCCACGCCGTACAGCAGTTCGTGGAAGCGAACGGCTGCTCGGTGGTGCGGGACTTTGTGGGCCACGGCGTGGGCATGAAGCTCCACGAGGCCCCGGAGGTCCCCAACTTCGGTCCCGCCGGCCATGGCCCCCGGCTCCAGCCGGGCATGACCCTTGCGGTCGAACCTATGGTCTGCGCCGGAGACTGGCGCGTCAAGGTCCTGAAGGACAAGTGGACCACCGTCACCGTTGACGGCTCCCTGGCCGCCCATTATGAGAACACCATTCTCATCACTGACGGGGAGCCGGAAGTGCTCACCTGTCCTGGAGAGTGAGCCTTATGTACGATTATACCGGCTGGATCGTGCGGTCCACCGCTGGTCACGACAAGGGCGAGCTCTTTTGTGTGGTCGGAATGGAGGATTCCTTCCTCCTTCTGGCCGACGGTAAAAGACGGAAAATCGCAAAACCCAAGCGCAAGAAGCTGGGCCATGTTTCGGTGGAGAACCGGGGAGCCTTCCTCAATCCCACCATCCAGCGCGTGCACCTGGGCGAGACGGTTTCCGACAGAGCACTCCGGAGGGCGCTGGCCGCTTTCCGAGCTGTATCAAGGAGGGTATGACGCTTTGGCAAAAGACGATATGATCGAAGTGGAGGGCGTCGTGGTTGAGTCCCTTCCCAACACCACGTTCCGCGTGGACATCGGAAACGGCCACATCATTCTGGCCCACATCTCCGGTAAGCTGCGGATGAACTTCATCCGCATCCTGCCCGGCGACAAGGTGACGGTCCAGATGTCTCCCTACGACGTGACCCGGGGAAGAATCACCTGGCGAAGCAAGTAAAACAACGAAGCGCGAAGGCGTGCGTAGCAGCCGCACAGCGCACCGCGCAGGCGAAAAAGCAGTTGCGCCAACGGCGCAAGGTGTTTTTCGCGGAGCGGTAAGTAGTGTGGCGTCGCGCAGCCGCCATAGCGTGACAAGAAGCGCGAAGCGCCCCGAACAGGCGCCATAGCGTGACAACGCGCGGCGACATGATCCCATGTCCGCGCATGTACCGAACAACGACCGGCAGTCGAGGGGCCTTGCCCCCACCCCGCCGGGGCCATCAGGCTACCAGATGGAGGTAACTAAAATGAAAGTTAGACCGTCCGTGAAGCCCATGTGCGAGAAGTGCAAAGTCATCAAGCGCAAGGGCAAAGTCATGGTTATTTGCGAAAACCCCAAGCATAAGCAGAGACAAGGTTAATTAGGAGGTGCTGAAACAGTATGGCACGTATTGCTGGCATTGACCTGCCGAAGGATAAGCGGATCGAGATCGGCCTCACTTATATCTTTGGCATCGGGCGCACCAGCGCCAATAAGATCCTGGCTGAGACCGGGATCAACCCCGACACCCGCGTGAAGGACCTGACCGACGAGGAAGAGGCCAAGCTGCGCGAGTGCATTGCGCACAACTACACTGTGGAAGGCGACCTCCGCCGCGATGTGGCGATGGACATCAAGCGCCTGACCGAGATCGGCTGCTACCGTGGCCTGCGTCACCGCAAGGGCCTGCCCGTCCGCGGTCAGCGCTCCAAGACCAACGCCCGTACCCGCAAGGGTCCCAAGCGTACCGTCGCGAACAAGAAGAAGTAAGGAGGGATAAGCAATGGCTACTGCTGCTAAGAACGGCAAGAAAGTGGTGCGCAAGCGCCGCGAAAAGAAGAACGTTGAGAAGGGCCAGGTGCACATCCGCTCCTCTTTCAACAACACCATGGTTACCGTGACCGACATGGGCGGCAACGCCCTGTCCTGGGCCTCCTCCGGCGGCCTGGGCTTCCGCGGTTCCCGTAAGTCCACCCCCTTCGCCGCCCAGACCGCTGCCGAGACCGCCGCTAAGGCTGCCATGGAGCACGGCCTGAAGACCGTCGAGGTCTACGTGAAGGGCCCCGGCGCCGGCCGTGAGGCTGCCATCCGTGCCCTGCAGGCCGTGGGCCTGGAAGTCACCCTGATCAAGGACGTGACTCCCATCCCCCACAACGGCTGCCGTCCGCCCAAGCGTCGTCGCGTGTAAGAGAAGGAGGAAGTACAAATGGCAAAGAATATGCAGCCTATCGCCAAGCGCTGCCGTGCGCTGGGCATTTCTCCTGCCGCTATGGGCTACGCCAAGAAGGAGAGCAACCGCAATCCCGGCGGCCAGATGAGAAAGAAGAAGAGCGAGTACGCTCTGCAGCTGTCTGAGAAGCAGAAGGTCAAGTTCGTTTACGGCATCATGGAGAAGCAGTTCCGCTCCTACTATGAGAAGGCCGCTCGTATGCCCGGCAAGACCGGTGAGAACCTGCTCGTCCTGGTGGAGCGCCGCCTGGACAACGTGGTCTACCGTCTGGGCTTCGCCATGACCCGCCGTGAGGCCCGTCAGCTGGTGAGCCACGGCCACTTCACCGTCAACGGTCAGCGCGTGGACATCCCCTCCTTCCTGGTGAAGGCCGGCGATGTGATCGAGGTCCGCGAGGCCAGCCGTTCCTCCGTGAAGTTCAAGCGCCTGACCGGCGAGGACGCCCCCGCCGTGCTGCTGCCCCAGTGGCTGGAGCGCGAGAAGAACTCCCTGAAGGGCACCGTCACCAAGATGCCTGTCCGCGAGGACGTGGATCTGCCCATCGAGGAGCACCTGATCGTCGAGCTGTACTCCAAGTAAGAGAGCGCGTACCCTCGATTATTGGTGAGCTGTAAAACCAGGCGGCGGGCTGCCCGGCCCGCCGCTGCGAAAAGGAGGGTAACACATGGTAGAAATCGAGAAGCCGCGCATTGAATGTGTAGAGAATCCGGGAGACGGCTCCTACGGCAAGTACGTGGTCGAGCCCCTGGAGCGCGGTTACGGCACCACGCTGGGTAACTCCCTGCGCCGCATCCTGCTCTCTTCTCTGCCTGGCACGGCGGTCACCTCCATCAAGATCGCCGGTGTGCAGCACGAATTCACCACCATCCCCGGCATCAAGGAAGATGTGACCGAGATCGTTCTCAACGTGAAGAACATCATCGCCAAGCTCCACTGCGAAGGCGTCAAGACGGTCTACATCGAGGCCAGCGGTGAGTGCGAAGTCACCGCCGGGGATATCAAGGCCGACGGCGAGGTGGAGGTCCTCAATCCCGACCTCCACATTGCGACCCTGGGTCCCGACGCCAGCCTGAACATGGAGCTGACGCTCTCCCACGGCCGCGGCTATGTGCCCGCCGACCGGAATAAGCCTGCTCAGACCGTTATCGGTCTGATCCCGGTGGATTCCATCTATACCCCGGTGCGTAAGGTCAATTACACCGTGGAGCCCACCCGTGTGGGCGATCAGACCGACTTTGACAAGCTGACCCTGGAGGTGTGGACCAACGGTACCATCACCGCCCGGGACGCTGTCAGCCTGGGCGCCCGCATCCTGTGCGATCACTTCGTCCTCTTCACCGATCTCTCTGAGACCATGGGCTCCAAGTCCACCGTGGTGGAGAAGAGCGAGGCGCAGCGCGACAAGGTGCTGGAGCTGACCATCGAGGAGCTGGACCTCTCCGTCCGTTCCTTCAACTGCCTCAAGCGTGCCAACATCAACACCGTCGAGGACTTGATCTCCAAGACCGAGGACGAGATGATGAAGGTGCGCAACCTGGGCCGCAAGTCCCTGGAAGAGGTCATCAACAAGCTGGCCATGATGGGTCTGTCCCTGGCCAGCGAGGAGAACAACTGATTCCAGCCTGACAAACAGGCGGATCAGGGAAGCAGTCCGGGGGCATGTAACGTCCCCTCCCGGATACGCCAATGGTGATGCCCCGCTCCGGCGGGGCGCTTCCCGGCGGGACCCAAGGGTCCCTCAGGACGAATTTACACTGGATTTCGCCGCGCGAAATACCGATAGGAGTTGACTGATATGTCCGGACATCGTAAACTGGGCCGTCCCACCGATCAGCGTATGGCTATGCTGCGCGCTATGACCACCTACCTGCTGGAGAACGGTCAGATCAAGACCACCCTGAGCCGCGCCAAGGAAGTGGCCCCTCTGGCTGAGAAGATGGTGACCCTGGCCAAGAAGAACAACCTGGCCAGCTACCGTCAGGCCCTCGCCTTCATCACCAAGGAGGATGTGGCCAAGAAGCTGTTCGACGAGATCGGCCCCAAGTACGCCGAGCGTAACGGCGGTTACACCCGTATCGTGAAGATCGGCCCCCGCCGCGGCGACGCCGCCGAGATGGCGATCGTCCAGCTGGTGTAAGAGAGCTGAAAAAATCCCCTGCCCATCGGGCAGGGGATTTTTCGCGTGTCGAGAGACTTCGACACGCTTCTCAAAAATGCAGGCATTTTTGAGAGGGGATGCAGCCCCCTGCGTCGCACGCGCAAAGCGCGCGCGCTTGTGGGCTGAGAAGTGTTTTTTCGAGGCACATGTCCTCAAAAAAACGGATTTGGACCTTCTTCCGCCGTCTGCGGACGGCGGAACTCTGCGAGGCGCTGCGGACAAAGCGCAGAAATGCACATTACCCACAGATTAACCTCCCCTGCCCGATAGGCAGGGGAGGTTTGCGTTCTGTTGCCGGAACTTGCGCATCATTCAAGTCTCTGTGTACCCAATTGCAGCTGCTCGATCTGGAGGGTGCTCTCCCCGCCTTCCCCGGCCTGGAAGGCATCCAGGACCGACTCTCGGACACTCAGAAGGACCTCGTCCCCAACTTGTAAATCCGCAAAGGAGATGTCCTTCACATCGCCGGTCTCATAGTTGCAATAGATGAGGAAGATTTCCGAGCAGTCGATGGAGCAGGCCTCTCCCAAAGGTCCGCCTTCGTCACTGTCCCGGACGGTAATGGTCTCATTTGCGGCGTCGATCCGGGTGATGACCGCGTTGATCCCCAGGTGCAGAGGGTCCTTCCTTGCGGGGCTGCATGCAGCCAAAGCGAAGAGAACCAGGAAGAGACACAGGATGGATCGAATGTGTTTCATGGCGCTGCCTCCTTTTCACGTGGGCTTCCGGTGTGAGATGCGCATAATCCTCCGACCGTGGGGCTTACTGGAGCAGGATGGACAGGAAGGTATCCAGATCCATGGCGTTGAAGTAGTGGCCGATGTCCACACCCTCCAGGGCGGCGCGGAGGGCCGACTCCTCCAGGGGGACCCCGATGAGCCGTCCGGCCAGCTCCTGGCCGTCCCCGTTGCCGAAGTAGTCTCCGTAGAAGGAGAGGGCGGTGATGTCCCCACCCCGGGCCACGTCCATGTGGATCTCCAGCTTGCCGCAGCCCTCTACCCGCCGCTCCTTCTGGATCTGGCAGGCGGGAGAGCGGCCGAAGTTCCACTCCCACTGGTCGTAGACCTGGTGCTGGAGCTCCCGCACCGCGGCCAGGTCCTCCTCCGTGAGGACATAGGGCTGGAGCTGATACTCCTCAAACATGAACTCCCGCAGGATGCGGAAGAAGTCGGCGGTGGTGATGTCCTCCTGCACATAGGGCTTGATGTTGGTCACCCGGCTGCGCACCGACTTGAGGCCCTTGGACTCGATCTTGTCCTTGGAGACCGCCAGAGCCTGGCTCACCACCTCCAGATCGGAGTGGAACATGAGGGTGCCGTGGTGCATGACCCGGCCGTGCTTCATGTACTGGGAGTTGCCCGAGAACTTCTTCCCGTCCAGAGTCATGTCGTTGCGGCCGTTGATCTCCGCCGGGACGCCGATGCTGTGCAGGGCCTTCACCACCGGGCGGCAGAAGGTGGAGAAGTCGAACTTGGAGGCGTCCCCCGTGTCGGCAATAAAGGTGAAATTGATGTTGCCCATATCGTGGTAGACCGCGCCGCCCCCCGAGAGCCGCCGGACCACGTGGATATTGTGCTCCTTCACATAGGCGGCGTTGATCTCCGCCAGGGTGTTCTGGTGCTTGCCTACAATGATGGCGTTGTCGTTTTGCCAAAGCATGAAATAGTCGTGGGTCTGGTCCAGCTGGTCAAAGACATACTGTTCCAGAGCCAGGTTGAAGTGGGGGTCGTTGCTGGGACTTTCAATGTAGTACATCATGGCGGATTTCCCCTTTCGGTTCGGTCGTGGGATGGATAGGAGCGGCACCGGCCCCGGAGAGGGGAAGCGGTGAAAGGGATAAACGAACGAGTTCATTTTAGCATGAAGGCCTGTCCTTGGCAAGAGCAGGAAAAACAAAAGAGTCCCCCGCCTCGGTAAAGAGGCGGGGGACCAAAATTTAGAACAGGGTCTCCGGCGGGGTGTAGGGCAGGTTCAGAGCCTCCGCCACGCCCCGGCAGGTACACCGTCCGGCGTAGCAGTTCACGCCCGCCAGAAGGCCGGCGTCGGCCCGACAGGCCTCCTCCACGCCCCGTTCCGCCAGAGCCAGACCGTAGGGGAGGGTGGCGTTGACCAGGGCCAGAGTGGAGGTGCGGGCCACCGCACCGGGGATGTTGGCCACACAGTAGTGGACCACGCCGTCCACCGTAAAGATGGGATCGTCGTGGGTGGTGGGGTGGGTGGTCTCGGCACAGCCGCCCTGGTCCACCGCCACGTCCACCAGCACCGCCCCCGGCTTCATCACCGCCAGATCCTCCCGGCGGATGAGCTTGGGGGCCGCCCGGCCGGGGAGGAGCACCGCGCACACCACCAGGTCGGCCTGGGCGATGGAGCGGCGGATGTTATCGGGCGTACTGAAGAGGGTGGTGATCTGCCGGGGGAAGATGTCGTCCAGGTAGGCCAGGCGGGCCAGATTCACGTCCAGCACCGTCACATTGGCCCCCAGGCCCACCGCCATCTTGCAGGCGTTGGCACCCACGGTACCGCCGCCCAGAATGACCACGTTGCCCCGCTCCACCCCGGGCACGCCCGAGAGGAGGACGCCCCGGCCGCCGTAGGTCTTCTCCAGGTACTTGGCCCCCTCCTGAATGGACATCCGCCCGGCGATCTCGCTCATGGGCGCCAGACAGGGGAGGGAGCCGTCCCGGCCCACGATGGTCTCATAGGCCACCGCCTTCACCTGGGCGTCCAGCAGGGCCTGGGTGAGGGGCTGGTCGGCCGCCAGGTGGAGGTAGGTGAAGAGGATCTGGCCCGGACGGAAATAGCCGTACTCGCTGGGGATGGGCTCCTTGACCTTGACCATCATCCCGGCCTGCGCCCACACCGGGGCGGCGCCGTCGGTCAGCTCGGCCCCGGCCTGCACATATTCCTCGTCGGAAAAGCCGGCCCCCAGTCCGGCCCCCCGCTCCACCAGCACCCGGTGCCCCGCCCGGGTAAAGGAGCTGACCGCGCCCGGGGTCAGGCCCACTCGAAATTCCCGGTTCTTGATCTCTTTCACCACGCCGATGACCATAGCATAAGCCTCCTTGTCCTGTGGTTTGTAGTATCTGTCTGAAAAATAAACAATATTCGAAAATGACTTTGGTTACAATGCCATCATACTACAAACTGCCCCAAAGGGGAACCCCCATTTTGCACCGGGAAAAGGGCCGCCCCGCTTGCTGCGGGGCGGCCCTTAAGGCTGCAAGTGAGTGGCCCGCCCGGGAACCCAAACGAAGCCCAGCGAAGCGGGTTTGTTTGGGAGAGGAGGGGCAAGGGAGTGAAGTGAGCCCTGGCCGTTAGGCCTGGGGGAACGGTACGGACTTTGACCCGACGATGGGGGTGGAGAGGTTGGTCTTGAGGGCGGTGATCTGGTCCGCGGTCAGGCCAATGCCCAGGAGGTAGTCCTCCGCGGCCTTGGACAGGTCCACCTTGGAGAGGTCGGCGTCCTTCTCCAGACCGGCCATATCCCGGAGCATGCCCTCGGCCACCTGGGCGATGAGCTTGTACTGCTCGGAACCCTTCTGCACGTGGTAGTAGTTCTCATAGGAGACCATGTAGTCGGCCACGATCTCCTCCTGGGTGGCGCCCATCAGGGACTCCAGCAGGATGGCGGTGAAGCCGGCACGGTCCTTGCCCTCGTTGCAGTGGAAGGCATAGGGACCCTTGTTGGCGATGAGGAACTCCAGGCCGCTCTTGAGCTTGGACTGGAAGTCCTGGGACTTGTAGTCCACGCCCATGTTCAGGGCGATCACATGGCCGCCCTCATAGAGGCCCTTGTAGTAGGGGGAGTCGAAGCCCTCGGCAGCAAAGTAGCCCTGGATGGCCGCGTCATCGTCGGCCAGGTTGATGACGGTCTGGATACCGGCCTTCTCGATGAGGTCGTCGGCATAGGAGGCACGGCCGATCTCCGGGTTCACGGGGCTGCTGGTGCGGTAGAGCACGCCCTCGGCGATGTCACCCATCACCACGGGGCGGAAGTTGGCAAAGACCTCGTCGGAGGAATAGTCCTTGCGCTCATTGGTGCGCTGGAGCTGGTGGGCCTGATACTGGCCCAGGTAACCCGCCTTCTCGGCCAGTGCAAAGGAGACCACATCCCCCTCGTCCACGTGGTAGGTCTCGGCGAAGTTGCCCATGTTGATGGCCACCACCAGCAGGTCGCTCTCCTGGTTGTCGCGCACCACGGTCTCACCGGTATTCACATCGCTGTAGGCGGTGCAGAAGGGGATGGCCAGGCTCACGCCGTTGACCGTCACGTCCAGCACGTCGCCCAGCTCCAGGCCGGCGGTGTAGAGGGCCTCGGGCTTGATGTCCAGGTCCAGGTTGCCGTACTTCTCCACGGCGGCCACACGGCCCACCACGGGGCCGCGGCTCACGTCATAGGTGCTGCCGAACACGGCGCCGTTGACCACCCACACGTCGGAGAAGTCGGGCTTGCCGTCCTTGTTGGGGCAGACCAGATAGTCGCCGTAGCCGTGCTCGGAGGAGGGATCGTTCACGTGGAGCACATCGCCCCAGGCGGTGTTCACGGTGAGGCGCACGTCGGCGGGCACGAAGCAGGCGAAGTTGGTGTCGGGCTCAGCCTTGGTCTTGAGGTCGATGAAGGTGTCCTTGCTGCCGGTGAAGTCCTCGGCGGTGAGGGCGGAGCCGTCAGCCTTGGTGTAGGTCTTGAGGACCTTGTCCAGCTTGGCGATCCACTGCTCACCCACGGTGCCCTTGAGGACCACGCTCACCCCGTCGTCGGTGGCGGTGTAGTCCACATTTTCCAGATCGTTGTGGAAGGAGGTGTCCTTGGAGACCATCATGCCCTGGATGGCATACTCGGTCTTACCGGTGAGGAAGAAGTCATCGGCATGGGCGGCGATGTAGTCCTCGGCGGGGGTCTCGGCGGTGAGGCCGTCAAAGGTCATGAGGATCTGGGCCAGCTCGGCGCGCTGGGCGGTGCCGGTGGGATTGAGCTTGCCCTGGCTGCCCGAGAGGATGCCCAGAGCCACGGCCCGCTCCACGCCGTCCTTGGCCCAGGCGGCCACGGCGTCAGCGTCGGCGTAGGTGCTCAGATCGGCATTGGCGGCATTGACCCCCTTGGAGGCGGCGTAGTCGGCAAAGACCTTGGCCAGCTCCTGGCGGGTCATGGAGCGCTCGCCTCCAAAGACGCCCTTGCTCACGCCGGTGGTGAGGCCCTCGTCCTCAGCCCAGGCGGCGGCGTCGGCGTACCAGGTGCCGGAGACATCGGTGAAGGTGGCCTTCTCGGCCACGGCGGGCTTGCCGGCCAGGTTGTAGAGGGTCTGGTAGACCATGCCGCGGGTGACGGTGCCGGCGGGGGAGAAGGTGGTCTTGCCGGTGCCGCTCATGATGCCCTCGGCGGTCACATAGGAGACCGCTTCGGCGTACCAGGCGTTTTCGGCCACGTCGGTGAAGGCGGCAACCTCAGCCGCCAGAGCGGGGGCGGTCAGAGAGAGTGCCAGGGCGCCGGTCAGCGCCAGGGAAAGAGGCTTTTTCATGGCTGTTTCACATACCTTTCATTTCCATACATCTTGGTTCCATCAGTGGGAGGCGGGGGTGGAGAGATTGGTCTTGAGGGCGGTGAGCTGCTCGGCCGTCATACCGAAGCCGGTGAGGTAGTCCTCCGCAGCGGCCTGGAGATCCACGCCGGAGAGATCGGCGTCCTTCTCCACACCGGCGATGGTGCGCAGCATGTCCAGAATGTTGTTCTTCACGATGAGCTGGTATTTTTCCGGCTGGCCCGCCTGGGTGACGCCGTAGTAGTTCTCATAGGAGACCATGTAGTCGGCCACCACCTCGTCCAGGCTGGCGCCCATCAGGCACTCCAGCAGGGCGGAGGTGAAGCCGGCCCGGTCCTTGCCCTCGGTGCAGTGGACCAGATAGGGGCCGGGCTGCTGGGAGAGCTTGGCCAGTCCGGCGGTCAGATCCGCGCCGAAGCTCTCGGAGGAGTAGTCCACCGGCATGCCCAGGGGGATGACACTGCCCGCCTCATAGAGGCTCTTGTAGTAGGGAGAGGCGAAGTCCTCCGCGGCCAGATAGCCGTCGATGTCCTCCTTGTGGTCGGCCAGATTGAGGACGGTCTTGACCCCGGCCTTCTGGATGAGGGCGTCGGCGTAGGAGGCACGGCCGTGCTCGTTGTTCACCGGGCTGGCCGAGCGGTAGAGAGCACCCTCGGCGATGTCGCCCACGGTGACGGCCCGGAAGTTGGCAAAGACGGCGTCACTGGAGTAGTCGGAGCGCTCATCGGTGTAGACCAGGGAGTTGAGCTCCTGGGTGTCCCTCTCGGCGCCCTTCTGGGCCAGGGAGATGGTGGCGGTGCTGCCCACCTGCACACCCGCGGTCTCGTTGAGCTTGCCGTAGTTGATGCACACGGCCAGGTAGGTGTCGCCGGGATAGGCCCGGAGCATGGCCTCTCCCTTGTCCACGTAGTAGCCGTTGAAGTAGGGGATGCCGGAGAGGGTGTAGCCGTTGTCAAAGACCACGTCCACCGTGTCCCCCAGAGCAAAGCCGGCCTTCTCAAAGTCGGCGATGGAGATGTCCAGCACCGCATGGCCGTACTTCTCGATCTCCCGGACGGCGCCCGACATGGGTTCGGGGGCCTCCGTCTGGGTGAGGGAGGAGAACTGCATGAGGATCTGGGCCAGCTCGGCGCGCTGGGCGGCCCCGTTGGGGTTGAGGTACCCACGGCTGTCACCCTTGAGGATGTCTGCGTAGTAGCAGAAGCTCATCCCCTCCAGCGCCCAGGATGGGATCTGGTCATAGTCGGGGGCCTCCCGCATGGCCATGCCCCCTCCTCGCTGGAGACGCCGGTGAGGGCGGCATAGCGGGAGAGCAGGACGGCCAGCTCGGCCCGGGTGATGGTCCGGTCCCCGGCAAAGGTCTTGTCGGCGGGGACGGCGGCCAGGCCCTCCTGCTCGGCCCAGACGGCGGCGGTGCCGTACCACTTGCCGTCCAGATCGGTGAAGGAGGTCTTGGCGTCCACGGCGGGGGCGCCCGCCAGGTTGTAGAGGGTCTGGATGACCATGCCGCGGGTCACGGTGGCGGCAGGGGAGAAGGTGGTCTTGCCCGTGCCGCTCATGATGCCCTCGGCGGTCACATAGGAGACCGCGTCAGCATACCAGGCTTTTTCCGCCACATCGGTAAAGGCGGACGGTTCCGCTGCCAGAGCGGGGGCAGCCAGAGAGAGGACCAGGGCGCCGGTCAGGGCCAGGGTGAGCGTTTTTTTCATGGCTGATTCACATACCTTTCCGTTAATCAAGTGGGGACAAAAGGGGGCCGGCCCTTCGGCCGGCCCCGCAGACTGGGTAAGATGCAGTTGGATCAGGCGGCAGCGTCCGCAGCGGCGGGGATGAGCTGAGCCTGGAAGAAGGCGATGGTGGCGTCCACCGTCTGGAAGAGAGCGGTGAAGTCACCGGAGAACACATTGTAGGTGTGGTCGCAGTTGTCCACCAGCAGCACCTCGCTGGCATCGTTGGCAGAGGCCTCCACGATCTTCTCGGCGTTGTCGGGGGTGACCGTGGTGTCGTTCTTGCCGTTGATGGCCAGGATGGGAGCCTTGATGCCGGCGGTGACCTTCAGCATGTCGGTCTCAGCGATCTCCTTGTACCAGCGCTCGCCGATGTGCAGGGGCTCGCGCCAGTCGTAGGTCTGCTCATAGTAGCCGTCCTTCTTGGCGGTCTCGTAGGCGGCCTGGAAGTCCTCGTCCTCGGTCATGCCCAGGTAGAGGGCGCCGGACCAGGTGACCACGGCCTTGAAGGTGTCGGGATGGGCCTCGGCGGCCAGCAGGGCGTCGGTGCCGCCCTGGCTCCAGCCCATGACGCCCAGGTTGGAGGCGTCCACGGTCTCCAGACCGGCCAGGTAGTCGGCGGCGGCCTTGGCGTCGATCACGGCGGAGGTGTTGTTGTAGTTGACATAGTCAGCCTTGGACTCGCCGTTGCCCATGAAGTCGATGCGGATGGTGGCGATGCCCTGAGTGGCCATCACGGGAGCGGCCATGGCGTAGCCGTTGCCGGCCTCCTCACGGTTGGAGCCGGTGCCGTGGAGCATGACCACGCCGGGGACCTTGGCGTCCTTGGAGGCGGCGGTGGGCATGGTGACGGTGGCGGGGATGTCATGGGCGGGGATGCCGTCCTGAGCCGCCACGGGGATGGAGACCACAGTCTCGGTGTAGGTGGGCTCCAGCGCGTCAAAGCTCTTGAGGATCTGAGCCAGCTCGGCGCGCTGAGCGGTGCCGGTGGGATTGAGCTTGCCCTTGTTGCCGGAGAGGATGCCCAGAGCCACGGCGTCCTCCACGCCTTCCTTGGCCCAGGCGGCCACGGCGTCGGCGTCGGAGTAGGTGCTCAGGTCAGCGCTCTCGGTGGGCAGGATGCAGTTCTGGGCAGCGTAGTCGGCAAAGACCTTGGCCAGCTCCTGGCGGGTCATGGCCCTCTCGCCGCCAAAGACGCCCTTGCTCACGCCGGTGGTGAGGCCCTCGTCCTCGGCCCAGGCGGCAGCGTCCGCATACCACTTGCCGGAGACGTCGGTGAAGGTGGCGGGCTCAGTCACAGCGGGCTTGCCGGCCATGTTGTACAGGGTCTGATAGACCATGCCGCGGGTCACGGTGCCGGTGGGACCGAAGGTGGTCTTGCTGGTGCCGTTCATGATGCCCTCAGAGGTCACATAGGAGACCGCGGGGGCGTACCAGGCATTCTCGGCCACGTCGGTGAAGGTGGGGGCGGGCTGCACAGCAGTGCCCTCCTTGACGGTGATGCGGCCGTCGCCCTTGGGATCGGCGTAGGCGTCGCTCACCACGCCGCCCAGCTCGTCCACAATGTAGTTGATGAGCACGGCGTTGTCGATCATGACGGAGTCCTTGAGCAGCTTGTCGTCCTTGAACATCACAAAGCCGTCGCCGCCGCTCTTGAGCATGTAGTTGTGGGAAGCCAGGGTGTAGGTCTTGTTCACGTCCAGAGGCTCGCCGCCCACCATGACGTTGTTGACCCGGTAGGCGCCCTCCACCTTGACGAACTCGCCCTCATCGCTGAGGACCACGCCGGAGGGGACGGAGGGATCGATGGTGTAGGTCAGGCCGGAGACCTGCAGGAAGCCGCCGTTCTCCTCGGGATACAGGCGGGCGCCCATCTCCAGAGCATCCAGGATGTCCTGGCCGGTGGTCTCCACCAGGCAGGCCTCGTTGCCGAAGGGATGGACATTGATGATGTCCTCGTAGGTGATGTCGCCCGCGTCGATGTCGGCGCGCACGCCGCCGCCGTTGACGAAGGCCACGTCAGCGCCCAGCATCACGCGGTAGGCGTCGGCGCACAGGTCGCCCAGGTTGGTCTCGGCGTTGCGCACGGCGCGGTTGCCGGTGGCGGGGTCCTTGGTGGTGAGGGCCACGTCGGACTTGGCCACGACCTTCTGGAGCACGCCGGAGAACTCGTCGTTCACCTTGGCCACGAAGGCGGCGGTGTCGGCGTCCTGCTTGTCATAGCCGGAGACCAGCTCGGTGGTCACGTCGCCGGTCTTGGTGTCGATGACCACCTTGCCCAGGTTGGCCAGCTTGGTGCCGGTCTGGGCCAGGGTGACCTCCTCGCCGTCCTTGTTCTTGACGGTCTCGTCATAGGTCTCGTGGGAGTGGCCGTCGAT
This sequence comes from Clostridium sp. J1101437_171009_A5, assembly GCF_015547905.1. Lineage (NCBI taxonomy): Bacteria > Bacillati > Bacillota > Clostridia > Eubacteriales > Clostridiaceae > Clostridium > Clostridium sp. J1101437_171009_A5. The sequence goes on from NZ_JADMVY010000008.1 coordinate 98,357, forward strand.
GAACACATCGATGCCGGTGGTGTTGGCGATGACGGACTTGGAGGTCCACACGTCGGTGGAGCCCTCGTTGCCCAGGTGGCCCAGGGCCACCACGTAGTCGGCGCCGGCCTTGGTGGCGTCGTCCACAGCCTTCTGCACGGCGGCGTAGAGGTCCTTGCCCTCATTGCCCTGGGAGAAGCTGTAGATGTACTCGCCCTTGTCGTTCTGGAAGTAGGTGGGAGTGGACTTGGTGAAGGACTCGGGAGTGTCGATGCCCACATAGCCCACGGTCACGTCGCCGTAATCCACCAGCTTGTAGGCGTCCAGCACGGCCTTGCCGTTCAGGTCGGTAAAGTTGCAGCAGAGATAGGAGTACTCGGCCTTGTCCTTGGCCAGGGTGAGGAAATTCTCCATACCGTAGTCGAACTCATGGTTGCCGGGGATGGCCAGATCATAGCCCACCTGGTTCATGATGTCCACGATGTAGGAACCCTTGGACAGGGTGCCGATGGGGCCGCCCTGAATGGCGTCGCCCGCGTCCACCAGAGTGACGTTTTCGGCGCCGTACTGGGCCTCCATCTCCGCCTTGTAGGCGGCCACGCCGGCGTAGCCCAGATTGGTGACTGCGCCGTCCTCGCCCTTTGCCTGGTCGATCTGGCAATGGACATCGTTGGTGTGGAGAATGACGATCTTGCCCTCCTCAGGCTTGACCGTCTCTTCCGCGGCCATGGCGGGCGCGGCCAGACCCATGGTCATGGCTGCCGCCAGAGACAGCGAAAGAAGCTTCTTGCTCTGTTTCATTTCAGACATTCCACCTTTCGTCTTATTGTGCCCCGGATCTTACCGGGACCCTTCGACATCTCTAATAGTAACAAACTGGTAACGAGAATACAAGCACTCCCCAATACAATTTTCTATCTTTTTCCCAAAGCTGTAACGGGTGGCAGAAAAAAGACCCGCCGCGCATTGCGCGGCGGGGGAGAGCGTACCCAAACAGGGCAGTACACACGCTGTTTTTCCGGTTATGGCGCAGCGTAAAATGCCTCAGGATTCTTCGCCATAGGGAGGGCTTCCTTCATCCATACGAATCCCCTGCAAAAATGGAACCAGTTGAAATATGTTTCGTCTATCCTCATAAAAAGCAGAGAAAGGTGGATGTACTATGACAGAGAATGTTCGGCAAGGGCTTCATGGGACGGCGTCATCCTGAACGAGCTCGATCCGACCATTCGCGGATAGGAAATAAAAACGAAATCCCCCCATCCCGAACGCTCCCAGGAGGAGCGGGGATGGGGGGATTTGTCTGCTTATTTCGTGGCCCAGTTGCCGGTGGCGCTGGCCTTCAGATAGGCGTTGATGAAACCGTCGATGTCGCCGTCCATGACCGCGTTGATGTTGCTGGTCTCATAGGCGGTGCGGTTGTCCTTCACCAGCTGGTAGGGCATGAAGACGTAGGAGCGGATCTGGCTGCCCCACTCGATCTTGAGCTGTACGCCCTTGATGTCGGAGATCTTTTCCAGATGGGCCTCCATCTTGAGCTGCACCAGGCGGGAGCGGAGCATCCGCATACAGTTGTCCCGGTTCTGGAACTGGCTGCGCTCGGTCTGGCAGGAGACCACCACGCCGGTGGGCTTGTGGATCAGGCGCACGGCGGAGGAGGTCTTGTTGACGTGCTGGCCGCCCGCGCCGGAGGAGCGGTAGACCTGCATCTCGATGTCCTCGGGACGGATGTCCACCTCCACGTCGTCCGGGAGCTCGGGCATGACCTCCACCGCGGAGAAGGAGGTCTGACGGCGGGCCTGGGCGTCGAAGGGGGAGACGCGCACCAGACGGTGCACGCCGTGCTCGCTCTTCAGATGGCCGTAGGCGTTCTCGCCGGAGATGGTGATGGTGGCGCTCTTGATGCCGCCCTCCTCACAGTCCTGATAGTCCATGGTCTTGCAGGCATAGCCGTGGCGCTCGGCCCAGCGGGTGTACATCCGGTAGAGCATCTGGGCCCAGTCCTGGGCCTCGGTGCCGCCGGCGCCGGCGTGGATGGTCAGGATGGCGTTGGAGTTGTCATACTCCCCGGTGAGCAGGGAGGAGAGGCGGGCCTCCTCGATGTCGGCCTCCAGCTTGGCAAAGCCCTCCTCCAGCTCGGGCAGGAGGGAGTCGTCCTCCTCCTCATTGCCCATCTCGCACAGGGTCATCAGGTCGGACCACTCATTCCGGCGGCGCTCCTGGCCCTCCAGCTTGCTCTTGAGCTGGGAGATGCGCTGCTGGACCTTCTGGGCCTTCTCCAGGTTGTTCCAGAAACCGTCGGAGGCGCTCTCCGACTCGAGCATCTCCACCTCACGGGCGGCGGCCTCCAGCCCCAGGGCCTGGTCCAGATCGTCCAGGTCGGGCACGATGTTATTCAGTTTTACCTTATATTCGTCAAATTGAAGCATGATACACACTCTCACTATTTGATGATGGTTTAGCTTTCCTATTATATACAAGAAACAGCGAGATGTAAAGTAAAACTGTGAATAATCCGCAAAAAGAGTACCTTATTCAGCGCTGGCTGACCAGCCAGTCCGGCCCGGTGGGCTCGGTACGGAAGATGAGATCGTCCACATCCTCCCTGGGCGGGGCGGCGGGCGGAACGGGGCGGGGATCGGGATCGGGCATGAGGGCTCCTCCTTTCTCTGGGTCTGGAATCGGGCGTCCATGGGACGTACAGACCAGTATATGCGTTTCCCGTTTCAAAATGTGTCTAAGGGGGACGGAAAAAAAGTTGGAAAAAAAGCTTGACATCCACAGATGGGTGTGGTATTCTAATTGAGCACTCAGGAAGTGCACGAGACTGGAACGCCGGAGTGGCGGAATTGGCAGACGCCCGGGACTTAAAATCCTGTGGGACTCAAATCCCGTGCCGGTTCGATCCCGGTCTCCGGCACCATATCGCGGGATAGAGCAGCTTGGTAGCTCGTCGGGCTCATAACCCGGAGGTCGTAGGTTCAAATCCTACTCCCGCAACCATACAGAAAAGCGACTTGTTTCGACAAGTCGCTTTTTGTTTTATCCAAACGCCGGAGGAGGGCGGTTTTGTGGAGGATCTGGAGCAATTGAAGGAGTGCGTCCTGTTCCGGGGCGCGGCGGGCGCGGCCCTGGAGCGGCTGGCGGGTACCGTGGAGGAACTCCCCGCCGGGCGCATCGTGATCCAGGCGGGGGAGACCCTCGCCCGCCTGGGGATCTTGCTGGAGGGGACCATGCGGGCGGCCAAGCTGGAGGAGAACGGGGCGGAATTTCTCTACCAGCAGCTCCTGCCCGGCTATCTGGTGGCGGGAGAGGTGCTGTGCACCCCACGGCGCACCTGTCCCTACACGGTCTACACCCAGAGCCCCTGCCGGGTGTGGTGGGTGCCCTGGGAGGAGCTGCGGGGGGAGGGGCTGCCGGTGGAGCTGCGGCTGGCCCTGCTGGAGAACCTCCTCTTCTTCGTGGGCAACCAGAACATGAAGAAATACTACAAGATCGACGCTCTCTCGGTGAAGAGCGCCCGGGCGCGCATCCTGAAATACCTCACCGCCCAGGCCGCTTCCCCAACGCCGTCCACCGTGCCCGCCACGCCGGCCGCCACGCCCACGGCCTCTCCCGCCGGGGAGAGCCTGGAGGGGCACAGCCTGCTCATCTTCTGCGGGGCGGGCATGAAGGAGCCCTTCTCCGCCATCGCCCAGGCCTTTGAGGAGGAGACCGGCTGCACGGTGGAGGTGACCTATGCCAACGCCGCCCAGATCCAGACCCAGATCAACACCGCCCAGGAGGGAGATTTCTTCATTGCCGGCTCGGAACAGGAGGTCAAGCCCGTGGCCGAGCTGGTGGAGGACTCCACCCCTCTGGTGCGACACATCCCGGTGATCGCGGTGCAGACGGGCAATCCCAAGGGGATCGCCTCCCCCGCCGACCTGGCCGGGGAGGGGGTGCGGGTGGTCATCGGTGACCCGGAGGCCACCCCCATCGGAAAGATCGCTAAGCAGGTCTTTGCCGACTTCGGCCTGACCGATCAGGTGGACATCGTCTCCCAGACCACCACCGCCCCCGCCATGACCACCGCCCTGGCCGCCGATGAGTGCGACGCGGTGGTGGTGTGGAAGGAGAATGTGAAGGAGGGGGAGGCCGAGATCGTGCCCAGCGAGGAGATGGAAGCCTACATCAAGACCATCCCTGCCGCCCGGCTGACCTGCTCGGACGCCCCGGAGGCCGCCGATGCCCTGGAGGAGTTCCTGGCCGGGGAGACGGCCCGCTCCATCTGGACCGGCTGCGGCTATGAGCTGGCGGAGTAAGACCCCCTTTCACCCCCTGGAGTGGGTGAGCCTGGTGCTGCTGCTGGCGGTGCTGGGGTATGTGGCGGTCAACCTGTGGGCGGTGGTGGCCGGGGGACTGCCCCATCTGGGGGAGGCCCTGGGGCAGCGGGAGACCCGCTTTGCCCTGTGGCTGAGCCTGTGGACCACCACGGTGTCCACCCTGCTGTGCGTGCTCATCGGCATCCCCTGCGCCTACCTGCTCGCCTGCCGGGAGCTGCCCGGCCGGGGACTGGCCCGGGCGGTGCTGGAGCTCCCCCTGTCCTTACCCTATCTGGTGCTGGGTCTGTGCCTGTTGACGGTGTGGTCCTCCCCCGCCGGGAAGGCCCTCAAGGAGCTGGGGCTGCGCATCGTCTTTGACCCCAAGGGGATCGTGGCCGTCCACCTGCTCATCAACCTGCCCTTTGTGATCCACCTGGCCGCCGAGGCCTTTGAGCGGGTGGACCCGGAGCTCCCCCTCACCGCCCAGACTCTGGGGGCCACCCGGATGCAGGCCTTCCGGTATGTGACCCTCCCCCTGTGCGTGCCCAGCCTTGCCTCGGCGGTGCTGCTGGCCTGGAGCCGGGGCATCGGGGAGTTTGGGGCCACCCTCATGCTGGTGGGGGTGACCCGGATGAAGACGGAAACCCTGCCCGGGAGCATCTATCTCCACATCTCCACGGGCGAGAATGATCTGGCGCTGGCCACGGCGCTCCTCCTCCTGCTCCTCTCCCTGTCGGTGCAGGGGGTGAGCCGCCTGGCCGGACGGAAAGGAAGCGACTATCTATGACGTCAAAGGAGCTCTATAAGACCCTCCGCCGCTCCCTGGAGGGGGTACTGGCGGAGGAGGGAATGGAGGCCGAGCGGGTGGAGATCAACGCCCGGGGCCTCACCCCCGAGGAGGCCATCGGCCACACCCAGCGCACCGATTTCCCCATCCTCACCGGAAAGGAGGTCATGCTCATGGCCACCTTCCGGGGTGCCATGGGACAGGCCTTCACCGACGCCCCGGCCCGGTTTGAGGGCACCCTCCGGGACATCCTGTCCCTGGATCTGGAGGGGGACCCCCACGCCCGGGGGCTCTTTATCGCCTCCCTCAACGCGGTGATGAAGGCCCTGGGCCGGGCCGACAACACGGTCCACTGCAAGGACGGCGGCCCGGAGTTCTGCGCCCGGCACATGGCCGACTGGGTGGCCGAGACCTACGGCGCCCCCAAGATCGCCCTGGTGGGCTTCCAGCCCGCCCTCATCGGCGCCCTCTCCCAGCGCTTCCCCCTGCGGGTGCTGGACCTGAACCCGGACAACATCGGCAAGGAGAAGGACGGCTGCCCCGTGCTCTCGGGAGAGAAGTGCCGGGAGGAGACGGTGGCCTGGGCCGATCTGGTGCTCTGCACCGGCAGCACCCTGTGCAACGGCACCATCGTGGACTACCTGGACCTGGACAAAGAGGTGGTCTTCTTCGGCACCACCCTGTCGGGTGCCGCCCCCATCCTGGGGCTGAAGCGGGCCTGCTTTGCCGACGAGAGCATGAAATAAGATGATAAGATGAAATGGAAACGCCCTCTGTTCCCCATGAGCGGAACAGAGGGCGTCAGACTGTCAAAAAAGTGTACATCTGCGATTGGCGCTGCAAGAGCCTCGCAGAGTTCCGCCGTCCGCAGACGGCGGAAAAAGTCAAAATCGTGTTTTCCGGCGGCGTGTACGTCGGAAAACACTCTGCTCAGGCCGCAAGTGTGCGAGCGCAAGCGAGTGCATGAAGGGGCCTGCATCCCCTTCTCAAAAATGCCTGCATTTTTGAGAAGCGTGTCGAAGTTCTTCGACACGCTGACGCCCCTGGTTCCCAAAAGCGGAACCGGGGGCGGTTTTGCTATCCTTCGGCGGGGGGCGCGGAGCGGAGCTGGTCCAGCTTGTAGGCCACCCGGAGCTGGAGCTGGGTCTCCACGTCGTGGATGGGCAGGCCCAGCAGCCGCTCGATCTGGGTCACCCGGTAGACCACCGTGTTGTAGTGGCTGTGGAGGAGCTGGGCGGTCTTCTGGGTGTTGCACCCGGCCTCCAGATAGACCCGCAGGGTCTCCAGCAGGGCGGTGCGGTGGCTGGCGTCGTACTCCCGGAGGGGGCGGAGGAATTTGTTCTGATACTGCTCCACCGCCTCGTCCTCGGGCAGGAGGGCCAGGAGGTAGAGGATGCCCAGCTTGTCGTAGGTGATGATGTGATCCCGGATGCCGCAGCGCTGGCTGATGCTGCTCACCGTGCGGGCCTGCTGGTAGGCCTTGGGCAGGTCCTGGACCGGATAGGCGCTGCTCAGACAGAAGCTCATGTCCCCCTTGTCCATGATGTAGTTGAGCTTTTCCGTGAGGAGGGAGAGCTCCCGCAGGGAGGCCGCCGCGTCGGGGCGGTCCTCCACCACCAGGATGAGCTTCCCCTCCAGCACGGTGAACATGATGTTGGAGTCCAGATTGCGGATGATGTGGCGGATCACGTTCACGTCCTGGCTGCGGAAACGCCCGGCGGAGCGGGTGGTGTTCAGGTTGACGATGGCCACATAGTAGGACTGGTCGGCCCGGACCGGATACCCGTCGCTCTGGGCGGCAACGCAGATGTGGATGGCGTCCCCCAGGCGGCCGAAGAGCCAGTTCTCCACGAACTGCTGCTTGTACTTCCGGCGCAGCTTCTTCAGGGCCAGGGCGTTTTTCATCTCGGCGGCCAGCAGGTGGCGCACCCGGTTGATGACCTGCTGGTCCACCGGGCTGAGGGGGCCGTAGTACTCCGGGATGATGATGCGGATGCCCGTGGGGCCGCCGATGTCGAAGAAGTGGACGGGGACCTGTTCGCTCTTTCCCTCCCGCCGGATGGTGAGGGTGTGGCGGTTGGTGCGCTTGTAGAGCTGGCGGATGATGTCGTCCTGCAGGGGCTCCAGCAGGAGGGAGCGGCTCTGGGGAGAGACCAGAAGCTCATTCTCCTCGTCAAAGATCATCACCGGGTTGGCGATGACCTCCTCCACGGCCAGAAGGGTCTGCTCCGGATCGTCCGAGCGGAGAAAGGCCCCCAGCAGCCGCTCCATCTTGTCCTGGATGACCTGGAAGGAGTGGGTCTCCCGCTGGAAGAGGGCCTCCATGCTCTCCTGCACGATGTTGGAGAAGATGGCCGTCATGGGCAGCTCCACCAGGGGGAAGTTCAGGGCCTGGGCCTCTTCCACCACCGCCTGGGGCAGTCCCTGGCGGAAGCGGGTGGGCTTGAGGCACAGGACGGCCACCCCCTTGTCCCGGATGCGCCGCAGCTGGGTCAGCAGCAGCTCATCCTGCCCCCGGAAGGCATAGCCCGAGCTGATGATACAGTCCCCCGCCTCGCCCCAGTCGGAGAGCTGTGCCCCCTCGATCACATTGGCGCGGAGAATGGCGCGGCCGATCTGATCCGCACCGGCGCGCAGAAGGGCCCCCTCCATGGCGCTGAGCTGGAGGAGGTCTCCCAGGGTAAAATCCAGGGATGGGTCGGGGGCGGTGGGTGTTCGGTGCATGGCTGGTACCTCCTCTGTCTGGGTAAAAAAGGCCGGACGGGCACGTTTTCCCTTTATACGGCCGGTTTGACACCCAATCATTATAGTCTTTTTCACTGAAAAGGCAAGAGAAGAACCGGGTGTTTTCCGTCGCTTTTGTGAACGCTTCCCAAAATTGCACGAATCAAATTGGTGTCAGACCACATTGTTTTGGTGGAAAGTGCCAGTTATAATAGGGCATGTGAACCAAGGCAGCCCTTAGGTTGGTCCTACCAACCGGAAGAAGACCGCCGGGGGCCTCTGATTGGAAAGAAACGGGGAATCACAGTGAAAGAATATGTCTATACGGTCAAAAGCAGTCTGGGCATGCACGCCCGCCCCGCCGGAATGTTCGTCAAGCTGGCCAAGCAGTGTGAGTCAGTCATCGAGGTCTGCAAGGGCGATAAGCGGGTCAATGTCAGCCGCATCCTGGCAGTGATGGGCATGGGCATTCAGCAGGGCGATACCATTACCCTCACCGTAGAGGGGCCGGACGAGGAGACGGTGTTTCCTCAGCTCCGGCAGATCTGTGAGGAAAATCTGTAAACAAACCGCGGGAAGGGAGGAGCCCTTCCCCGGGAGACGGGAATAGGAGGAATGTGACTATGAGACGACTGGGTAAGATTTTCCGGGAAGACGGCCGCACCGTCATTGTGGCCATGGACCACGGCATGGGGATGAACGTCAACCCCGCCCTGGACCGGACCGGTGAGATCCTGGAGGCCATCGTGGCCGGCGGCGCCGACGCCGTGCTGACCACCTACGGCATCGCCAGCAAGTACGCCGACATACTGCGCCATGTGGGACTGATCCTCCGCTGCGACGGCGGCTACTCCGCCATCCCCAGCGCCGCCAACGGCCATCCCCGGATGCTCTTCTCGGTGGAGGACGCCCTGCGCCTGGGCGCCGACGCGGTGGCCTGCAACGGCTTCCCCGGCACTCCCACCGAGCAGGACTGCATGAAGAACGTGGCAGAGCTCTCGGCCCAGGGCCGGGCCTGGGGGATGCCGGTCATGGCCGAGATGCTCCCCGGCGGCTTCGGCAACGAGGTGCCCAAGACGGTGGAGAACGTCCGCCTGGCCGCCCGGACCGGCTGTGAGTACGGCGCCAGCATCATCAAAACCACCTTCACCGGCACGCCCGAGGAGTTCCGGGGGGTCATCGAGGCCTCCTACCAGCCCGTGGTGGTGCTGGGCGGGGAAAAGACCAGCCAGCTCTCCGACCTCTTCGTCTGCATCGAGCAGGCCATCTCGGTGGGTGCGGCCGGCGTGGCCATCGGCCGCAACGTGTGGAAGCATCCCGACCCCGAGGCCGTGACCCGGGCGCTGGTGGATCTGGTCCACAACGGCAAGCGGGCCGCCGACATCCAGGGCCTGTAAGAGAGGAGGGGAGCGACATGATTCCGGAAACCATGAAAGCCATCGTCGTGACCGAGCCCCGCAAGGCGGAGGTCAAAGAGCTCCATACCCCCGTCCCCGCCGCCGGCGAGGTGCTGGTGCGGGTGGAGAAGGCGCTGATCTGCACCTGGGAGCAGCGGATCTTCTCCGGCGGCGACGTGGCCCTTCCCTTCGTGCCCGGCCATGAGATCTCGGGTACCGTGGCCGCCATCGGCGAGGGGACCTTCGCCAACGTAAAGGTGGGGGACAAGGTCGTGGTCAAGACCTTCGACAGCTGCGGACAGTGCGAGCAGTGCTACCGGGGCCATGACAACGAGTGTACCGGCAACGCGAAAAAACGGTTCTATGACGGCATCCCCGGCACGGGAGGCTTCGCACAGTACCTGGCTATCGGCTCCGAGCGGGTCTATGCCCTGCCGGACAAGGAGGCCGACCTCTCGGTGGCCGCCTTTGCCGAGCCGCTGGCCTGCTGCCTGGGCAGCCTGGACCAGGGCGAGGTGGACTTCGGCGAGGACGTGGTCATTGTGGGCGGCGGCATCATGGGCCAGCTCCACAATGTGCTGTGCAAGAAGCGGGGCGCCCGCACCATCCTGATGGAGCCCGACCCCGCCCGGCGGGAGATGGCCAAAAAGATGGGGGCCGACGTGGTGGTGGACCCCACCCAGTGCGATCCCATCCAGACCATCCTGGAGCTGACCGGCGGCCGGGGCGCCCACGTGTGCTTCTACACCGTCAACGTGCTCTCTCTGGCCCAGGATTATCTGGAATGTCTGGCCAAGCGGGGCCGTATGGTATATTACGGCTCCTTCCATCCCAGCGGACCCATCCAGATCGACCCCAACAAGATCCATTACAGTGAAAAGCGCATCACCGGCTCTTACAGCCCCACCGCCAGACATTTCTGGACAGCGTCCCGGCTTCTGGGGTATCATCTGATCGATGTGGAGCCCTTCATCACCGAGCGCTATGCCATGGAGGATTGCCAGACCGCCTTTGAGCGGGCCTCCAGCCCGGAGACCTACCGGGTCCTCATCGATTTGAGCGGGGATTGACCGTATCCCTGAAGCGGAAAGGAACGAAACAGCGTGATCAATTTGATTCTGATTAGCCATGGCGCCTTTGCAGCCGGTGTGCGGGAGGCGGCCGAGATGATCCTGGGCCCCCAGGAGAACCTGGAGGTGTTCGGCCTCTACCCGGGCGACACGGTGGAGACCTTCTCCCTCAAGCTGGAGCAGGCCATCGACGCCTTCGGAGACCCGGATCACACCCTGATCCTGGCCGACCTGCCCAGCGGCACGCCGTCCAACACCGCCATGCTGATGGTGATGAAGCACCATGTGCACGCCCTGTCGGGTTACAATCTGCCCGCCCTGCTGGAGCTGCTCACCCTCCGGGAAGAGATGGAGGCCGGGGAGCTCATCGCAGCGGCCACCGAGGCCGGACGGGAGGGCTTTGTCAACGCCGAGCAGGTGATCGCAGAAAGGGAGGAAACCGTATGAGCGTGGTATTTTACCGCATTGACGACCGCCTGATCCACGGACAGGTGATGACGGGGTGGAGCAAGGTCTATCAGGCCACCCGGATCTTCGTGGTGGACGACAAGACCGCCCAGGACCAGTTCCTGTGCCAGGTCATGAAGATGGCGGTCCCCCGGGATTACGACGTACACATCTACACGGTGGAGCAGGCCCTGGAGGCCATCGCCAACGATCCCCCCGAGCTGCGCACCATCGTGCTGGCCAAGACCCCCGATGTGATGCAGCGCCTGCTGGAGGGCGGCGCCCCCATGAAGGAGCTCAACCTGGGCGGCATGGGCTATGTGGCCGGCCGGAAGATGATCCTGCGCAACATCCAGGTCTCTCCCGCCGAGCTGGAACAGCTCCAGGCCATCGCCGCCAAGGGGGTGCGGGTGTTCTGCCAGATCGTGCCCGACGGCAAGTGCATCGAGATCGACAAGGTCAAGCTGTAACACCTGTATTTTCTCCTGCGCGCCCATGAAAACTCCGCGGGGAACCGACGGCGGGGGACGAAAGGAGGGCGTTGCCTGCCGTACTGATAGATTGTCCCGGATTCTGAGCGAATGAAAAGAGGAGGTCATTTGTTATGAGTTGGTTGCAAGCCCTGATTATCGGAGTGCTCTACTATCTCTCCGACGCACCCTGGTTCTTCGGTGAAGGATATTACGTGCTCCAGCGTCCCATTGTGGCAGGCTTCCTGACGGGCCTGGTCATGGGCGATCCCGTGACGGGCACCATCATCGGCGCCACCATCAACCTGATCTATCTGGGCCACCTGAACGTAGGCGGCTCCATGCCCTCCGACATGGCCGTGGCCGGCTACATCGGCACCGCCCTGGCCATCGCCACCAACGTCAGCACCGAAGTGGCTCTGGCCATCGCCGTTCCCCTGGGCCTGCTGGGCACCATCTGGTGGGTCGGCAAGATGACCATCGACTCCTTCTTCGTCCACTGGGCCGACAGCTATGCGGCCAAGGGCGATGAGAAGGGCGTCATGCTCATGAACTGGCTGCCCAGCGCCGTGATGATGCTGGTCTTCAAGGTCATCGTGGCCGTGGTCATCCTCATGGCCGGCGTGCCTCTGATGGAGAGCTTCCTGAACGTGGTGCAGGGCACCAACATCCTCCACGCCCTGGAGGTGGTGGGCGGCCTGCTGCCCGCCCTGGGCATCGGCCTGAACCTGCGTGCCATCCTGAAGAACGAGACCATGCCCTTCCTGCTGGTGGGCTTCCTGCTGGTGGCCTACTTCCAGATCAGCATCGTGGGCGTGGCCATGTTCGGACTGGTCTTTGCCCTCATCTACATGCAGATGAATCAGAAGGAGGATGCGAGCTATGGCGGCTAATGTGGAAAACAATGCGGTCCAGGAGACCGATAAGCGGATTAAGCTGGACAAGAAGGACATCCGCCGCTCCTACTGGCTGTGGCAGTTCTTCTCTCACGCCAACTACAACTACGAGCGCATGCAGGGCGGCGCCTTCGCCATGTGCATGGCGCCCATCATCAAAAAGCTCTATCCCGACCGGGAGGAGAAGATCGCCGGCCTTCAGCGCCACCTGACCTTCTTCAACACCAACCCCAACGTGGGCGCGGTCATCCACGGCGCCGTCATCTCCATGGAGGAGGAGCGGGCCAACGGAGCCGAGATCAGCGACGAGGCCATCAACGCCGTCAAGACCGGTATGATGGGCCCCATGGCCGGCATCGGCGACGCGCTGGACCAGGGCGTCATCATCCCCCTGGTGGTGGCTCTTGGTATCAGCTTCGGCAGCACCGGAAACCTCTTCGGGCCCCTGCTGGTCCTCATCGGCCTGCCCATCATCCTGATGCTCATCGCCTACAACTGCTGGATGAAGGGCTATTCCCTGGGCAGCAGCGCCATCACCGCCATGCTGGCCGGCGGCCGGATGAAGCAGCTCATCGGCGCGGCGGGCATCCTGGGCTGTACCGTCATGGGCGGCCTGGTGGCCACCTCCGTCAGCTTCAAGACCGCCATCGCCTTCAACATCGGAGAGCAGGCCTTCGATCTGCAGAGCCAGCTCTTTGACGCGATCATGCCGGGTCTTCTGCCTCTGGGCGTGACCCTGGGCGTCTACGCTCTGCTGCGGAAGGAGAAGTTCACTTCCATCCAGATCATGCTGGGTCTGGTCGTGATCGGTTTTGTCGGCGGAATGGTCGGCATCTTCTGATCGAAACCGAGCAAGCCGGGCGGCAGACCTGCCGTCCGGCTCGTTTTTACAGGAGGGACATGGACTATGACCACATTACATGGACAGGGGGTCAGCCGTGGCGTGGCCATCGGCCCCATCCACCGCCTGGGGAGCGGCCCGGCCGAGCTCCGGCCCAGGAGCGGCGCCGTGCCCGAGGAGGAGCTGGCGCGCTTTGAGGCGGCCCGTGCCCAGGCCGGCGTGGAGCTGGAGGAGATCTACCAGCAGACGCTGGAGACCCTGGGGGAGGAGAACGCCCTGCTCTTCCAGATCCACCAGATGGTGCTGGAGGACCCGGATTTCTGCGAGGGGGTGGAGGAGCGCATCCGTGACGGAGCCGACGCGGCCTATGCCGTGCAGGAGGCCTCTCGGGACGCGGCCGCCGCCTTCGCCGCCATGGACAACGACTATATGCAGGGCCGGACCGCCGACGTGCTGGACATCGGCGCGCGGCTCATCCACATCCTGAACGGGACGGAGGAGGAGGCCCTGGTCCTCACCGAGCCGGCCGTCCTGGCCGCCGAGGACCTGGCCCCCAGCCAGACCGCCCGCCTGGACCGGAGCAAGGTGCTGGCCTTCGTGACGGCGGGCGGCTCGGTCAACTCCCATACGGCCATCTTTGCCCGCACCATGGGCATCCCGGCGGTGGTGGGCCTGGGCCGCTCCCTGGAGCTGCTCTCCCAGGGCCGGGAGGTGGCGGTGGATGGGAGCACCGGCGAGGTGGTCGTGGCCCCCGACGGGGCGGTCCGGGCGGAATTTGAGGCCCGGCAGAGCGCCGCCTGCGCCGAGCGGGCGGAGGCCGAGTGCTACCGGGGCCGGGCCAGCGTGACCCGGGGCGGTCGGAAGATCGAGCTGTGCGCCAACGTGGGCGGCCCGGAGGACATCGAGGCCGCCCTGGCGGGAGACGCCGAGGGCATCGGTCTCTTCCGCAGCGAGTTCCTCTACCTCCAGCGCAGCGACTACCCCGATGAGGAGACCCAGCTGAGTGCCTACCGGGATGTGCTGGAGCGGATGGGGGGCAAGCGGGTGGTCATCCGCACCCTGGACATCGGCGCCGACAAGCAGGCCGACTACTTCCAGCTCCCTCCCGAGGAGAACCCCGCCATGGGCATGCGGGCCATCCGCATCTGCCTGACCCGGCCGGAGGTCTTCCGCACCCAGCTGCGGGCGCTGTACCGGGCGTCGGTCTACGGGAAGCTGGCCATCATGTTCCCCATGATCACCTCCCCCGCCGAGGTGCGCTCCGTCCTGGAGGCGGCCGCCGCCGTCCGGGGGGAGCTGGACGCCGAGGGCATCCCCTATGCCGGAGATGTGGAGCTGGGCATCATGATCGAGACCCCGGCCGCCGCCCTCCTCAGCGAGGAGCTGGCCCGGCAGGTGGACTTCTTCAGCGTGGGCACCAACGACCTGACCCAGTACACCCTGGCCCTGGACCGCCAGAACGCCAGCGTGGCCTGCTTTGACGACCCGGAGCACCGGGCGGTGCTCCGCCTCATCGCCATGGCCGCCGAGAACGCCCACCGGGCGGGCATCTGGATCGGCATCTGCGGCGAGCTGGGGGCCGACCCGTCCCTCCTCCAGACCTTCCTGGACCTGGGGATCGACGAGCTGTCCATGAGTCCCGGCGCCATCCTGCGCACCCGGATGCAGGTGTGCCAGATGGGGCAGTGATCCTGAAAAAAGAAGTGCGCCCCCGGTTCCAAACCAGCGGAACCGGGGGCGCGTCTGCGCGGCGGGAGAGCGGGTCAGCGGGGGCGGGAGAGGGAGAGCTCCTCCGCCCGGTACCAGCGGCGGGTGCCGTCCTCAAAGAGCACCCGGAACACGCCCTCCTCCCCCACCTCCACGATGGTGCCCTCGGGCCGGATGGCCGGGCGGCAGCCCACACAGGCGCCGGCGGTCACCACCACCCGGGTCAGGAGGGGAATGGTCTGCTTGCACGTGACATTCATAGCGATACACTCCTCTGTTTCAGCGGCGTGTCCCCGGCGGGGACGGCCCTTGTCGATGTATCCTATGCCGGGAAAGGGAAATTCAGAACCGGAAGGAGAGCCCCCATCCCAGAGGCGGGCAGAAGGGCACCGGATGGAGGAAAATCCATCCAAAAAGCCGCGGCTTTGTGAAAAACAGTTCAGAAAAGGGCAAGAATCGCCAGTTTATTTTCCACATCGTACCGTTGCCGGGCGGGGGGATCTATGCTATACTAAAGCCGGTGAAAATCTGTTTTACAGCCTGCGATAGAACCATTCAATAAAGGAGGGAATTTTTCATGCGCCTGACCAATATTAAGGATGTCCAGAAGTTTATCGACGTGGTCAACTCCTGCGAGCACGAGGTCTACCTGAAGTCCCTGGAGGGGGATATCTTCAACCTGAAGTCCTCCATGTCTCAGTACATCGCCATCGGCCGTCTGATCCAGGAGTCCGGCTCTTCTCTGGAGCTCTTCGCCAACGATAAGAACGACCAGATCCGCCTGATCAACTTCCTGCACGAGCTGAACGCGGAGTAAACAACGCACAGGAGGGCCGCACCTGCCGGAGAGATCCGCGGGTGCGGCCTTTTTGCCGGAGGGAACGACCATGAATCTGAAGCTCACCATCCAATACGACGGCACCCGCTACGACGGCTGGCAGCGCCAGGGCAACACAGGCAACACCATCCAGGGCAAGCTGGAGGGGGTGCTCTCCCGCATGGCGGGGGAGGCGGTGGAGATCCACGGCGCCGGGCGCACCGACGCGGGGGTCCACGCCCAGGGCCAGGTGGCCAGCGTCCGCCTGCCGGGCACATGGGAGCCCGGGGAGGTGCGCGCCTATCTCAACCGCTATCTCCCCGAGGACATCGCCGTGATCGGCGTGGAACCGGCGGGGGAGCGCTTCCACGCCCGGCTCAACGCCGTGGGCAAGACCTACCGCTACGCCATCCGCCTGGGGGATGCCCCCGACGTGTTCCGCCGGAAGTACCAGCTCCGGGTGGAGGAGACGCTGGACCTGGCGGCCATGGAGCGGGCGGCCGCCGTCCTGACCGGACGGCACGACTACCGCTCCTTCTGCTCCAACCGGCGCTTCAAGAAGTCCACCGTGCGCACGGTGGACGCCATCCGGATTGTGCGCCGGGGGGACGACCTGGACCTCACCTTCCACGGGGACGGCTTCCTCTACCACATGGTGCGCATCCTCACGGGAACTCTGCTGGAGGTGGGCACCGGAAAGCGCGCCCCCGAGGAGATGGCGGCCATCCTGGCCGCCCGGGACCGCTCCGCCGCCGGTCCCACCGCCCCGCCCCAGGGGCTCGCCCTGGTGGAAGTGGAATATCCATAAAATAAGCCCGCCGGACGGAAAAGTCCGGCGGGCTTCAGGCCGTCGATAAAATGGATTTCTGCGATTTTAGATGCAGGAGCCTCGCAGAGTTCCGCCGTCCGCAGACGGCGGAAGAGGGTCAAATCGTGTTTTCCGGCGGCGTGTACGTCGGAAAACACTCTGCTCAGGCCGCAAGTGTGTGGCCCTTCGGGCCATGCGCGCGGCGGCCTGCATCCCCTCGAAAAAATGCTTGCATTTTTGAGAAGCGTGTCGAAATTTTTCGACACGCTTTGTTTTATCAGGCGGGACGGATGACCAGCTCCCGGATGAGGCCGGAGACCGGGTCATAGCTCTCGATGGTGGCCAGAGCGTGGTTGACCTGGCCGCCGTAGTTGATGTAGAGGTTCACGGTGCGCTCGTCCACGATGCGGGGGTCCAGTACGGACAGCCCGCCCAGGACGAATTTGTTGTGGTAGAACATCTCCACCGCCCAGCGGCCGTAGATGTAGTAGTTCTCATTCTTGATGCGCAGGGGGCAGTAGTCGAACAGGCGGCACTCGTCGGCAAAACAGGCGGCCATGGCCTTGTGATCCTTTGCCTGAAGGGCGCGGACAAAATCAGCGATGATCATAGCAGGTCCCTCCTCAATACACTTTTTCCGAGTTGAGCAGCGCGTCGGTCCCGCCGTCCACAAAGAGCACCACGCCGTTGACGCCGTGGGCCTCGGGGGAGGCCAGGAAGGCGATGGCGTTGGCGATGTCACTGGGGTCCATCAGCTCGCCGCTCTCATAGTTGACGGGCACGGGCAGAGCCTCCACAGCCGCGCGCTGCTCGGGGGAGAGGCCGTCGGTCATGGCGGTACGGACGTTGCCGGGGGCCACTGCGTTGAGCCGCACCCCCTGGGCCCCCCAGCTGGCGCTCATCCGCCGGGCCCAGCGGGCCAGGGCGTACTTGGTGGCCGCGTAGAAGGAGTGGGCCGCCCGGGGATCGTAGTCCTTCACCAGCTCCAGGATGCGCGCCTCGTCGGCCTGGTTGTTGAGCATGCCCACCACGTCCATCCGGGCCGCGCCCTGGACGATGGAGTTGGAGGAGGTGACCACACAGCTGCCGCCCTTTTTCTTCAGAAGGTCGAAGGCTCCCGCGGCCATCTCGGTGGCCCCGAAGTAGTTCAGGGAGATGATGAGGGGAATGTTCCGGTTGATCCCCGCGTTGCAGATCATGGCGTCGATGCCGTCCGGGTAGCGGCGGTGCAGCTCCTCCAGCGCGGCGGAGCGCCCGGCGGGGGTGGCCAGGTTGGCGTTGATGTCCCCGTCCTTCAGGTCGATGTTGACGGTCTCATGGCCCCGCTCCTTCAGAATTTCCACCGTGCGCTTGCCGATGCCGCTGGAGCCGCCGGTGATGACGTAGATGCCCATAGATACTCCTCCTAACAATTTGTTTTCTTATCTAACAATAAGTTTGATGTCAAAAGTACAAAAAGTAAACTGTGAAGTATTACAAATAAAACGGAGAAGAAAACATGCAAAACGGTCAAATTATCCAAAAAGAAGCCGGGCGAATCTGTGATTTTTTTCACGATTCGTCTAATTTATTTTTTCACAAAGAGAGGGGGCCTTTTTGCCGGGGAAGGGGGCTGATTCTCGCCGGAGAGTTTGCTATAATAGAAGCAATCTTGCCCTCCGTCCCGCCGGACGGAGGGCCATCTGTCACCGAGGAGGGACTTCCATGCACGAGAGAGCGGAAAAGACGCCCTGGGCCGCCCGGGCATGCTATGCCCTGGGAGGACTGGCCGCCGGCCTCTTCCTGGGGGTGCGCCTGGCGGCCTTTCTGGTCCAGGCCCGGGGCATCACACTGCCGCTGGGGGCGGCATTGGCCCTGGGGCCCCTGCTGGCCCTGCTGGGCGGGCTGTGCGCCCCCCTGGTGAACGGCCATCTGGCCCGGTACGCCTTCGGCGGGCAGCGGGCGGGGTGGGTCCTCTACCCCCTGTGCGTGGTCTTTGCCCTGCGCTTCCGGGGGCTGGTGCTGGACCGGGCCGTGGAGGGGGGCGGGATCGCCCTCTCCCGGGGGATGAACCTGCTGGTCCCGGCGGGGGGCGGGATTTTGCTGGCCCTCTTCCTCCTGCACCTGCTCTTCGCCCTGCGGGAGTGCCTGGGCGGGGCGGGGACGTGGCTGCGGGGCCTCTCCCGGCGGGATGTGTGCGCCATCCTGGTCCTGTGGGGGCTGGTCAACCTGCTGGTCTACGCCTACGCCCGGGGGAGCGCCACCATTTACAGCTGGGACAGCGCCATCTACTGGCGCAGCACCTACTCCCTGGCCGAGACCTTCCGGGACCAGGGGATCGCCGCCGCCCTGAGCCGGGTGTATGAGTCCATCTTTACCACCGACTACAACGACACCATCGGCCTGCTCTGTGTCCCCTTTGCCCTGCTCTTCGGGCCCTCCCGGCTGGTCTATCTCATGTCCATCGGGAACTTCTGCCTCTTTCCCACCCTGCTGCTCCTCTGGGGGTACGCCCGCAGCCTGCGCCCCCGGGGCTATTGGCTCCCGGCCGCCGGGATGCTGGCCTTGCCCTCCCTCTTTTACACCTCGGTGACCGGCTATGTGGACATCGCCGGGACCGCGGTGGCTCTGGGGGCCCTCCTCCTCCACCTGAAGGAGCCGGGGAAGGGCCGCTTCTCCCGCTATCTGCTGATCGGACTGCTGGCCGCCGGGGCGGTGGTGCTGCGGCGGTGGTACGCCTTCTACGCCCTGGCCTTCCTGCTGGTCCTGTGCGTGGAGGCTCTCGCCTTCCGCCGCTCCCCAGCCCCGGTGCTGGGGTACCTGTGCGGCTTCGGCTTCCCGCTGCTCTACTTCCTCCAGACCTTTGTCTCGGGGCGCCTCTTGGCCGACTACGCCCAGATGTACGCCGCCTATGACCTGGGGCTGGGGGTGGATGTGCGCATCCTCCAGCGGTATTACGGGCTCTTCCTCCTGCTGGCAGCAGTGGCCCTGGGGCTGTGGCTGTGCCGGGGGAAGGCCACCCGGCGGCAGGCCCTCTTCCTCCTGCTGGAGCCGGCGGTGTGCGCCTTCCTCTTCGTCCATGTCCAGTCCCACGGACAGCAGCACCTGCTCCTCTACGCCCCGGCTCTGGCCTGCCTGCTGGTGCTGGGCTTCCACTACCTGGCCGGGCGGGGGAGACTGGGCGTGATTTTGACGGCGGCCATCGTGCTCCCCACCGCCCTGAGTCCCGCCCTGCCCCGGGTGCAGTCGGGGATCATCCAGGACTATCCCCTCATCCAGATGCTGCCCACCTTCTCCTACGCCCCGCCCCGGCGGGAGGACGCCTATGAGATGGTGGAGCTCATCCGCCGCCTGGACGAGTTCGGAGCGGAGGGGAAGAAGGTGGGGGTGCTGGCCTCCTCCTTCGTCCTGAACCAGAGCGCCCTGGTCAACGCGGAGGACTCCCTCAACCTGCCCCGGGTGTCCGACGTGGACCGGGACGAGTATCTGGTCAACCTGGCCGCCGTGGACCAGCGGGACGGCTTCTGGGACAGCATCTACACCTGCGACATCCTGGCCGTGGCCGATCCCATCCAACTCCACCTGGGGGAGGAGAACCAGCAGGTGGTCTGGGCCCCCGCCCACTGTCTGCTGGAAGGGGAGGCCATCGCCGGGGCCTACCGGAAGCTGGACGAGACCTTCGTGCTGGAGAGCGACGGCATCACGGTCTATTTCTTCGAAAAGCTGCGGGAGCCCACGCCGGAGGAAAAACAGGAGCTGGCCGACCTCATCCACCAGGTCCACCCGGAGATGGAGATCCACACAGGAGCTTAGAGCGTATGAAAAAGGGGCCGCGCTTCCAGAAAGAAGCGCGGCCCCTCGGACTATTCGTAAGAAGGATCTCTGCGGTTGCGGCAAGAGCCTCGCAGAGTTCCGCCGTCCGCAGACGGCGGAAGGAAGTTGAATCGTGTTTTCCGGCGGCATGTACGTCGGAAAACACTCCCCTCAGGCCGCAAGCGTGCGCCCTAAAGGGGCGTGCGACGCAGCGGACTGCATCCCCTCTCAAAAATGCCCGCATTTTTGAGAAGCAGCGTGTCGAACCGGTTCGACACGCGGTTAAAAAGACAAAGCGTGGCGGTGGGTCCAGCGGTGATAGCGGGCCTGCTCCTCCTCGTCGGCAAAGGGCTGGCCGTACTGCCGGGCGGCGACCACCTGGGCACTCTGGGCGGTGTCGGCCAGGGCGGCGTCCTGGGGAGCGACGCACTCCCCCGCCACCACGGCGGCCAGGGACTCGCACTCGCTGTCACTGAAGCGGGCGAGCAGGTGGAGGAAGCTGCGCAGATCCTCCCCGTCGGAGAAGACGCCCGCGCAGATCTTCAGGGACGCGGCACAGGCGGCCAGGCAGGGGTCATCCCCCAGCTCCTCGGCCATGTTCCAGGCGATGGTCCCTGCGCTGGCCATGTGCAGGGCGGTCCAGGCTGCCTCTTCCCCGGACCCCAGACGGGTCAGCAGCGCCGATTGCAGGGTAAAAAGTCGATTCATACCAGTTCACGTCCCTTTCGGAGATTGGTTCCCCCGCCCGGGAGAAACGGCGGGAGGCGAGTGTTTCCTTCTATATTGAAAGTCATTATAGCACACCCCCCGACAGGGGGGAAGTATGGAAGAAATTCTTGTGGACTACGCCGTCTATTTTCGTATAACTGGTATTTATTTTGGGCAAAAACACAATGAAAATGGTTTCTTTCTGTAAAAAATAGCTTACAAAGCGGAATCGGGGCGGGCCGCTTGCAATTTGGAGGGGAATATGCTATACTGTCTCACAATGATGCAGGCGCATCCAATCTGTGTGGAAGGAGCAGGTGAGCCCAGGTGGACGAACCTCCCTTGTGTCAACAGAATCGAGCGATTTTTAGGACAGCCTTACTCCCGTGGTGAGATAGGGCTGTCCTTTCCTGCGTTGAGACGAAAACCAATCTTATGATGAAAATGGAGTTGATGAGTTCCCCTATGGGCAGTGACAGTATTGGAATGTTGATCGCAATCGTGATCCTGGTGGCCATGTCGGCCTACTTTTCCGCCACCGAGACGGCCTTTACCTCCCTCAACCGCATCCGGCTCAAGAGCCGGGCGGACAACGGCGACCAGCGGGCCGCCCGCACCTTAGCGCTGGCAGAGAGCTATGACAAGCTCCTCTCCACCATCCTGATCGGCAACAACGTCGTGAACATCACGGCCACCACCGTGTCCACCCTCTTCTTCGTGAAGCTGCTGGACGAACAGAGCGGCCCCGCCGTCTCCACCGTGGTGCTCACCATTGTGATCCTGATCTTTGGCGAGATCTCCCCCAAGAGCCTGGCCAAGGAGTCCCCCGAGGCCTTCGCCATGTTCTCCGCGCCCCTGCTGCGGTTTTTCATGGTGGTGCTGACCCCGGCCAACTTCCTCTTCAGCCAGTGGAAGCGCCTGCTCTCCAAGCTCTTCCATAACGCCTCCAACGACGGCATCACTGAGGAGGAGCTGGTCACCATGGTGGACCAGGCCGAGACCGAGGGCGGGCTGGACCAGCACGAGAGCCAGCTCATCCGGGCCGCCATCGAGTTCAACGACCTGGAGGTGGAGGAGATCCTCACCCCCCGGGTGGACATCGTGGCGGTGGAGGACACCGACTCCATGGACGAGATCGCCCGGGTCTTTGCCGAGAGCGGCTTCTCCCGCATTCCGGTCTACCATGAGGACATCGACGACGTGGTGGGCGTGATCCACGAGAAGGACTTCCACGCCGCACGCTTCCGCGGCCGGGAGGATGTGAGCTCCTTTATGAGCAACGTGCTCTACACCACCGGAAACACCAAGATCTCGGACCTGCTGCGCGTCCTCCAGAAGGAGAAGGCCCACATGGTCATCGTGGTGGACGAGTACGGCGGCACCGAGGGCCTGGTCACCCTGGAGGACATCGTGGAGGAACTGGTGGGCGAGATCTGGGACGAGCACGACGAGGTCATCGAGGAGTTCAAGAAGCAGGAGGACGGCAGCTACCTCATCTCCTGCAACGCCGACCTCACCGATCTCTTCGACCTCTTCTCCATCCGGGGCGAGTGCGACGCCAATACCGTCTCCGGCTGGGTCATGGAACAGATCGGCCGGGTCCCCGAGGAGGGGGACCGCTTCCAGGCCGAGGGCCTGGACGTGACGGTCACCCGGGTGGACCACCGCCGGGTCATGGAGATCCGGGTGGAGGTCCTCCCCGAGGAGGACGCCGAGTCCGTGGAAAAGGAAAAATAAAGAAAACAAGGGCGTGCCGGAGTTCCGGCACGCCCTTCAGGCTGTCGATAAAGTGAATTTCTGCGATTTTAGATGCAAGAGCCTCGCAGAGTTCCGCCGTCCGCAGATGGCGGAAGAAGGTCAAATCGTGTTTTCCGGCGGCGTGTACGTCGGAAAACACTCTGCTCAGGCCGTAAGTGTGTGGCCCTTCGGGCCATGCGCGCGGCGGCCTGCATCCCCTCGAAAAAATGCTTGCATTTTTGAGAAGCGTGTCGAAGTTTTTCGACACGCTGAAGGGCGTGCCGGAGTTCCGGCACGCCCTTTGTGCGTGTATGGGGTTATTTCTTGGCGGGGGGATTGGGCTCCATGGAGTCGAAGACGCCCTTGGCGCTGGCGCACAGACCGGCCAGACCCTGGATCTCGCTGGGAATGATGATCTTGGTGGCTCGTCCGTCGGCGGCGGCCTGGAAGGCCTCCAGCGCCTTGATCTTGACCACCTGGTCGTTGGGGTTGGCCTTGTTGAGCATCTCGATGGAGTCGGCCAGGGCCTGCTGCACCTTGAGGATGGCCTCGGCCTTGCCTTCGGCCTCCAGGATGGCGGCCTGCTTGGCCGCGTCGGCCCGCAGGATGGCCGACTGCTTCTCGCCCTCGGCCACCAGGATCTGAGACTGCTTCTGGCCCTCGGCCTGGAGGATGGACTCCCGGCGCTCGCGCTCGGCCTTCATCTGCTTCTCCATGGCGTCCTGGATCTCTCTGGGCGGGATGATGTTCTTGAGCTCCACCCGGTTGACCTTGATGCCCCAGGGGTCGGTGGCCTCGTCCAGAAGGGTGCGCATCTTGGTGTTGATGATGTCCCGGCTGGTGAGGGTCTGGTCCAGCTCCAGCTCGCCGATGATGTTGCGCAGGGTGGTGGCGGTCAGGTTCTCAATGGCGCTCATGGGGTGCTCCACACCGTAGGTGTAGAGCTTGGGATCGGTGATCTGGAAGTAGATCACGGTGTCGATCTGCATGGTGACGTTGTCCTTGGTGATGACCGGCTGGGGGGCGAAGTCCACCACCTGCTCCTTGAGGGAGACCGCCTTGGCCACCCGCTCAAAGAAGGGGACCTTGAAGTGGGGACCCACGCCCCAGACCTCGTGGAAGGCGCCCAGGCGCTCGATGACATAGGCCTTGGACTGGGGCACGAACTTGATGTTGATGACCAGGATCAGCAGGATCAGGACGCCCAGGATACTCAGAATAATGGGTAACATGTACAATTCCTCCTCTTACGCATTTCTTCCAATGTGGTTTGGGAACAGGGGGATGATTCAGGGCTGAGACACAGCGGCAGGGGCGCCTACCGGCTCCACAAAGAGCTTGACGCCCTCCATGCGCACCACCCGCACCCGGGTACCGGCGGGGATGGTCTCCTCCCCGGCGCTGCGGGCCGACCAGTCCATGCCGCGGACCTGGACCGTGCCGGTGGAGCGGAGATTATCGATGGCCTGGGTGACCACGCCCTCCATGCCCAGAACCCGGTCGGCATTGGTGGGGGTGCGCCGGGAGGGGTTCAGGTACTTGAGGGCCATGGGCCGGAAGGCCGCCAGACACAGGGCGGACACCGCCAGGAAGCAGGCGATCTGTGCCCAGATGTTCTCCACTCCGAGGGAGAGGAGCAGCGCGGCCAGCGCACCGGCGGAGAACCAGATGGAGACCAGGCCCACCGTGAGGCCCTCCACCACCAGAAAGACCACCAGGGCCACCAGCCAGAGAATGGTTGGGAGCATACGCGTCCCTCCTTTCATGGGCTCCGGAACGGGGAGACCGGAGCGGAATGGGGGTTGCCGGGGATTTCCGGAAACCTTGGTGGTATCATACCATATTCCCTGTGGAAAATCCACAGCCCTTCCGGGGCGGTTGGGGCGGATTTTGGACGGCTTTGCCCCCTTGGGCCCATCCGGGCGCGTGAAATCGCCTCTTTTCGCGTCCGCGGTCCAAAAGGGTTTGCCTTGCGGGGGAAAATCAGATATACTGGACGGGAAACATAGCTGCGTGTCGAACTGGGTTCGACACGCTTCTCAAAAATGCAAGCATTTTTTCGAGGGGATGCAGGCCGCCGCGCGCATGGCCCGAAGGGCCACACACTTGCGGCCTGAGCAGAGTGTTTTCCGACGTACACGCCGCCGGAAAACACGATTTGACCCTCTTCCGCCGTCTGCGCCCGGCGGAACTCTGCGAGGCGATAGTGCCTGAAATCAAAAGAGTGCACTTGAATTGACAGACCGGTATTTGTATTTTGTATAGGAAATGGAGTATGTCTCGATGATGACCAACCTGCAACTTGTCGTCCCCACCCTCTTCGGCCTGGAGGGCCTGGCCGCGGAGGAGCTGCGCCGCCTCTCCCTGCCCAACGTCCGGGCCGAGAACGGCCGGGTCTTCTGCGACGCCACCCCCGCCGACATCGCCCGGGTCAACCTGAACCTGCGCACCGGAGAGCGGGTGCTGATCGTCCTGGGCCGCTTTTACGCCGGGGACTTCGACGCCCTCTTTGAGGGGGTGCGCGCCCTGCCCTGGGAGGAATTCATTCCCCGGGAGGGCGCCTTCCCGGTGAAGGGCCACTCCCTGAACTCGGCCCTCCACTCGGTCCCCGCCTGCCAGTCCATCGTGAAAAAGGCCGTGTGCGCCCGTCTGGGGGCCAAGTACGGCCTGGAGAAGCTCCCTGAGACCGGGGCCCTCCACCAGATCCAGTTCTCCATCCTCAAGGACGAGGTCACCCTCATGCTGGACACCAGCGGCGCCGGGCTCCACAAGCGGGGCTACCGGGCGGTGGGCGTGGCGGCCCCCCTGCGGGAGACCCTGGCCGCCGCCATGGTGCTCCTCTCCCGCTACCGGGGGAGGGACCCCTTCTGCGACCCCTTCTGCGGCAGCGGCACCATCCCCATCGAGGCAGCCCTCATCGCCAAGAACCGGGCCCCCGGCCTGAGCCGCTCCTTCGCCGCCCAGAAGTGGGACTGGCTCCCCGCCAAGGTGTGGATGGAGGGGGCCGACGAGGCCATGGATAAGGAGTTTGACGGGCACTACGACATCTGGGGCGGGGACATGGACCCCGCCGCCGTGGCCATCGCCCGGGACAACGCGGTCAAGGCCGACGTGGAGGACCTGGTCCGCTTCGAGGTGGCCGACGCCCGCACCTTCCACCGGAGCGACCCCTACGGGCGCATCGTCACCAACCCGCCCTACGGCGAGCGCATCCTGGAAAAGCAGGAGGCCGAGGAGCTCTACCGGGCCTTCGGACAGGCCGTGCGGGGCCTGCCGCATGGGTGGAAGGTCTCGGTCCTCTCCTCCCACACGGAGTTCGAGCGCACCTTCGGCCGCACGGCGGACAAACGCCGCAAGCTCTATAACGGCATGTTAAAATGTGACCTATTTCAGTATACAGACAGGAAATAAGAGAGAATAAATTACGGGGAGGAATGGAAAATGGCCCATCGTTGGACCAAAGCCGCCCGAGCGGGGCTGGCTGCGCTGGCTCTGTGCGCCCTCCTTCCTCTGGGCGCGGGGGCCGCTCCCGCCGGGGTGACCATCTGGGGCTACCAGGAGGGCATGGCCAAGGCCCAGAGCCCGGACGGGAAATTCGGATACGCCAACGCCCGGCGGGAGGTGGTCATCCCCATGCAGTACACCTCGGTGCTGGACTTCACCCTGGGGCTGGGCCAGGTCCAGCTGGGTGACCGGCTGGGGGTCATCCGACAGGACGGGACCTACCTGATCCAGCCGGAATACGGCTCCCTCTTCCACATGACCGGCGGGCTGTACATCGCCCAGAAGGGGACCAAATGGGGTGTGGTGAGCCTGCTGCCCTTCTCCGACGGGAAGGGCGGGACCACCCAGATCTTCTACGACTTCGTCTATGACTCGGCCCGGCTGACCGAGGTGAGCGGGGGAGAGGCCCTCCTCCTCACCAAGGACGGGGAGACCACCGTCCTCCCCTTCTACCAGATCAACCAGCTCATGCTGGAGCGGCAGGTCCCCTCGGCCCGCTTCCCCCTCAACCGGGGACGTCTGCCCGACTTTTCCGACGTGTCCCCCCGGTCCTGGTACGACCTGTGGGTGGACCTGGCCTACAACCTGGAGCTCATGGAGGGCGTGGGGGACAACCGCTTCGCCCCGGACCGTACCATGACCGTGGCCGAGGCGGTGCGCCTGGCCGCCTGCATGGAGAGCCGCCAGCGGGGGGACAACTTCCACCAGCAGAGCGTCTCCGGGGCGGTGTGGTACCGCTCCTCGGTGGACTACTGCGTGGCCAGCGGCATCCTCCGGCGGGGGGAGTTCCTGGACTATGAACGCCCCGTCACCCGGGCCGAGATGGCCCACATCTTCGCCTCCACCTCCCTGGGCCGCGCCATCCCCGAGAAGAACAGCCTGGAGCGGGTGAAGGCCTCCGTCCCCGACGTGAAGGCCGGGGACTATGCCGCCGACGACATCTACGCCCTCTACGCCAAGGGGGTGCTGGCCGGGAGCGACGGGAAGCTCACCTTCCGGCCCGGGGATACGGTCACCCGCGCCGAGGCCGCCGGCATCGCCGCGCGCATGGCCCGGATGGAACAGCGTATCACCCTCTTTTGAATGGGAATCTGAACACAGTAGGATGGATGGACCATGAAGCATTTGTTTGTGCTCAACCCCTCCGCGGGGCAGTATGACCGCAGCCAGGAGATGATCGCCCGGCTGGCCGACACCCTGGACCCCCTGGGGGTGGCATGGGAGGCCAGGGTGACCGACTACCCCGGCCACGCCGTGGAGCTGGCCCGGGCGGCCGCCGAGACGGGGGAGAGCGTGCGCATCTACGCCTGCGGGGGCGACGGCACCCTCAACGAGGTGGTCAACGGGGCCGCCGGGTATCCCAACGCCGCCGTGACCCAGTACCCCTGCGGGTCGGGCAACGACTTTCTCCGGCTCTTCGGGCAGGAGCGGGGGCGCTTTTATGATCTGAAGGAGCTGGTCTACGGTGACCAGGCCGCCGCCGACCTGATGGACTGCAACGGCCGCCTCTCCCTCAACATCTGCTCGGTGGGCTTTGATGCCCGCATCGGGCTGGGCATGGCCCAGTTCCGGCGCTATCCCATGGTCAGCGGTCCCATGGCCTACCAGCTCTCTCTGGTGAAGAACCTGATCGCCGGCATCGCCCGCCCCTACGAGGTGGAGGTGGACGGGGAGACCTTTGCCGGGGACTTCTCCCTGCTGTGCGCCTGCAACGGGCGCTACTACGGCGGGGGCTTCCATCCCTCGCCCCGGGCCGTCCCCGACGACGGGGTGCTGGAATTTCTGCTGGTGAAGGGGGTCTCCCGCCTGACGGTGGCCCGGCTGGTGAAGCTCTACGCCGCGGGCCGGGCGGAGGAGATCCCGGAGCTGGTCATCCTCCGGCGGGGCAGGTCCATGAAGGTGCGCTGCGACCGGCTCTCCATGGTCAATGTGGACGGGGAGCGGCTGGATACGGATGAGCTCTCCATCGCCCTCTCTGCTAAAAAAGTGAACTTTGTGTTCCCCAGGGGAGCCTCCTGGGCCCCGGCCTCCAGTGTAAAAAATGAGATTTCCGGAGAAAAAAAGAGATAAGAAGACTTTGAGGGAGATTGAGAGAGATTCGCCTGGAAATTCACCCATCATTCATAAAAAATTTAAAAATTAGGGCTTGCAGAATTGTAGAACTAAGTTTATTATAATAAGCGTGTTAGCACTCCAGTAAAATGAGTGCTAACACGCTGAACTTGTTTTGAAAAAGATTTATCACATATAAGGAGGAACCTGTTATGAAACTCAAGCCTTTGGCTGACCGCGTTGTCCTGAAGATGGTGGAGGCCGAGGAGACCACCAAGGGCGGCATCATCCTCACCGGCGCTGCCAAGGAGAAGCCCGAAGTGGCTGAGGTCATCGAAGTGGGCCCCGGCGGCGTGGTGGACGGCAAGGAAGTCGTCATGACCGTGAAGGCCGGCGACAAGGTCATCACCAGCAAGTACTCCGGCACCCAGGTCAAGATTGACGGTGTGGAGTACACCATCGTGCGCCAGGGCGACATTCTGGCCATCGTCGAGTAACAAACCACCGGCCGCTCCGGCGGCGGTGTATCAACATCTCATTTTTTGGAGGTAATTCATTATGGCTAAGATCATTTGCTACGGCGAGGAAGCCCGTCACGCTCTGGAGCGCGGCGTCAACCAGCTGGCCGATACTGTGAAGATCACCATGGGCCCCAAGGGCCGCAACGTGGTGCTGGCGAAGAAGTTCGGCGCCCCCCTCATCACCAACGACGGCGTGACCATCGCCAAGGAGATCGAGCTGGACGATCCCTTTGAGAACATGGGCGCTCAGCTGGTGAAGGAAGTCTCCACCAAGACCAACGACGTGGCCGGCGACGGCACCACCACCGCCACCCTGCTGGCTCAGGCCATCATCCGCGAGGGCCTGAAGAACCTGGCTGCCGGTGCCAACCCCATGGTCATGAAGAAGGGCATCTCCAAGGCTACCGCCGCCGCCATCGAGGCCATCAAGGCCAACAGCCAGAAGGTCAACGGCAGCGATGACATCGCCCGCGTCGGCGCTGTCTCCTCCGGCGACGAGACCATCGGCAAGCTGATCGCCGAGGCCATGGAGAAGGTCTCCCACGACGGCGTCATCACCGTTGAGGAGTCCAAGACCGCTGAGACCTACAGCGAGGTCGTGGAGGGCATGCAGTTCGACCGCGGCTACATCACCCCCTACATGGTCACCGACACCGAGAAGATGGAGGCCGTCCTGGACGATCCCTACATCCTCATCACCGATAAGAAGATCTCCAACATCCAGGAGCTGCTGCCCGTGCTGGAGCAGGTCGTCAAGACCAGCAAGCCCCTGATGATCGTGGCTGACGACGTGGAGGGCGAGGCTCTGTCCACCCTGATCGTCAACAAGCTGCGCGGCACCCTGAACGTGGCCTGCGTGAAGGCCCCCGGCTTCGGCGACCGCCGCAAGGAGATGCTCAAGGATATCGCCATCCTGACCGGCGGCACCCTGGTTTCCGCCGACCTGGGCTATGAGCTCAAGGACGCCACCATCGACATGCTGGGCAAGGCCCGCCAGGTGAAGGTCCAGAAGGAGAACACCATCATCGTGGACGGCGCCGGCAGCAGCGAGGCCATCAAGGGCCGCGTGGATCAGATCCGCAACGAGCTGGCCATCAGCACCTCCGACTACGACAAGGAGAAGCTGCAGGAGCGCCTGGCCAAGATGGCCGGCGGTGTGGCCATCATCCGCGTGGGCGCTGCCACCGAGGTGGAGATGAAGGAGAAGAAGCTGCGCATCGAGGACGCCCTGAACGCCACCCGCGCCGCGGTTGAGGAAGGCATCGTGGCCGGCGGCGGCACCGCCTATGTGAACGCTGTCTCCGCTGTGGAGAAGCTCATCCCCGAGGTTGAGGGCGACGAGAAGACCGGCGTGCGCATCATCGCCAAGGCCCTGACCGAGCCCATGAAGCAGATCGCTGCCAACGCCGGCATCGACGGCTCCGTGGTCCTGGAGAAGATCCGTGAGTCCGGCAAGGTCGGCTACGGCTTCGACGCCTACAAGGAGACCTATGTGGACATGATCTCCGCCGGCATCGTGGATCCCACCAAGGTGACCCGCTCCGCTCTGGAGAACGCGGCTTCCATCGCCGCCACCCTGCTGACCACCGAGTCCCTGGTGGCCGACAAGAAGGAGCCCGCTGCTCCCGCTCCCGCTGCTCCCGACATGGGCGGCATGTACTAAGCAAAACGCCACAAGTTTATGGCCCCCGGAACCGAGTGTTCCGGGGGCCTTCTTGTCGGCCACCAGAGCAAGGGTTTGCCCTTGGGCAAAGCCTTGATGCCGGGCGGATTCATTCCGCCCGAGCAGATGGAAGGGGGACCCCGCGGGAGCCGACAGGCTCTCGTGGGGAGGGCCGGCAAGAAGGAGCCCGCTGCTCCCGCTCCCGCTGCTCCCGACATGGGCGGCATGTACTAAGCAAAACGCCACAAGTTTATGGCCCCCGGAACCGAGTGTTCCGGGGGCCTTTTTGCACTTTTTTCAGTTAGGTGTACGCAAACGTGCACCATTCCCGCCGGGGGCGCCTAGGGTATCCAGAACATATGAGGTGATACCATGAGTGGACGAAAAAGATCCTCCCGCACGGTGCTCCCCTGGCTGACCGCCCGGTCGGACGGGAAGGAAGGGCGGTTCATCCAGGTGGGCAACTCCCTCCTGCTGGACAAGCGGGTGCAGAAGCTGAGCGGCAATGCCCTGCGGCTCTATCTCTGCATGGCCATGGAGAGCGGCGGGAAGCGGCATTTCCTCTTTCCCCAGGCGGTGGGGAAGAAGTACGGCATCTGTCCGGCGGGACTGTGGCGGGGCATGACCGAGCTGGAGGAGAAAGGCTTCCTCTCCCACCGGTCCGGGAAGAACGTGCGCCAGCCCAATGAGTACGTCTTTTCCCTGGAGTGGAGAACGGGAGAGAAGCCTCCCGCGTTCCCGCCCCCTGTGGCTATATGTAGTATATCTCCCTCAGAATGAGAGAAGGAGACGGGCGGATTTTTCTCACTGGTTCTCGCAAAATGAAGGAGTGAAGGGGCCATTTTGTGGATGGGTTCTCGCAAAATGAGAGAAGATTGGGGCCGTCCTTCCTTCAAAATGAGAGAGCCAAAAAGAACTTATCCCCTCAGACCAGCGCCTCATGCCGCACTTCATCAAAGACGATCTGTCCATCGGTCAGGTGGAGGAGCAGGGTCAGACTGCCCGTCTGATAGCGGCCGTCCTCGGTGAAGCGGTCCAGGACAGCCTGGAGAGAGCCGTCCTCCCGCCGCTCCAGAGAGCGGAGCAGAAAGGCCGACGGCTCGCCCGGGGTGGGGGCGGGTTGGTACTGCCCATCGGAATAGGAATAATCTCCTGCGGCGCCGTGGGTGTAGACGGCATCCCCGAACCAGAGGGCCACGGCCTGATCCACATAGTCGGCGGACAGCGCATCTCCGTGGGGGTGCCGGTATCGCAGGGGCGCGCACCAGATCCAGTTCAGGGCCTCCTCCCAGCGGGCAAAGCGGCCGTCCTGGCAGCCGGGGAGGAGGGAGAGCTGATACTGCCGGGCGAAGAGATGAAAATCAGTTTCCAGAGCGTCGGTGAGCGGGATGGGACCGGGGTCCTGGGGCAGGGCGGCCAGATCGGCCGCCAGAAGATCGGCAGTGTCGTCGTCGGTGGTGAACCATCCGTCCCGTGTGATCCGGGGGATGTCCACAGCCATGAGCCGCCGGACCTTGTTCTCGTCCCGGAGGTCGGAGGAGCAGCGCGGCGCGGAGGAGACGGTGGGGAGGACCTCCTCCGGCGGGGGAGGGGCCGAGAGGATGGGGGCTGCCTCCGGCGCAGGGGCCGTCAGACGGGAGACCCCCAGGAGGACCAGCGTCAGGGCCAGGACACCCGCACCGGCCGCTTTCATCCACCGGCGGGGGCCGGGACGTCTCCTTCGGCCCGCCGCCGGGGCGGAGCCGCAGAGGGTGTTGAGGTCTACCTCCAGGAAGGCGGCGATGGCACACAGCGTTTCCAGGTCGGGCAGGGTCTGGTCTCGCTCCCAGTTGGAGACGGCCTGCCGAGTGACAAAGAGCGCTTTGGCCAGGTCCCGCTGGGAGTGGCCCCGTTCCTGCCGGAGCCGGGCGATGCGGCGGCCCAGGGTCTCGGGTGCAGATGTCGGATCGGGTTGCATAGGTGCGGCCTCCTTTCTCTGCATCCATGATACCGGATTTTTCCCCCAATGGGAAGGAAAGCGGGCGGAAAAAGGGGGGCAACCATCGGTTGCCCCCCGGACTGGTGCAAAAAAACAGGAAGATGGGACTTTCGTCCGCATCTTCCTGTCGGTGTTGATCAGAATGGTTTCAAAGGGAGGGGGGATCAGCTGCGCGCCTTGCTGTCGACCTCTTCCTTCAGCTTGGCCTGGAAGGCCTCGAAGGACATGACCTCCTGCTCGCCCTTGCGGTTGCGGACGGCCACCTCGCCGGTCTCCACTTCCTTGTCGCCCACGACCAGCATATAGGGGACCTTCTCCAGCTGGGCCTCGCGGATCTTCTTGCCGATCTTCTCGTTGCGGGGGTCAACCTCCACACGGAAGCCCTGGGCAAAGAGCTTCTCCTTGAG
The DNA here is from genome assembly GCF_015547905.1 of Clostridium sp. J1101437_171009_A5. Taxonomy (NCBI): domain Bacteria; kingdom Bacillati; phylum Bacillota; class Clostridia; order Eubacteriales; family Clostridiaceae; genus Clostridium; species Clostridium sp. J1101437_171009_A5. The sequence goes on from NZ_JADMVY010000008.1 coordinate 130,966, forward strand.
CTCATAGCTGTAGTCGGCGGCGCGGTCGGTGATGGGCAGGATGCGCACCTGCTCGGGCGACATCCAGGTGGGCAGGGCTCCGCCGTACTCCTCCAGCAGGTAGGCCAGAGTGCGCTCGTAGCAGCCCAGGGAGGTGCGGTGGATGATATAGGGGGTCTTCTTCTGGCCGTCGGCGTCCACATACTCCATGCCGAACTGCTTGGCCAGGAGCATGTCGATCTGGATGGTGACCAGGGTGTCCTCCTTGCCGAAGACGTTCTTGTACTGGATGTCCAGCTTGGGGCCGTAGAAGGCGGCCTCGTCGATGCCGATGGTGTAGTTCACGCCCAGATCGTCCAGGATCTGGCCCATGACCCGCTGGGCCTCCTCCCACTGCTCGGGGGTACCCTCGTACTTGTTGTTGGGGTTGGCGGGATCCCACTGGGAGAAGCGGAAGGTACACTTGTCCAGCAGGCCCACGGTGCCCAGGCAGTACTTGGCCAGGTCCAGGCAGCCCTTGAACTCCTCCTCCAGCTGCTCGGGACGGAGGATCAGGTGGCCCTCGGAGATGGTGAACTGGCGCACACGGATGAGGCCGTGCATCTCGCCGGAGTCCTCATTGCGGAAGAGGGTAGAGGTCTCGCCCAGGCGCATGGGCAGGTCCCGGTAGCTGCGGCCCCGGTTCAGGAAGACCTGGTACTGGAAGGGGCAGGTCATGGGACGCAGGGCAAAGCACTCCTTGGTCTCGTCGTGGGGATCGCCCAGGACGAACATGCCGTCCAGATAGTGGTCCCAGTGGCCGGAGATCTTGTAGAGCTCCCGCTTGGCCATATAGGGAGTCTTGGTGAGGAGGTAGCCGCGCTTCTGCTCCTCATCCTCCACCCAGCGCTGGAGCACCTGGATGGTGCGGGCGCCCTTGGGCAGCAGGATGGGCAGGCCCTGGCCGATCACGTCCACGGTGGTGAAATACTCCAGCTCGCGGCCCAGCTTGTTGTGGTCCCGCTTGAGGGCATCCTCACGCTGCTTGACCCAGGCGTCCAGCTCGTCCTTCTTGGGGAAGGCGATGCCGTAGATGCGCTGGAGGGTCTCCCGGTTGGAGTCGCCGCGCCAGTAGGCGGCGTTGCAGGCGGTGAGCTTGATGGCGTTGCCCTTCACCCGGGCGGTGGAGTCCAGGTGGGGACCGGCGCACAGGTCGGTGAACTCGCCCTGCTTGTAGAAGGAGATGACGGCATCCTCCGGCAGGTCGTTGATGAGCTCCACCTTGAAGGGCTCACCCTTCTCCTCCATCAGCTTGAGGGCCTCGGCCCGGGGCAGCTCAAAGCGCTCCAGCTTGAGCTTCTCCTTGCAGATCTTGCGCATCTCGCCCTCGATCTGCTCCAGGTGCTCGGCGGTGAAGGGGAAGGGAGAGAGCATATCGTAGTAGAAGCCCTCCTCGATGGCGGGGCCGATGGCCAGCTTCACCTCGGGCCACAGGCGCTTGACCGCCTGGGCCAGGATGTGGGAGCAGGTGTGCCAGTAGGTCTTGCGGTACTCGGGATTTTCAAAGGTAAACTCATTCTTGACTTCTTCGGACATAACAAAAACCTCCTTGTAAATTGGGGCGGAGGGTATGAAAAAACGCCTCACCCCTGATTGGTCAGGGGTGAGGCGTACAAAACGTCCCACGGTTCCACCCTGCTTGCCAGAAGCGCGGCGCACCCGGGGGCAGGACAACAGCGAGGCGCGCAGACAAACAACAGGTCGGGCGAAGCCCGGCGGCATGTTCGGCGGAGCGCGGAGCAGTTGGCCGTCGCGGAGGGTGCAAGCGTGACATCTGGCCGCTTGTGACTTTCTGTAACGGGAAAGCCCCGGCCCGGTCCTCCCGGGCGGCTCAGGAGTGGTACAGCCGCCGCGTGTCGCAGGGCGCTTGCACCAGAGTGCGCCCCTCTCTGTTCGCCGCTGTGCGGTTTCTTCTCCGTCGTAGCCTCTTTTGACAGGGGTACTATATCACCAATCGGAGGTGCTGTCAAGGGCAGAGAAGAGATTGTCAGGGAAGGGAGAATTTGCGGGAAGTGTAAAGCGCAATTTACAAACTATTCACAATTCCGTCACGGTTTAGCCGTATTTACAGGGTAATATAAACGTGGAAGCAGGGAAGAGCAGACCTGACTTCCAACATATCAGACACGCCAACCAATCCCTCTCCAACCCCTTTGCAAACACACAACACACACACCCAGAAAACCCCGGCCGGGCAGGCCGGGGTTTTTTGGCGGTACGGCCGGGGGGACGGCGTTCTCTTGCAATCGGGGAGAGAATGGACTATCATATAAACTGTAACGGACCGTTTTCTGGAAACGGACCAGACGATCCTCAAAGGAGGTCATCCCATATGCGCGATGGTTTTATCAAAGTGGCGGCCGGCACCCCCAAGATCCGGGTGGCGGACTGCCGTTATAACGCCGAACAGATCTTCACTCTCATGCGGGAGGCGGACAAGCAGGGCGTGCGGGTGCTCTGCCTGCCCGAGCTGTGCATCACCGGCTACACCTGCGGGGACCTGTTCCTCCAGCCCACCCTGCTCCGGGGGGCGGAGGAGGCCCTGGCCACCATTCTGGAGGCCACCAAGAATCTGGACATGGTCACGACCCTGGGCCTTCCCGTACGGAACAAATGGGATAATAAACTGTATAACTGCGCGGCAGTAATACAGAAGGGAGAGATTTTGGGCCTGGTTCCCAAGGCCTGCCTGCCCAATTACGGGGAGTTCTACGAGGGACGCTGGTTCACTTCGGGCGCCGGCGTGGACGCCACCGTCACCCTGTGCGGACAGGAGGTGAGCCTGGCGGACAGCAACTTGTTCGCCTGTGAGGACATGCCCGGTCTGGTGATCGGGGTGGAGATCTGCGAGGACCTGTGGGCGCCTGAGCCCCCCTCCATCCGTCTGGCCCGGTCGGGGGCCACCCTCATCCTGAACCTGTCGGCCTCCAACGAGCTGGCGGGCAAGGCGGCCTACCGCCGGGGTCTGGTGTCGGGCCAGAGCGGCCGGCTGGTGTGCGGCTATGTGTACGCCGACGCCGGCGAGGGCGAGTCCACCACCGATCTGGTCTTTGCCGGCCACAACATCGTGGCGGAGAACGGCACCATTCTGGCCGAGCGGCGGTTTTCCACCGGCCTCACCATCAGCGAGATCGACGTGGAGCGGCTGGTCTACGAGCGCCAGCGGATGAACACCTACCGGACCGAGTCCGATCAGGCCTGCTGGCGGACTTCCTTCTCCCTTACGCCGGCCGACACCCGGCTCACCCGGCCCGTGTCCCCTACCCCCTTCGTGCCCCAGGACCAGAGCGACCGGGCCGAGCGGTGCAACGAGATCCTGTACACCGCGGCCCTGGGCCTCAAGAAGCGGCTGGAGCACACCCACGCCAAGACGGCGGTGGTGGGCCTGTCCGGTGGCCTGGACTCCACGCTGGCGGTGCTCATCACCGCGGTGTCCATGGAGATGCTGGACCGGCCGGCCAGCGATATCATCGCGGTGACCATGCCCTGCTTCGGCACCACCGACCGCACCAAGTCCAACGCGGTCCTGCTGGCTGAGCGGCTGGGCTGCACCCTCAAGACCATCGACATCGGGGAGGCGGTGCGCCGCCACTTCAAGGACATCAGCCAGTCCATGGAGGACCACGACGTCACCTTTGAGAACGGTCAGGCCCGGGAGCGGACCCAGGTCCTCATGGACATCGCCAACCAGACCGGGGGCCTGGTCATCGGCACCGGGGACCTCTCCGAGCTGGCCCTGGGCTGGTGCACCTACAACGGCGACCACATGAGCAACTACGCCGTCAATGCCGGCATCCCCAAGACGCTGGTGCGCCATCTGGTCAGCTTCATCTCCGACGACAAGGAGGCGGAGGACCCCCAGCTCTCCACCGTGCTGGCCGACATTCTGGACACTCCCGTGTCCCCCGAGCTGCTTCCCGCCATCGAGGGACAGATCGCCCAGAAGACCGAGGACCTGGTGGGGCCCTATGAGCTCCACGACTTCTTCCTCTATTACGCTGTGCGCTGGGCCTTCCCGCCCCGGAAGGTGCTCCGCCTGGCCGAGTATGCCTTTGGGCGCTCCTATGACCGCGCGGTCCTCCTGAAGTGGCTGAAAAACTTCTACCGCCGGTTCTTTGCCCAGCAGTTCAAGCGCTCCTGCCTGCCCGACGGCCCCAAGGTGGGGTCGGTGGCCCTCTCTCCCCGGGGCGACTGGCGGATGCCCAGCGACGCCGTGGCCGAGCTGTGGCTGGACGAGCTGGAAGGGCTTATGTAAGATCGGCCCGATACGCGGGGCGCTGTCCGGGGGACGGCGCCCCGTCCCTTTCATTTCACAAGAGAGTGGTGATTCCCATGCATACCTATCTGGATCTGTTCTGGACCTTTGCCAAAATCGGCGTGTGTACCTTTGGCGGCGGCTACGCCATGCTGCCCATCCTCCAGCGGGAGCTGGTGGAGAAGCGGGGGTGGGCCACGGAGGAGCAGCTCTCCGACTACTTCGCCATCGGCCAGTGCACACCCGGCATCATCGCGGTCAACACCGCCACCTTCGTGGGCCACAGCCGGAAGGGCAACGCCGGCGGAGTGGTGGCCACCCTGGGGCTGGTCTTTCCCTGCATCATCATCATCATGCTCATCGCGGCATTCCTTCAGAATTTCGCCCATCTGAGCGTGGTGGTCCACGCCTTCAACGGCGTGCGGGCCTGCGTGTGCGCCCTGATCCTCTCCAGCGTGCTCAAGCTGCGCAAGAGCACCGTGGTGGACCGGCCCACCGCCGTCCTCTTCGCGGTGGTGCTGGTGCTGGCGGCGCTGGGCACCTTTGTCACCTTTACCGGGCGGTTCCCCGGGGGAAATGTGATCGACTTCCTGCTCTCCCCCATCGTGCTGGTGGTGGGCGCGGGAACGGCCGGCGTGTGCATCCGTGCGGCGAGAGGAGGGGAGAAGGCATGATCTATCTGCGCCTCTTCTTCGAGTTCTTCCAGACCGGACTCTTCTCGGTGGGCGGAGGCCTCGCCACCATCCCCTTCCTCACCGACATGGGGGCCCGGACCGGGTGGTTCACCTCCGGAGAGCTGGCCGACATGATCGCCATCTCCGAGTCCACCCCCGGGGCCATGGGGGTCAACATGGCCACCTATGTGGGTTTCCACGTGGGGGGCATCCCGGGGGGCGTGATCGCAACCCTGGGACTGATCTGCCCCTCCATCCTGGTGATCCTCATCATTGCCCGGTTCCTCCGGCGCTTCCGGCAGAGCCGGGGGGTGGACGCGGTCTTTTACGGCCTGCGTCCGGCCTCTACCGCCCTCATCGCCGCGGCCCTGCTGGAGGTGTGCTCCATCGCGCTGGTGGACCTCTCCGCCCTGTTTGGGGGCGCGGTGGGGAGCGCCTTCCACTGGAAGGCCATCGTGCTGGCCGTGGTGATCTTCCTCTGCATGCGGGAAAAGCACCTCAAGAAGCTCCACCCCATCGTCTTCATCGCCGCCTCGGCGGTGGTGGGCGTCCTCTTCCAATTTTAAACGAAACAGCGGGCCGCCGCGGAGGAAACCCTCTACGGCGGCCCGTTTGTCTCCCCTCAGGGGAGGAGGGAGCTCTCCCCCCGCTCCACATAGTGGGCGTCGGCCCGGAGGACCAGGCGGCGGGGGCCGTCCGGATTCAGGTCCAGCTCGGCGGGGAGAACAAAGCGCACCGCCGGCCCCTCTACCTCCGCCCGGCCGGGGCCCGGCTGAGGCGGGAGAAGAAGGGTACGCAGGCCCCTGGGAAAGGGATTTCCCGCTCTGTCCAGCTCCTCCAGCGCGATGGCGGCCGCCACCTGGCGGTCGGGCAGCACGCCGGAGAGGTGAAGGGTGACCGAGAGCACCCGGCCCCCGTCCCCTGGGGAGAAGGGGGGCAGGTCGCAGCCCACCGCGTCGCTTCCCTCCAGCTGGAGGGGAAGGGTCACACTCGCCTGGGAAAAAGTGGCGTCCATTTGCCGCACCTCGCATTCCAGTCATTCATACGGCAGTCTCTGCGCGTATGTACCGTCCGCGAAAAAGAGGAGCGCCCGCAGGGTGCGGACGCTCCATTCTATGCTCACCGGGTCTGACCGGTGCCGTAGATGACGTATTTGGAGGAGGTGAGCTCCTCCAGGCCCATGGGGCCCCGGGCGTGCATCTTCTGGGTGGAGATGCCGATCTCAGCCCCCAGGCCGAACTCCCCGCCGTCGGTGAAGCGGGTGGAGGCGTTGACATAGACCGCCGCCGCGTCCACCTCGTCCAGGAAGCGCTGGGCGGTGAAATAGTTGTTGGTGACGATGGCCTCCGAGTGGCCGGTGCCGTGGGCGGCGATGAAGTCCATGGCCTCCTCCACGCCGGAGACCACCTTGCAGGCCAGAATGTAGTCGCCGAACTCCGTGTCCCAGTCCTCGGCGACCGCGGGGCGCACCCAGTCCCCCAGGATGGCACGGGTCTCGTCACAGCCCCGTACCTCCACCTGCTTGGTCCGCAGCAGCTCCCACGCCATGGGGAGGAAGTCGGCGGCCACCGACCGGTCCACCAGCACGCACTCGGCGGCGTTGCACACCGAGGGGCGGGAGCACTTGGCGTTGAAGAGGATGCGCGCGGCCATGTCCAGGTCGGCCTCTCCGTCCACATAGATGTGGCAGACGCCCACGCCGGTCTGGATGACCGGTACCCGGGCGTGCTCCACCACCGAGCGGATGAGCCCCGCGCCGCCGCGGGGGATGAGCACATCCAGATAGCCCGTCAGGTTCATGAGCTCCTGGGCGCTCTCCCGGCTGGTGTCATTCACCAGGGCCACGCAGTCCCGGGGAAGCCCGGCCTCCTCCAGAGCGTCCCGCATGACGGCCACCATGGCCGAGCTGGAGTGGAAGGCCTCCTTCCCGCCCCGGAGGATGACCGCGTTGCCCGACTTGAGGCAGAGGGCGGCGGCGTCCACCGTGACGTTGGGGCGGGCCTCATAGATGATGCCGATGACCCCCAGAGGCACCCGGCGCTTGCCGATGGTCAGCCCGTTGGGGCGCACGCCCATCTTCACGGTCTGGCCGATGGGATCGGGCAGGGACTTCACCTGGCGCACCCCATCCACGATGCCGGCCACACGCCCCTCGTCCAGGGCCAGGCGGTCCAGCAGGGCCGGGCGCATCCCGGCGGCCCGTGCGGCCTCCAGATCCCGCTGGTTGGCGGCGAGGATCTCGCCGGAGCGCCGCTCCAGGGCGGCGGCGATGGCCTCCAGGGCAGCGTCCTTCCGGGCGCTCCCCGCCACGGCCAGTACGCGGGCGGCCTGGCGGGCGGCCAGACCCTGTGTCTCCAGAATGGTCATATCACTTCACTCCTTTTTTTGATAAAAACAGATGGCCCCGTACAAACTAGAGCGGGACGGAGGGTTTTAGTCCCGCCGGGGCGCGCAGAACCGGGTGCCGATGTCCTCTCCGGCCACGATGCCGTAGAGGTCCTCCATCCGGCTGCCGTTGGCGATGACCATGTCGATGCCGTGGGACATGGCCCGCTGGGCGGCGGTGATCTTGGTGACCATGCCGCCGGTGCCCCACTTGGAGCCCTTGCCCCCGGCCAGGGCCTGGATCTCGGGGGTGATGGCCTCCACCCGGTGGATGAGCTTGGCGTCCGGGTTCTGGTGGGGGTCGGAGTCGTACAGTCCGTCGATGTCGGAGAGCAGGATGAGAAGATCGGCCTTACACAGCCCGGCCACGATGGCCGAGAGGGTGTCGTTGTCGCCCAGCACCTTGGCGTGGCCGGTCTCGATCTCGGCCGAGGAGACCGAGTCGTTCTCGTTCACGATGGGGATGCACCCCAGCTCCAGCAGGGCGGAGAAGGTGCTGGAGAGGTGGGCGGCCCGGATCGGGTCCTCCACATCGTCTCCGGTGAGGAGGATCTGGGCCACGTTCTGGTTATACTCCCCGAAAAATTTGTCGTAGAGGTGCATCATCTCGCACTGGCCGATGGCGGCGGCGGCCTGCTTCATGCGAAGCTCGGCGGGCCGCTCTTTCAGGCCCAGCTTTCCAGTGCCGATGCCGATGGCGCCGGAGGAGACCAGGATGATCTCATGCCCCATCCCCTTCAGGTCGGACAGGGTGCGGGAGAGGCGCTCCATACTGTACAGGTTCAGGCTTCCGGTGGAGCGGGTGAGGGTGGAAGTGCCAACCTTGACCACCACGCGCCGGGTTTGATGTTGTTCGTCCAAAGAGAGTCACGCTCCTCGATGAGATACTGCCCCCGAAAGGCAGTGAAGGGTAAGGCAAGTATAGCACAAAAGTACCATAGGGGAAAGCTAAACTTTCCAGTCGGCGGTTTTTGGTGTACTTTGGGACAAAAGCGCAAATTTAGCCGCCCTTTTCGGAGGTTTTGTTATTGAAATTTACCCGAAAATGGAGTACAATAACCTCCGACAAACGGATGGGAAATCCCTGAAAATGAGGTGGTTTTGTGCTCAATCTGGTACTGGTCGAGCCGGAGATCCATATGAACACGGGCAACATCGCCCGCACCTGCGCGGCCACCCGGAGCCGGCTGCATCTCATCAAGCCCCTGGGCTTTGACATCAGTGACAAGGCCGTCAAGCGGGCGGGACTGGACTACTGGCATATGGTGGATCTGCACGTATACGAGAACCTGGACGACTTCTTCCAGCGCACCGGCGCCCAGGACATCTGGCTGGCCACCGCCAAGGCAAGCCGCCCCTATACGGAGGTGCGCTTCCAGCCCGACTGCTATCTGCTCTTCGGCAAGGAGAGCACGGGGCTTCCCCAGGCGCTGCGGGAGCAGTATGCCCAGCGGTGCATCCGCATCCCCATCCGGGAGGGGGCGCGTTGCCTCAACCTGTCCAACTCCGCGGCCATCCTGGCCTTTGAGGCCCTGCGGCAGTGGGGTTTCCCCGGGCTGGAGACAGCGGGGGAGATGGCCAGCGAGTAACGGCGCGGCCCGGGTCGCGTCCCCTTTCGCACAGAGCGTTACCGGTCAACATGAAAGGAGCCAGACACCTATGAACTACAACAAAAAGACTGTGAAGGACATCGACGTCAAGGGCAAGAAGGTCCTTCTCCGCTGTGACTTTAACGTACCTCAGGACAAGACCACCGGCGCCATCACCGACGACAAGCGCATCGTGGCCGCCCTGCCCACCATCCGCTACCTCCTGGAGGAGGGCGCGGCCGTCATCGCCTGCTCCCACCTGGGCAAGCCCAACGCCACCTTCGACTCCTTTGTGAAGAAGCAGACCGAGAAGGGCAAGGACCCCGCCACCCTCACCGAGGAGGCGTGGAAGAAGTCCCTGGCAAAGCTCTCCCTGGCCCCGGTGGCCAAGCGCCTGAGCGAGCTGCTGGGCCGCGAGGTCATCATGGCCTCCGACGTGGTGGGCCCCGACGCCCAGGCCAAGGCCGCCGCCCTTCAGCCCGGCCAGATCCTCCTGCTGGAGAACACCCGCTTCGAGAAGGGCGAGACCAAGAACGACCCCGCCCTGGCCAAGGCCATGGCCTCCATGGCTGAGGTCTATGTGTCCGACGCCTTCGGCGCCGTCCACCGCGCCCACGCCTCCACTGCCGGTGTGGCCGACTATCTGCCCGCCGTCAGCGGCTTCCTGATCCAGAAGGAGCTGGAGATCATCGGCGGCGCCCTGGCCAATCCCAAGCGTCCCCTGGTGGCCATCCTGGGCGGCTCCAAGGTATCCTCCAAGATCGGCGTCATCAACAACCTGCTGGAGATCGCCGATACCATCATCATCGGCGGCGGCATGACCTACACCTTCCTGAAGGCCCAGGGCGGCTCCGTGGGCAAGTCCCTGCTGGAGGCCGACTGGCTGGATTACTGCAACGACATGATGAAGAAGGCCAAGGACAAGGGCGTCAAGCTCCTCCTGCCCGAGGACACCGTGTGCGCCAAGGAGTTCTCCGCGGAGGCCGAGCCCATCACCGTGGACAGCATGAACATCCCGGACGACTGCATGGGTATGGACATCGGCCCCAAGGCCATCGCCGCCTACGCCGAGGCTGTGAAGGACGCCGGCACCGTCATTTGGAACGGCCCCATGGGCGTCTTTGAGTTCCCCGCCTTCGCCGCCGGCACCAAGGCCGTGGCTGAGGCCCTCAGCAAGAGCAGCGCCATCACCATCATCGGCGGCGGCGACTCCGCGGCCGCTGTGCAGCAGCTGGGCTATGCCGACAAGATGACCCACATCTCCACCGGCGGCGGCGCCAGCCTCGAGTTCATGGAGGGCAAGGAGCTGCCCGGCGTGGCCTGCCTGCTGGATAAGTAAGAACCCCGTGCCGGGCAGCTCCCGGGGGGCCCCATGTGAGCCCAGCGGAGCGGGTCACATGGGGAGAGGAGCCGCAAGGGAGCGGACGGAGTTTTCCGCATAAAGCGGGAAACGGAGGAAGCGGACTTTGCGGCGACGACGCCCGGCGTGGCCTGCCTGCTGGACAAGTAAGAAAGTTTCGTGCCGGGCAGCTCCCGGGGGGCCCCATGTGAGCCCAGCGGAGCGGGTCACATGGGGAGAGGAGCCACAAGGGAGCGGACGGAGTTTTCCGCATAAAGCGGGAAACGGAGGAAGCGGACTTTGCGGCGACGACGCCCGGCGTGGCCTGCCTGCTGGA
>NZ_JADMVY010000008.1:141572-161013 GCF_015547905.1 Clostridium sp. J1101437_171009_A5
GGAGTTTTCCGCATAAAGCGGGAAACGGAGGAAGCGGACTTTGCGGCGACGACGCCCGGCGTGGCCTGCCTGCTGGATAAGTAAGAACCCCGTGCCGGGCAGCTCCCGGGGGGCCCCATGTGAGCCCAGCGGAGCGGGTCACATGGGGAGAGGAGCCGCAAGGGAGCGGACGGAGTTTTCCGCATAAAGCGGGAAACGGAGGAAGCGGACTTTGCGGCGACGACGCCCGGCGTGGCCTGCCTGCTGGACAAGTAAGAAAGTTTCGTGCCGGGCGGAGTCACCGTCCCCGGCAGGCGTACCACGCCTGAAAAATAGCCCATCCCGCCCCGGGTTTTACCCGGGAGGGATGCAGGGCGGGATGGTCTGGCCGTCTTCCATGCCCGACCAACCGGATGCTTCGCGGAAAAAACGATGTTTTTGAAAGCAGAAGTGCACTATTTTCGATTTTTCGCTTGACAAGTTTGAAAAATAACGTAAAATAATTGAATTGGGCCGCATGTGTCATCCTGCGCCCCGTTTACCGAGATTTCAGCGGCGTAGTTCTGCAAAAGTCGTTTTGAAACGCCAACGGAAAGAAGCATTTTTGAGGAGGCCAAACAGCCATGAACAGAAGATACCGCAAGACCATCATCGCCGGCAACTGGAAGATGAACAAGACCCTCTCCGAGACCCGCGCTTTTGCCGAAGAGCTCAAGCCCCTGCTGGGCAAGCCCAAGTGGTGCGAGGTGGTGCTGTGTGTTCCCTACGTGAACATCCCCGCCGCCGTCCGCCTGTTCAAGGAGTGCCGTGTGGCCATCGGCGCGGAGAACGTTCACTACGAGTCTCACGGCGCCTACACCGGCGAGGTCTCCGCGGAAATGCTCAAGGAGCTGGGCGTGAAGTATGTCATCATCGGCCACTCCGAGCGCCGCAGCTACTACAATGAGACCGATTTCACCGTCAACAAGAAGGTTCACGCCGCCCTGGAGGCCGGCCTGTACCCCATCGTGTGCGTGGGCGAGAGCCTGGAGCAGCGTGAGCTGGGCGTGACCATGGACCTGATCTCCTATCAGGTGAAGGCCGCGCTGGCCGGCGTGCCCGCCGAGAAGATGCGCCATGTGGTCATCGCCTATGAGCCCCTGTGGGCCATCGGCACCGGCAAGACGGCCACGGCCGAGCAGGCCGGCGAGGTGTGCGAGTCCATCCGCGCCGTCATCCGCAAGCTCTATGGCGCCCGCGTGGCCCGCTCCGTGACCATCCAGTACGGCGGCTCCATGAACGCCAAGAACGCCCACGAGCTGCTGGCTCAGCCCGACGTGGACGGCGGCCTCATCGGCGGCGCTGCCCTGAAGGCCCCCGATTTCGTACAGATCGTCAACGCTGCCAACCAGGAGTAAGCCTGCGGCGGCGGGCGGACCCGTCCTCCAAGGAGGGCCCAGAACGCGCCGCTCTTCTTCATTTTGTCAGAACCGAGGTTTATCTATGAGTAAAACGCCGACTACCCTCATCATTATGGACGGATTTGGCCTGACCGATGTGGAAAAGGGCAACGCCATCACCAACGCCCGCACGCCCAACCTGGACCGGATCTTTGCCTCCTGCCCGGGGTGCAAACTCTCGGCCTCCGGCCTGGACGTGGGCCTGCCCGAGGGGCAGATGGGCAACAGTGAGGTGGGCCACACCAACATCGGTGCGGGCCGGGTGGTCTTCCAGGACCTGCCCCGGATCACCAAAGCCATTCAGGACGGGTCTTTCTTTGAGAACACCGCCTATCTGGAGGCCATGGGGGACTGCAAAGAGCGCAACAGCGCCCTGCACCTCATGGGTCTGCTCTCCGACGGCGGCGTACACAGCCACATCACCCATCTCTTCGCCCTGCTGGAGATGGCCAAGCGCCAGGGCCTGAGCAAGGTCTATATCCACTGCTTCCTGGACGGCCGGGACGTGCCCCCCGCTTCGGGCAAGGGCTATGTGGAGCAGCTGGTGGCCAAGTGCAAGGAGCTGGGCATCGGCCAGGTGGCCACCGTCATGGGCCGGTTCTACGCCATGGACCGGGATAAGCGCTGGGAGCGAGTCCAGCGGGCCTACAACGCCATGGCCAATGGGGACGCCCCCTTCTGCGCCGACCCGGTGGAGGCCGTTCAGAAGTCCTACGATGCCGGGGTGACCGACGAGTTTGTGGAGCCCGTGGTCTGCACCAAGGGCGCCACGGTGAACGAGGGCGACTCCATCATCTTCTTCAACTTCCGCCCTGACCGGGCCCGGGAGATCACCCGCTGCTTCGTGGACAGCGCCTTCGGCGATGTGGAGCGCAAGCGGGGCTTCCTGCCCGTCACGTATGTGTGCACCACCGAGTATGACGCCACCATGCCCAATGTGTCGGTGGCTTTCCCCCACAAGGAGCTCCAGAATATCTTTGGAGAGTATATCAGCAAGCTGGGTCTCACCCAGCTGCGCATCGCCGAGACCGAGAAGTACGCCCACGTGACCTTCTTCTTCAACGGCGGCGCCGAGCAGGTCTTCCCCGGGGAGGACCGGGTGCTCATCGCCTCTCCCAAGGTGGCCACCTATGACCTCAAGCCCGACATGAGCGCCCACGAGGTGGCCGACGAGGCCGTCAAGCGCATCGAGAGCGGCAACTATGACGTCATCATCCTCAACTTCGCCAACTGCGACATGGTGGGCCACACCGGCGTGTACGAGGCCGCCCGCCTGGCCGTGGAAGCGGTGGACGAGTGCGTCAACCAGGTGGTGGAGGCCACCTCCCGGATGGGCGGCGTGACCCTCATCACCGCCGACCACGGCAACGCCGAGCGGATGCTGGACGCCGACGGCTCCACCCCCTATACCGCCCATACCACCAATCTGGTGCCCTTCTATATCGTGGGCGCCGATGTGAAGCTGCGGGACGGTCGCCTGGCCGATATCGCCCCCACCATGCTGGATCTCATGGGCCTGGAAAAGCCCGCTGAGATGGACGGCGAAACTCTCATTGAGAATTAAGGGCGTTTCCAGGCCCACCCCATGCCGGGGCAATTCACTTGTCCCGGCAGATGCAAAGAGACGGGGTCCCCATGCGGCCTGCCGCATGGGGAATCTGGAAAAGCCCGCTGAGATGGACGGCGAGACTCTGATTGAGAACTAAGGACGATTTCCCGCCATATTTTCCCGCGTCAGCCCGCCCGGCCGGCCCGCGCCGGCCTCCCTTCGCGCGATGGGACCGGGCAGAGATAGAGAGCCCCCTCCGGGGCGCAGCCGGCACTGCCGGCGGGAGGGATTCCCTCCCACACTAGAAAGGAGTAGATTCCCCATGAAGCAGATCATTGAGATCGTTGACGTCCTGGGCCGTGAGATCCTGGATTCCCGCGGCAATCCCACCGTTGAGGTCGAGGTCTATCTGGACGACGGCACCATGGGCCGCGCCGCGGTGCCTTCGGGCGCTTCCACCGGCGTGCACGAGGCCTGCGAGCTGCGGGACGGCGACAAGGGCCGTTACCTGGGCAAGGGCGTGCTCACCGCGGTCGAGAATGTGAATACCGAGATCGCTGAGGCTCTGATCGGCATGAACGTGCTGGATCAGGTGGCCATCGACAAGGCCCTCATCGACCTGGACGGCACCCCCAACAAGAGCCGCCTGGGCGCCAACGCCATTCTGGGCGCCTCCCTGGCCTGCGCTAAGGCCGCTGCCGAGAGCCTGGGCACCAGCCTGTACAACTATATCGGCGGCACCAACGCCAAGGTCCTGCCCGTGCCCATGATGAACATCCTCAACGGCGGCGCGCACGCCACCAACAACGTGGACATTCAGGAGTTCATGATCATGCCCGTGGGCGCCTGCTGCTGGAAGGAAGCTCTGCGTATGTGCGCTGAGGTCTTCCACACCCTGAAGAGCGTCCTGAAGGAGAACGGCACCCCCGCCGCCGGCGTGGGCGACGAGGGCGGCTATGCCCCCAACCTGAAGAAGGACGAGGACGCCTTCAAGTGCATCGTGGCCGCCATCGAGAAGGCCGGCTACAAGCCCGGCGAGGACTTCATGATCGCCATCGACGCCGCTGTGTCCGACTGGTACAACGCGGAGACCGGCTGCTATGACCTGCCCAAGGCCAAGAAGAGCATGACCAAGCAGCAGATGGTCAACATGTGGAAGAAGTTCGCCGACAACTACCCCATCATCTCCATGGAGGACTGCATGGGCGAGGACGACGTGGAGGGTTGGCAGATGCTGACCAAGGCCCTGGGCGGCCGCGTCCAGCTGGTGGGCGACGACCTGTTCGTCACCAACACCGAGCGCCTGAAGATGGGCCTGGAGAACAAGATCGCCAACTCCATCCTCATCAAGGTCAACCAGATCGGCACTCTGACCGAGACCCTGGACGCCATCCAGATGGCCAACCGGGCCGGCTACACCGCCGTGGTCTCTCACCGCTCCGGTGAGACCGAGGACACCACCATCGCTGACATCGTGGTAGCCACCAACGCCGGCCAGATCAAGACCGGCGCTCCCAGCCGTACCGACCGTGTGGCCAAGTACAACCAGCTGCTTCGCATCGAGGAGGAGCTGGGCGACGTGGCACAGTACCTGGGCAAGGACGCTTTCTTCAACCTGAAGTGAGGTAATAAAGGAATAAGAGGCCGCCGGCAAACAGCCGGCGGCCTCGTTCTATATGTCGCCCAGCTCCGGGGTACCCCGGCCGGGCCCAGCGAAGCGGGCCGGCTGGGGAAGAGGAGACGCAAGGGAGCGGATGGAGGGATGCCCATACCTGGGCGTCCCGAGTGGAGCGGACTTTGCGGCGACGAGGGCGACGTGGCACAGTACCTGGGCAAGGACGCTTTCTTCAACCTGAAGTAAGACGGAAGCGCTGAAGTCCTGGAGCAGGCGCACAGGGGACCGCGGAGGCAAAAAAGCAGTTTGGCCTTTGGCCAAAGGTGTTTTTTGCGGAGCGGTTCACAGTGTGCCGTTGCGGAGGGACGGGAAGCGTGACAAGGAAATAACAAGAGGCCGCCGGCAAATAGCCGGCGGCCTCGTTCTATATGCGGGTTTTTTCAGGTTCAGCAAGGTACACCATTTTATTTTTGAGACCTTCTAAAAAGTTTTTGACATAGAAAAGTGTATCATTATGCAGGAATATTTTCATAATTTGCCATTCTGGTCTGGGGAGAGGACAGAACGGGAGGCGACGGAGAACAACTTTGGTAGAATCCACAGACTTTAGAAATCTCTATAAAAAAGTTTTTCTATGAAGTTGACACATTTACCAAAAAGTCTTATAATCTCTATAGGAGTTTTGGAGAGAGATAATATACTCCAACCTCCCAAATTGAAAGATGCAGATCACTGCAAGGAGAGGAGACATTTTCTATGTCCACAGGAACGAAAGAGACAAGCCGTTCTCTGTATGTCTTCGACAGCAAACCTCCCATTCGCAAAGCGCTGCCGATTTCACTGCAACACATCATGGCCATGTTCTTGGGAACCGTCACGGTGCCCATCGTCGTGGCCGGCGCGGCCGGAGCGGATCCGGCCACCAAGACCCTGATGATCCAGTACTCCCTGATGATGTCCGCTCTGGCCACCCTGATCCAGGCCTTCCCCCTGGGACCGGTCGGCTCCAAGCTGCCCATCATCTTCTGCGCGGGCTTTACCTGCGTGCCCGTGTTTACCCCCATCGCGACTCAGTACGGCCTGGCGGGCGCCTTCGGTGCACAGATCCTGTGCGCGGTGGTGACCATTCTGCTGGGTTTCTGCGTTGGAAAGCTCCATAAGTTCTTCCCCACCGTGGTGACCGGTACCATCATCCTGGCCATCGGCCTGTCCCTCTATCCCATCGCCCTGAAGTACATGGCCGGCAACGCCAGCTCCCCCAGCTACGGCCAGCTCAATAACTGGATCGTGGCCTTCATCACCCTGGCCGCTGTGCTGATCTTCAACCTGCTGGGCAAGGGCGTGGTCAAGATGGCCTCCATTCTCCTGGGCGCCGTGGTGGGCTACATCGTGGCCGTCTGCATGGGCATGGTGAGCTTTGACGGCGTGATCTCCGCCGGTTGGATCGCCATTCCCAAGCCCTTCTTCTTCGGCGCTCCGGTCTTTGACGTGTCCATGGTGCTCCCCGTGGTCCTGATCACCGTGGTCAATGTGATGCAGTCCGTGGGCGACATGACCGGCACCACCGTGGGCGGCTTTGACCGGGAGCCCACCAGCAAGGAGCTGACCGGCGGCGTGCTGGCCTCCGGCCTTGCAACCCTGCTGGGCGCCGTGTTCGGCGTGCCAGCCGTGTCCTCTTACAGCCAGAACGTGGGCATCGTCTCCATGAACAAGGTGGTCAGCCGCCGGGTCATCACCGTGGCCTCCGTCATCATGCTGGCCCTGGGCGTGGTGCCCAAGTTCAGCGCCCTGGTGTCCACCCTGCCCGCCCCCGTCATCGGCGGCGGCACCCTGATCGTGTTCGGCATGATCACCCTCACCGGCCTCAAGCTGGTGACCAGCGAGCCCCTCACCGCCCGCAACAGCACCATCGTGGGCGTGTCCATCGCCCTGGCCATGGGCCTGTCCACCCTGGAGGGCACTCAGGCCCTGGAGAACTTCCCCAGCCTGGTCCAGACCCTGCTGACCAAGCCCGTGGTGGTGGCCGGCGTCATGTCCTTTGTCCTCAACCTTATCGCTCCCAACAAGACCGTGGAGGAAGAGGCCAAGGAGCGCGCCGAGCTGGACGCCAAGTAATCCATTCTCTGTATCCGGAGCGGCCGGGACCTTTTGGGTCCCGGCCGCTTTTGCGTGTGTCCGAGCCTTGCGCCACGGGGCGAAATTTGATATAATCTCGGGGATAAAACGGAACGGAGGAGCAGCTATGGACACCATGATCATCGGCATCGCCGGGGGGACCGGTTCCGGTAAGACCACCCTGACCCGGCGGCTCAAAGAGCGCTTCGGAGGGCACGTGAGCGTGCTCTATCACGACAACTACTACAAACAGCACGACGACATGCCCTTTGAGGAGCGCTGCAAGCTCAACTACGACCACCCGGATGCCTTCGACACCGACCGGATGATCCAGGATATCCAGGCCCTGCGCCGGGGAGAGACCGTCCACTGCCCCACCTATGACTATACCGTCCACAACCGCTCCGCCGAGACGGTGGAGGTGCATCCCACCAAGGTCATCCTCATTGAGGGCATTCTCATCTTCGAGAACAAAGAGCTGCGGGACCTGATGGACATCAAGATCTTTGTGGACACCGATGCGGATGTGCGCATCCTCCGGCGCATCCTGCGGGACGTGAAGGAGCGGGGCCGCTCCCTGGACTCGGTGGTGGAGCAGTATCTGACCACGGTCAAGCCCATGCACGAGCAGTTTGTGGAGCCCTCCAAGCGCTGCGCCGATATCATCGTGCTGGAGGGCGGCCACAACATCGTGGCCCTGGACATGATCATCGAGCGCATCCGCAGCCACGTGGAGCAGGACTGAGCGGGGATCGATCCGCGGTTTTTTGGGCAGAATTTCATCGGATCTACACCCCAGGGGCGCCGGTACACGGGTACCGGCGCCCCGCTGTATGGCGGAACAAGCTCCCTTGCACGGAGAGAAGGGAGAAATACGCCGAAATTGGAGACGTACCCTATACAGGGCGGTATGGGTGTGGTATAATACGCACTTGAATTTGAAAAAATCAGAATAGAGAGGGGAATGTCTGATTATGAACCGGATCGGCTTTGACAACGACAAATACCTGGAGATGCAGTCGGCCCACATCAAGGAGCGGATCTCCCAGTTTGACAACAAGCTCTACCTGGAGTTTGGCGGCAAGCTCTTTGACGACTACCACGCCTCCCGGGTGCTGCCCGGCTTCGCGCCCGACAGTAAAATCCGTATGCTCACCCAGCTCAAGGACAGCGTGGAGGTCATCATCGCCATCTGTGCCTCCGACATTGAGAAGAACAAGGTGCGGGGCGATCTGGGCATCACCTACGACGTGGATGTGCTCCGCCTCATCGACGCCTTCCGTGGACAGGGCCTGTTCGTGGGCAGCGTGGTCATCACCCAGTACGCCGGACAGCCCGCCGCCGACGCCTTCAAGCGCCGGATGGAGCACCTGGGCCTGCGGGTGTACCTGCACTATCCCATCGCCGGCTACCCCCACAACATCCCCCTCATCGTCAGCGACGAGGGCTATGGCAAAAACGAGTATGTGGAGACCACCCGTCCCCTCGCGGTGGTCACCGCCCCCGGCCCGGGCAGCGGCAAAATGGCGGTGTGCCTGTCCCAGCTCTACCATGAGTACAAGCGGGGCGTCAAGGCCGGATACGCCAAGTTCGAGACCTTCCCCATCTGGAACCTGCCCCTCCAGCACCCGGTGAACCTGGCCTATGAGGCCGCCACCGCCGACCTGGGGGATGTGAACGTCATCGACCCCTTCCACCTCCAGGCCTACGGCAAGACCACCGTCAACTACAACCGGGACGTGGAGATCTTCCCGGTGCTCTCGGCCATGTTTGAGAAGATCATGGGGGAGTGCCCCTACAAGTCCCCCACCGACATGGGCGTGAACATGGCGGGCAACTGCATCTTTGACGACGAGGCCGTCCAGGATGCCGCCCGGCAGGAGATCATCCGCCGCTACTACAACGGCCTGAGCGACCGCCGCCAGGGCAAGGCCGACGATTCCCTGGTGTACAAGCTGGAGCTGCTCATGCAGCAGGCCAAGGCCAGCGCTGCCCAGCGCCCGGTCATCGCCGCCTCCCTCCAGGTGGCCGAGGAGACCGGCAACCCGGCCTTCGCCATCGAGCTGCCCGACGGCCAGGTGGTCACCGGCAAGACCACCGAGCTCCTGGGTGCCTGCTCCGCCGCCCTGCTCAACGCCCTCAAGGTGCTGGCCGGCATCGAGCACGAGTACCATCTG
Organism: Clostridium sp. J1101437_171009_A5; assembly: GCF_015547905.1. NCBI lineage: Bacteria > Bacillati > Bacillota > Clostridia > Eubacteriales > Clostridiaceae > Clostridium > Clostridium sp. J1101437_171009_A5. The sequence continues at coordinate 150,447 of NZ_JADMVY010000008.1, forward strand.
ATCTCCCCCGAGGCCCTCACCCCCATCCAGACCGTGAAGGTCAAGCACCTGGGCTCCAACAACCCCCGCATCCACAGCGACGAGACCCTCATCGCCCTGGCCATCTCGGCCGCCGCCGACCCGGTGGCCGCCAAGGCCCTGGCCCAGCTCTCCAAGCTGCGGGGCTGCGAGGCACATTCCACCGTGATCCTCTCCCAGGTGGACAACTCCACCTACTCCAAGCTGGGCATGCACCTGACCACCGAGCCCCAGTACGAGACCAACAAGCTCTACCACAGATAAAAAGTTTCTCAAAAATGCACTGCCCCCCATCCGTTCGGATGGGGGGTTTATCTTTGGCTGTGCGAGACACCATACCCAAAATCGGCGCGGCAGCTGCCTGGAACTGAGGCGTGGGGGTGACTCGGGGCCCCACGCAACCGGGACCTCCCGGGTGTGGATACCGCCAGGCCATGCCCCCCGGCCACCCGGTATCCTGGTCTTTGCCAGGAAAAATGGGAGGGGGCCGGGGGAGTCTTCCCCCGGGCCTTCTTTCCGCCCCTTTCTTCGCGAAGAAAGGGGCGTTCCCGCCGAACAGGCGCCGCTCCCGGCAAAAAAACCGCGCCCCATCCGAGAGCGGACAGGGCGCGGAGAAGGGAGCTATTTACTTACACAGCTCCACGATGGCGTGGGTAAAGATCTTGCAGGCGCACAGGAGCTGCTCCACATTGGCCTGCTCGTCGGGGGCGTGCATCTTGGGATCAAAGCCGGGGAAGACGCAGCCGAAGGCCACGCCGCCAGGGATGTCGTGGACATAGGTGCCGCCGCCGATGGCCAGGGGCTTGGACTGGGTGTCCCCGGAGAAGGTCTGATAGCTCTCCATCAGGGTGGTCACCAGCTTGGAGTCGGCGGGGACGCAGTGGACGCTGGTCATGTCCGGGTCGGCGGTGACCGCGATGCCGTGGCGGGCCAGGCTCGCCTCACAGGCCTTCTTGCAGTTGTCCTCGTTGGAGGAGACCGGGTAGCGCACGTCGAACTTGGCGGAGAAGCCCTCCCCGTCCAGCTCCATGAGAGCCAGATTCAGGGTGAGGGGGCCGGACTCGGCGTCCTCCTTGGCGATGCCCAGGGCCTTGCCGCGGGTGTCGCCGAAGGGGAAGAGGGTGTGCATGGACCGGAGGGCCTGGGTGCTCTCGCACTCGGCCAGGGGGAGGCGCGCCAGCAGCTCGAGCAGGCCCGAGATGGCGTTGCGCCCGTCATCGGGGGAGGCGGCGTGGGCGTTCTGACCGGCGCAGTGGATGCGCACGGACTCTCCCTCGGCGGTGACGGTGAAGGGGGTGTGGGTGGCAGCGGCCACCGCTCCGGCTGCCTCTTCCACCTGGGCGGGGGTGAGACCGGAGACCACGCACTCAGCCTCGGGGGGCACCACATTGGTGCGGAAGCCGCCCTTCAGGCCGGTCACCCGGGGCAGAGCGGTCTCCGGGGCCCAGCGCTTGCCGAAGGAGGGGTGGTAGTGGCCCTTCTCGATGTGGATGACCGGGAAGTCGGCGTCGGGGGTGAAGGCGTAGGGGGCGAAGGGGTGCTTGGAGTAGTAGTAGGCGATGTCGCCCGAGCCGCTCTCCTCATCGGTGCCCATGAGCAGGCGCACGTTGGCCGAGAGGGGGAGGTCCAGCTCCCGGATGGCCTTCATGGCCATCAGAGCGCAGACCACGGGGCCCTTGTCGTCGGAGACGCCGCGGCCGTAGAGCATGCCGTCCTTTTCCACACAGGTGTAGGGGTCGGTGGACCAGCCCTTGCCCTCGCCCACCACGTCCAGGTGGCCCAGGATGTGCAGGCGGGTCTCCTTGTCGTTCAGGTCGGCGGTGCCCACCTGGTTCTCATGGTTCTCGGTGTGAAAACCCCACTCGCCGGCCAGCTTCAGGCCCTCGGCCAGAGCGGCGGCGGGGCCGGGGCCGTAGGGCATGCCGGGCTGGGCCTCGCCCCGGACGCTCTTGACCGCCACCAGGCGGGAGATGGCCGCGATGAGGGTCTCACGGGCCTTGGGGTCGTCAAAATAGGCGTGGATCTGTTCCTCGTACATGGTAAATTCCTCCTTGCAGATGGGTCAGAGCTCACCGGGCTCGTCGGCGTCGCCGCCGCCCTGCTCGGCCAGCTCTCCCAGGTATTTGTACACAGTATAGCGGGAGACCTGGAGCCGCTTGGATACGAAGGGCACCGACTTGCGGAAGGAGAAGGCGTTCTTCTGATCCAGCAGGGCGATGACCTTCATGCGGTCCTTTTTGGTCAGGGAAGAGACCGGCTTCCCCACGGCGGCAATGCACTCGTCAAAGATGTCGGCCAGACGGCTGTCCCCGCCCTGCCACATGGCGCTCTGGAGATCGGCCTCGGCATTCATCAGGTCCACCAGGATGCGGTTGGCGTACACCAGGGAGGTGTAGTCAAAGTTGATGCCCAGGGCCAGGTTGTAGCCGTCCTTCCCCTCCTGGATGATGTGGAAGGTACTGCTCTTGATCTGCTGGCCCGAGGGGGTGGTGGCGTAGAGGTTGACGAAGTCGGTGGTCAGGGCGGTCATGTCCAGCTCCTTGGCGGTGCCCAGGATGTCCATGGTGGAGCCCACCGTGCGCCCCGACACATGGCCGTTGTAGATGGAGAGGATGGGATGCTTGGGGTCTCCCATATCGTGGACCAGGGTCTCACAGGAAGAGCCGAACATTTCCGCGATGCCTCTTGCGGTCCGGTCGAGAAATTCAAAAGCTTCCGCGCGGGTCATGGCGGAATCACCTCACAAAGCTGAAATCTGGGATAACAATTCATTTTAGCATCTTTCCCATGGGGAGGCAAGGGGCAGAAGGGGCGGCACCCCAGAAAGGAGATGATTTATGCGGGGAGCTGTGATATAATAAAAAAACTGCGGGTCTTTCGACCCCACCAAGCGCGACTGGAGGAAGGAACCCATGCTTTTCAACTCCCTGGATTTCCTCATCTTTTTCCCCATAGTCACCCTGGCCTACTTCCTGCTGCCCCACCGGGTGCGCTGGGTGTGGCTTCTGGCGACCAGCTACTATTTCTATATGTGCTGGAACCCCCGGTACGCCCTGCTCATGGCCCTGTCCACCGGCATCACCTTTGTGAGCGGACTGCTCCTCCAGCGGGCGGGGCAGGTGGAGGACGGGGAAAAGCGCCGGCGATTGCGCCGGCTGTGGGTGACCCTGAGCTTTCTCTCCAACCTGGCCATCCTCTTCTTCTTCAAATACTGGGGCTTCTTCTGGGACAATGTGGAGGCCCTCTTCGCCCTGGGCGGGATCGCCCTGCACAAGCCGGTCTTTGATGTGATCCTGCCCGTGGGCATCTCCTTCTATACCTTCCAGGCCCTGAGCTACACCATGGACGTGTACCGGGGCGAGGTGGAGGCCGAGAAGAATTTCTTCCGCTACGCCCTCTTTGTCTCCTTCTTCCCCCAGCTGGTGGCCGGACCCATCGAGCGCTCCAAGAACCTGCTCCACCAGGTCCATGAGGAGCACACCTTTGACCCCCTCCGGGCCCGGGACGGGCTCCTCCTCATGCTGTGGGGCCTCTTTCAGAAGATGGTGGTGGCCGACCGGGTCTCCATCGTGGTGGACCAGATCTTTGACCACTACCAGGAGATGCCGGCCTGGGCCATCGTGCTGGGCACCGTGCTCTTCGCCTTCCAGATCTACTGTGACTTCGGGGGGTACTCCAATATTGCCATCGGCGCGGCCAAGGTGATGGGCTTCTCCCTGATGGAGAACTTCCGCCAGCCCTATCTCTCCAAATCCTGCGGGGAGTTCTGGCGGCGGTGGCACATCTCCCTGTCCACCTGGTTCCGGGACTACCTCTACATCCCCCTGGGGGGCAACCGGAAGGGAAAGAGACGCAAGTATTTCAACAACCTGGTCACCTTCCTGGCCTCCGGCCTGTGGCACGGGGCCAGCTGGAACTATGTGGTGTGGGGCGGCCTCAACGGAGTCTACCAGGTAGTGGGGGAGATCCTCCGTCCCGCCCGGGAGCGGCTGTGCGCCGCATTCAAGATCGACCGCTCCGGACGGCTCTGGCAGGTCCTCCGGGTGGGGATCACCTTTGTGCTCATCGACTTTGCCTGGCTCTTTTTCCGGGCGCCCTCCTTCTCCACGGCGGTGGACATGCTCCGCGTCCTTCTGGCGGGCGGTGCCGCGGTGGGCGAGGGCTTCACCCTGGGACTGGAGGGGGCCGAGCTGCGCCTCATGTTCCTCTCCATCCTGGTCCTCATGGCGGTGGACCTGTGCAACAACGCGGGGGTGGAGCTGCGGCGCGGGCTGGTGCGCCTGCCCCTGCCCGTGCGGTGGGTGTGCTACCTGCTGGCGGTGTATGTGATCCTGATCTTCGGCATCTATGGGCCGGGCTTCTCCGCGTCCCAGTTCATCTACTTCCAGTTCTAAGGAGGAGTGTGCCTTGTCATCCACGAAAAAATTCCTGCTCAGCGGCCTGGCCCTCTTCCTGCTGCTGGTGCTGACGGCGGGGCCGATCACCTGGATCTTTGCCCGCAAGTCCCTGGAGGGCCCCTGGGACATGACCAACAAGATCGGCGGGTTCTACAACGAGCCCCGGGGGGAGTTCACTGCCATGTTCTTCGGCTCCTCCCACATCTACGCCTCCCTCTCGCCCCTGGAGCTGTGGCACGAGACCGGGGTGAAGAGCTATGTCTTTGCCACCCAGCTCCAGCCCATGTGGGCCACCTATACCTATCTGAAGGAGGCCCTCAAGTACCAGTCCCCCCAGCTGGTGGTGGTGGAGTGCAACATGATGGGCAACAATACGGAGTACCACGACAACGGGGTGAACTTCTCCTACATGGACGACCTGCGCTTCTCCCTGGACAAGGTGGCCCTGGCCAAGGTATCCGCCCCCAAGGGGGAGCGGGCCCCTCTGCTGTGGAACTTCATGATGTACCACGGCCGCTGGGATGAGCTGGAGGAGGAGGACTACCACACCCGGAAGGAGGACCTCCACGACCCCTACAAGGGCTATGTGCTCCTCCCCGGACAGGCCGTCCGGCCCGAGACCATCCCGCCCGAGGAGGGGGAGAGCGGGAACTTGAGCGAGAAGAACGTCTACTGGCTCAACCGGATCATCGACCTGTGCCAGTCTCGGGGGATCGCCCTGTGGCTCATCAAAGCCCCCTCCAACACCGCGCTGGAGGAGACCCAGCGCCTGCGCATGGAGGAGGTGGCGCGCATCGCCGCCGAGCGGGGGGTGCCCTTTGACGACTTCAACAACAGCTACCAGGAGATGGGGCTGACACTGGACGACTTCTATGACCAGCGCCATCTGAACGGCGGGGGCGCGGTGAAGTTCACCGACTATTTCGCCTACCTGATGAACCGGCGCTATCCGGACCTCTTCGCCGAGTCGGAGGACGCCGACTGGCAGGCCGACTATGAGGCCTATGCCGCCAAACTGGCCGAACTGGCCTGATTGTAAGAAAAAGCGCATGTCCCGGTAGGGACATGCGCTTTTTGATTGGGTGTTTATTTGGCCAGCCAGACCAGGTTCTTGTCGGTGACGAAGTTGGAGACGCTGTAGAGGACCAGGGCCTCGTCGATGCCGTTCTCCTGGATGTAGTCGGCCACCGAGAGCTTGTAGTAGCGGGGGTCCACCAGATGGATCTCCGAGAAGTGGGCGGTCAGGAAGGGGACCAGGCTGTCGGTGTAGGAATCCCGCACGATGAGGAGCTTGGGGGCGTCGGTGTGGGGGGTGCGCACCACGGCCAGGGGCTGGTTGCCGCCCAGGAACATGGAGTACTTGTCCTTGACGCTCAGGAAGGAGGTGTCGTAGAGGGGACGCTCCTCCTCCACCGGGTTGCCCTTGTTGTCATAGGTGTGGGAGGTGACGGTGATGCCGTCGGCGGGCACATAGGTGTCGATGCAGTCGGGGCGGACCCAGCGCACGCCGGAGGAGGAGAAGATGGTGCCGTAGAAGGAGTCGGACACGGTGGTCTTGGTGTAGTTGGAGAGGGGCACGGCCTCCATCCCCAGGGCGTCCATGAGGGCGGTATAGCCGTAGTAGGCGCCAAGGCTCGTCCAGTGGTGGTCGGTGCGGTAGTAGATGTCCTCGTCGCTGTGGGCGTCCATAACAGAGTAGGTGTCATAGACCAGGGCGTTCTTCAGCGTGGAGGCGGCCTGGTCGATGACGGCCTTCTGACTGGCGTTGGGCGCGCCCTCGGGCAGGCGGTCGGACCAGATCTCCGCCGCGCCGGGAATGAGGGAGAAGTAGACGGGCACACCCGCCTTCTGGGCAAACTGGTCCACATAGCTCAGGTTGTTGGCCACGTTCTGGGCGTCCGGGGTGTCAAAGCGGGTGATGAGGGTGTCCTCCTTGCAGAAGTACACGCTGTTGTTCTCCTGCTTGCCCATGGCCTTCTCGGTGCGGGCCTTCAGGTCCACCCAGGCGTCCCGGCCGGGGAACTGGTCGGTGGTGTAGGTCTCAAAGTCGGACATGAACTTGCCGTTGAGCACGGTCTCCACCGTGGGGGTGGGGAGCTGCTGAAGGGTGCGGTTCTCCAGCTGGGAGAAGGACTGGTCGGGGCTCACCGCGCCCGCCACCAGAAAGACCGCCAGGAAGGCGCAGAACAGAGCCGAGAGGAAGATACAGTAACGCTTGCTCATACAAACATACCTCCTATTAGAAACGGAAATAGAGGAAGGGGTTATAGGTGGCATCCACCAGATAGGCGGTGGAGAAGAGGAGACCGGCCAGCACCAGAATGGGGAGGAGGACCAGCCGGGGCCGCTCCCGGAGGCGGCGCCACAGACCCGCCCCCAGGGGCAGGGAGGCCACGCACCCCACCAGCAGGGTCAGGCCGTAGGAGCGCAGGTAGTAGCCGAAGGCGGGGTCGGCCAGACCACCCTGGGCCATGCCGAACATGGCGCCCAGGTAGGCCCCCATGTGGGAGAAGTCCTCCACAGCGAAGATGGCCCAGCTCACCAGTACGAAGAAGAGGGCGTAAAGGTGCTGAAGGGCGGCGGGCAGGCGCTTGAGATACTGGAGCAGGAAGAATTTCTCCACGATCAGCAGCACGGCGAAGTAGAGGCCCCAGATCAGGAAGTTCCAGCTGGCTCCATGCCAGATGCCGGTGGCGGCCCACACCACCAGGAGGTTGAAGAGGAGCCGGGGCTTGCTCACCCGGTTGCCGCCCAGGGGGATGTAGAGGTACTCCCGGAACCAGGTGCCCAGAGACATGTGCCACCGCCGCCAGAACTCGGTGATGGACTTGGAGATATAGGGGTAGTTGAAGTTGGGGATAAACTCAAAGCCCAGCATCCGGCCCAGGCCGATGGCCATGTCGGAGTAGCCCGAGAAGTCAAAGTAGAGCTGGAGGGAGAAGGCCACGATGCCCAGCCAGGCCCCCGCCGTGGTCAGCTCGCTCACGGGCATGGCCTTGTAGGCGTCCCAGAGCATGCCCAGGTTGTTGGCCAGCAGCACCTTCTTGGCCAGACCCACCACGAAGACCTGCACGCCGGAGGCAAACTGCTCCGGGGAGTGAGTGCGGTGCTCCAGCTGGTCGTCCAGGTCCTTATACTTGATGATGGGACCGGCGATGAGCTGGGGGAAGAGGGTGACGAAGGTGCTGAAGGTGATGACGTTGCGCTGGCACCGGGCATCCCCCCGGTAGACGTCGATGGTGTAGCTCATGGTCTGGAAGGTATAGAAGGAGATGCCGATGGGCAGGCGGATGTTCAGCACCGGCATGAAGGGCAGGCCCACGGCCGCCAGGGACTGGGCCAGGAAGTCCCAGTACTTGAAGAAGAAGAGCAGGGCCAGATTGAAGATCACCGAGGAGGCCACCGCCATCCGGGCGCCCCGGTCATTGCCCTTGGCCTTGCACCGGGTGACCAGCATGCCATGGGTGTAGTCGATGGCGATGGAGGCAAACATGATGAGGATGTACTTGGGCTCCCCCCAGCCGTAGAAGATCAGGTTGAAGAGGAGGAGTACGGCGTTGCGCCATTTCAGAGGCGTCACATAATAGGCCAGAAGGACCACTGGCAGGTACAAAAAGAGAAAATACAGGCTGGAAAAGACCAATCACAATCACCTTCCAAAGGAAAAATAGCAGACGTCCGGGGCACGGCCGCCGCCGGACGCCTGCTTAGTATACCCGATATTTCTTACTTTGTATAGGTGTTGAAGGCAGAAACCGCCTCGTCGGCGTACTCGCTCACCACGAAGAGGACGTAGTTGCCATTGGTCACCAGCTGGTAGTTCTTCACCAGCTCATACTGCTCGGGGAGGTACTGGCTCCACTGCTGGTCCAGGGCATCCTGGCGGGCTTCCAGAGAGGCCTTCACGCTGTCCATCTTGCCGTCCTTGACCTCGGCGATGAAATACTCGGTGGCCGTCACATTGATGAGGGGGATCTTACAGACATAGTCCACCAGATCGTCGGAGGAGATGCCGTAGACCGCCTCCAGCGTGGCGGCATCCACGTCGCTGAGGGAGGGGAGATCGGAGCTCTTGGCGATCTCATTCCACACAGAGTCCACCGCGGAGGTGGCGGGAGCGGGCGTGGGCGTGGGGGCCGGAGTGGGGGTGGGCTTGGCCGTCGGCTTCGCCGTGGGCTTGGCGGTGGGTTTGGCCGTGGGCTGCGCGCTGGGCTTGGAAGAAGGTGCGGCGCTGGGGGCGGAGGAGCTCTCCGGCGCGGCGGAGGGAGTGGCCTCGGGCGCGGGGGTCTCCGAGGGGAGGAGGCTCTCGCTGGGAAGGGGCGCGGGGGTCTCCGAGACCACCGGCGCGGAGGGAGCGGGCGAGGGCGTGGAGGGGGGCGTGGAGGCGCCGCAGCCGGTCAGAAGACCGGCGGTGAGGAGGCCGGCCAGGGCCAGAGAGGAAAAGCGGTGATTCATATGTGTCATAACTCCTTTTAAAAATACAAGATGAAATCGGATTTGCGCCGGAATCCCGGCTGCATGAAATTGGACGAGAGGGCGGGAGAAAAAGTTCCCGCAAAAAAGGACAAAGTTTCAAGGGGGCAAAAAAATCCCTCCGGCGCGTTCTCCGGCGTTCCATAGGGACAATTTATGAACCTACCCATATAACTCAATATTTGTTCCTGTGGAGGGAGGCTGTGTTTCGGCACAGCCTCCCTTTTCTGCTCATGCAACCTCATTTGGGATTTCTTCTGCCACGGAATCAACCATGCTCTGAGGAAGTTCATCCACCAGACCAATGTCGCGGTAATAGATACGCACCTCCTGCGGCGCTGTGCGGGAGTATTTCTCCGCACGCTCACCGACCTCCACCCGCTTGATGAAGATGCGCAAGATCTCAGCGGTCAGTTCCGGGATCTGGCTGTACCGTTTGGCGTTCTCAATGAACCGGGTAATATTGGAGCTGGAGTCTTTCAGTTCCTGAAGCCTTACTTCCATGGCAGGGAGCTGTTCTTGAATCTCTTTCTGCTCGGCAGTGTACTCTTGAGAGAGGATGCGATACTGCTCGTCCGGGATGCGGCCAAGGACGCTGTCCTCGTAGAGCCGTTTGAAGAGTTTTGTCAGCTCGTCCTGGCGCTTTTGCATGGTGTCGATTTTCTTTTGAAGCACCGTGATCTCTTGCTGCGCCTCCTTGCCCTGTTTCTTGCGGATATGCTCCGCAAACCGTAGCTCGTTCTGACGAGCGAAGTGCGTGACACGCCGGATGTCATCCAGCAGGATGGCACTGAGTTCTTGTTCTCTGATGTAATGCCCAGAGCAAACATCTTTGCCTTTCTTCTTGTAGGTAGAGCACATGAAGTTGTTTTTCACCGCATCCATGGTGTGTGCTCGGTGCAGTACCATGGTGCCCCCGCAGTCCAGACAGTAGACCAGCCCGGAGAAGATATTCTGCTCCTCCATCTTTGCCGGACGCCTCTTATGCTTGCGGATATCCTGTACGATCTCCCAGGTCTGTTGCGTAACGAGTGCTTCGTGCGTATTCTCAAAGCGGAGTTGCTCAGACTCGGGACGCTCAATGCGCTTCTTGTTCTTGAAGGACAGGGTGGTGGATTTCAGGTTGATGGTGTGACCCAGGTAAGTCTCATCCTCCAGAATGCCAGCGATGGTGTTGGTGGACCAGTTGTATGGCTGAGTGATGTCCACTCCGGTCAGTTCCACCCCATGCTTCTGGTAGTAGGAATATCCAGGCGTGGGAATTTTGTCTTTCTTGAGCTGCTTTGCAATCTGAGCAGGACCCTTTCCAGAAACGCAGAGGTCAAAGATGTACCGTACTACCGGAGCAGTCTCAGGATCAGGCACCATGTGTCGTTTGGGATCTGCCGGGTCCTTCATATACCCATAGCGGGGTCGGGAGGAGACCCTGGCGCCAGTCTCAGCCTTGAGACGAACCACAGAGCGTCCCTTCTTGCTACAGTCCTTGGCATAGAACTCGTTCATCAGATTCCGGAAGGGCGTGAAGTCATTGGTGGACTCGTACAGGCTGTCCACGCCATCGTTGACGGCGATAAAGCGCACACCATAGCTTGGGAAGATGAGTTCACTAATATAGACAAGGGCACAAAAGGGATAGCGTATGACGGGGGCAGCCCGTCAGATTTTCCATTCGATTTCTA
>NZ_JADMVY010000009.1:0-156371 GCF_015547905.1 Clostridium sp. J1101437_171009_A5
CGGGATCGAACCGCTGACCTCTTGAATGCCATTCAAGCGCTCTCCCAGCTGAGCTATACCCCCATATTCACTTGCCGCGCCGCCGGTCCGGCGACTCAACGTAGAATATTATATCTGCTTCTTCTTCGTTTGTCAACTCTTTTTTCTCTTTTCCGAAAAACTTTTTTCCGGCTCCGCCCTCAACCGAGAGCGGAGCCGGAGAACTATTTACTGAAACTCCAGACGGCGGTATACCGTAAAATACATAGTGAGAATGCAGGCCAAGCCGCCCACCACGTTGGAGATGGGCTCCGCCAGGAAGACGCCGTTCACCCCCATGCCAAACCAGGCCGGCAGGATCACGGTCAGGGGCGCCACGATAAAGGCCTTGCGGAGCAGGGAGAAGAAGATGGCGTTTTTCGACCGCCCCAGCCCCACAAAAATGGACTGTCCGATCATCTGGAAGGACATGAACGCGAAGGTGGCATAGTAGATCCGAAAGGCCGGGACACCGGCGGCGATGAGGGCCGGGTCGTCGTTGAAGAGCCGGATCAGCAGCTCCGGGATGGCCAGTGTCACCAGCCAGATCACCACGGAATAGGCCATGGTCACCTGCACGGAGAAGCGGATGCCCTCCCGCACTCTCCCGTACTCCCGGGCGCCGTAGTTGTAGCCCAGCACCGGCTGGCTGCCGTTGGTCAGCCCCGTGATGGGCATGGTGATGACCTCCCGGATGGAGTTGATGACCGTCATCACACCCACGTAGAGATCGCCGCCGTACTGCTGGAGGGTGGCGTTGCACAGGACCTGCACCAGGCTGTTGGTCATGGACATCATAAAGCCGGATACTCCCAGGCTGAGGATCCGTGCCACCCGCTCGCCCTTGAGGCGGAAAGCGGACCAGCGCAGCCGGAGCAGCGTCTTTTTCCCAGTGAGAAAGAGCATCACCCACACCGCCGAGCAGGTCTGGGAGAGCACGGTGGCCAGAGCAGCGCCCCGCACGCCCATATGGAACACAAAGATGAAGATGGGGTCCAGCACGATGTTGACCAGTGCGCCCAGCGCCACGGTACCCATCCCGATCCGTCCAAATCCCTGGGAGTTGATGAAGGGATTCATCCCCAGGCCGATCATCACGCAGATGGTGCCCAGCAGGTAGACGGTCAGATACTCCTCCGCGTAGGGAAAGGTCACGTCACTGGCCCCGAACAGGTAGAGGATTGGCTCCCGGAACAAAAGGCACAGGGCCGTGAGCACTGCGCCGAAGAGCAGCAACAGCGCAAAGGAGTTGCCCAAAATAGCCTCCGCCTCCTCATCCTCCCCCTTCCCCCGGTGGATGGCGCACAGGGGCGCGCCCCCCATGCCGCAGAGGTTGGCAAAGCCGATCAGGATCGAGATAATGGGCAGGCACAGACCCAGGCCGGTCAGGGCAAGCCGCCCCTCCCCCGGGATCCGCCCGATGTACATGCGGTCTACAATATTATATAGGATGTTGATGAGCTGGGCCGCCGTCATGGGCAGGGCCAGACTCAGGATGTTGCGGGGGATGCTCCCCTTGGAAAAATCATTTTTGGACTGCTGCGTTTGAATCTCCTCCACTTCTGGAGGTTTGCCACTTGAAAAAGCCAAACCATCGTATTATAGTGTCTACGGAACCCATCGCACCTCGGTCCGCGGACATGACACTTTGTTATTATAGTACGTTCTGCCCCGCTCCGCAAGAAAGAGGTTGCGTAGGAAACTATTTTTCGGTTTCCCCCATCTGATATTCCGTCTGTTGGAAAGGCAGGTCTTTTTTATGTCCGAACTTCTCTCCCGTGCGCAGGAACTCTCCCCCACGCTCAAAGCCATCAAGGACGACATTCACCGCCATCCGGAGCTCTCCTTTGAAGAGCGGCGCACCACCGGTATCATCCGGGAGCGCCTTACCCAGCTGGGGATCGAGCTGATCGATCTGGGTATGGAGACCGGCGCGGTCGGCCTCCTCCGGGGCGGCCAGAGCGGCCCCACCGTGGCTCTCCGGGCTGACATCGACGCCATTGAGCAGCAGGAGCCCGCCGACAACGGCGTGGTCTCCGAGTGCCCCGGCGTCATGCACGCCTGCGGTCACGACTTTCACACCACTTGTCTGCTGGGCGCCGCCCAGCTCCTGGCCGAACGGCGGGAAGAGCTGTGCGGCAATGTGGTCTTCCTCTTCCAGCCCGCGGAGGAGATCACCCAGGGTGCCGCGGCCATGATCCGCCACGGCCTCTGGGACAAGCTGCCCCAGCGCCCCGAGCGGCTTTTCGGCCTGCACACCCGCCCCGAGATCCCCTGCGGCCAGGTGGGCGTGATCCCCGGGGCCGTCATGTCCGGCAAGTCCCACTTTGTCATCACCCTCACCGGCGTGACCGGCCACTGCGGCTCTCCCCACAAGTGTGTGGACGTCATCGTGGCCGGGGCCGCCATCGTCAACGGCATCCAGACTATCGTCAGCCGCAACACCGACCCCCAGGAGCCCCTGGTGTGCGCGGTCTTCTCCATCAACGCGGGCACGCCGGAGAACTTCGTGCCTGAGACTCTGACCATGACCGGCGACGTGCGCGCCCACTCCGACGCCGTGATCGAGCAGACCCAGAACCGCCTCAAGGCCCTGGCCGAGGGGATCGCGGCCTCCTATCAGTGCAAGTGTGAGGTGCGCTTCATCCCCGAGGTCCCGGTGACCGACAACAAACCCGAGATGACCGCCCTGGCCCGCCGGGCCGCCTGCGCCATCCTGGGTGCGGAGAACATCGTCCAGCCCCGGGGCGATATGGGCTCGGAGGACTTCGCCGTCTTCGGTCAGGATGTCCCCGCCTTCTTCTACTGGCTGGGCACCGGCTTCCCCGGACAGCACAATCCCTGCTGGCACAATGAGCATTTCCGGACGGATGACGATGCCCTCCCCCTGGGCGCGGCTCTGCTGGCCCAGTCCGCCCTGGAGGGGCTGAAGGGCTGACCGCACCGCCCCACTTCCCTGGGATTCTTACAAAAGAGTGACAAATTCTCTCAAAGTGCCGACACTTCTTGCTTTTTTCGTTCCGTTTCGCTATGATGGTATCCGTTATCATGACAGAGGAAAGGAGAAATGCATATGCCGGTACAGGATTCGACCGAGCGTCCCGTCCGCCGGAAGCTCCGGCTCAAGACCAAACTGGCCCTGATCGCGGCTCTGCTGGCCGCGCTGGCAGTGTCCTTCGTGCTGGGCGCCGTACTGACTCACCGGGATGCCGCCCCCGTCATCACCAGCGAGCTGCTGGGCCAGCAGCTCTCCAGCATCCGGGAGCTGTCCACGGTGGAGTACCACTATACCAATATGGGCAAGTTCGAAAACCAAGTGGATTTCTACGGCTGGAAGGTCCCCTTTACCACCAAGAGCTTTATCGTGGCCTATGACGGCCTCATCAAGGCGGGCGTGGACCTCTCCGACGTGGAGATCCAGGTCCAGGGAGAGAAGATCTCCATCTCCCTCCCCGCTCCGGCCATCCTCTCCCACGAGATCGACGAGGAGAGCATCGAGGTCTTTGACCAGACCCACAACATCTTCAACCCCATCGAGATCACCGATTACACCGGCTTCACCGCCGACCAGAAGTCGGCTCTCGAAAACAAGGCCATCGAAAACGGCCTGCTCACTGCCGCTGCCCAGCGGGCGGAGGAGGCTGTGGAGGGACTTCTCTCCGCGCTCCCCGGACTGGACGGATACACCGTCTCCGTGGAGGTCGCCCCCCAGGCCTAACCAAACGAACAAAGCGTCCGCCATTCCCAGTGATCGGAACGGCGGACGCTTTGTTTGTCCGGCCCTTACAGCAGTTGAGAGAGCAGGAGGAAGAGCAGCCAGACGAGGAAAATACCCGTGGCGCTCCCCGCCGTCAGCAGCCAGAAGAGCTCGCCCCGGCTCAGCGTCCCCACGGCGGTCCGTTTCACCGCCGCCTGGCCGGTCCCGCCCGGCACAAGACGCAGGTGCAGCGCGGGCAGCTTGCGCCGGAGCTCCTCAAACTCCGCATGGCTGCACTCGGTGGCCAGCAGGGCGGGGAGGGTCTTCAGCTCCCGGCGGATCCCCTCCTCCTTCATTTGACTCTGTACCTTCCGGAGCTGGCTCACTGCCGCCGACTCCTCCAGGACCCGTACCACCAGCACGTCGTAATCCACCGCCGTCGGCAGCCCACATCCGGGACAGGCCGACGCCTGATCGGAAATTTCCCGCCCGCACTCCGGGCAATGCATCAACGCCATATTTTTCTCCTCCTATCCGAAAAAGAGCCCGCCGAGCAGCATCAGGATCAGCCAGAGCAGGAAGCCTCCCAGCATGACCGCCTTGACCGTCTCCCAGAAGGTGAGCGGGTGGGGCTTTTCCTCCTGCTTCCGGGTCCGGCGCAGCAGCGCGGTCTGGCAGAGCTGATCGGCCTCCTCCTCGGGGAGGATCTGCACCGTGCAGCCCGACAGGTCCAGCGCCGCCTCCTGGGCCTCCGCCCAGGTCATGCCCCGCCGGAGCACACAAGGCGCGCAGATCCACTGCTCCGCCTCCTCCCGGGTGCAGCCCTTCCACTCGGACACATAGGTCAGCAGCACGAACCAGTCCTCCCGGTCATCCAGCACCAGAAGGGCATAGTGGGGGATGGGCTCTCCGCAGCCCGGGCAGCTGACGGCGTACTCCGAAATCTCCTTCCCGCACAGGGGACACGGGACCAGCGCCATAGCGACTCCTCCTCCGTTCTCGGTTTTTCCCAGTATAGCACAACTTGCCTTCCCTGTCTCCCCCTTGACACCCCGCCGGGGGCATGATAATATAATGAACCAAGAAGAGCGTGAAGAACGGGAAGAGTAGCATCCTGACCGGACGGACAGAGAGGACGCGTCATCGGCTGAAAGCGTGTCCACGGCGGAGGATGTGAAGTGCGCCCGGGAGCGCGGGGCGTAATGGCCCCCGGCAGGCCGCCGTTACCGGCCGGGCCGGTTGCTGGACCGGCTGTGAGCAAATGCAAGAGTGGAACCGCGACGGAGACGCCGCCTCTTGTGCCCATGTGGGCATAAGGGGCGTTTTTTCATTCTTACGGTCCTCTCATCATCTGACAGGAGGGATAACATGACACGTCTCGGCGAGACTTTGGCGGCCTATCAGGCCCGGGACCCGGCAGCCCGGAGCAAACTGGAGATCTTTTTGCTCTATCCCGGCGTCCACGCTATCCTATACCACCGGCTGGCCCACTTTCTGTACTGTCATGGTCTGAAATTTCTGGCCCGGCTGGTCTCCCAGTGGAGCCGCTTCTGGACCGGCATTGAGATCCACCCCGGCGCCAAGATCGGCCGCCGCTTCGTCATCGACCACGGCATGGGTATCGTCATCGGTGAGACCGCCGAGGTGGGCGACGACTGCCTGATCTACCACGGCGTCACCCTGGGCGGCACCGGAAAGGACCACGGCAAGCGCCACCCCACTCTGGGCAACAACGTGATGGTCTCCAGCGGGGCCAAGGTACTTGGCCCCTTTACCGTGGGCGACAATGCTCGCATCGCCTCCAACGCGGTGGTGCTCAAGGAGATCCCCCCCAACGCCACAGCCGTGGGCGTGCCCGCCCGGGTGGTGCGCATTGCCGGGGAAAAGGTGGATTACACCACCAGTGTGGACCAGATCCACATCACCGACCCGGTCCAGAAGGAGCTGCAGGCCCTCAGCTCCCGGCTGGAATTCATCGAAATGCTGCTGGATGAGCAGTCCCGGCAGGGCAATCTGTAAGATCTATTTACCGGAGAAAGGAATGTCAATATGAAGCTCTACAACTCTCTCACCCGTACCAAGGACGACTTCAAGACCCATACCCCCGGCAAGGTGGAGATGTACACCTGCGGCCCCACCGTATACCACTTCGCCCACATCGGCAACCTGCGCAGCTATATCATGGAGGACGTGCTGGAAAAGTACCTCCGCTATGCCGGCTATGACGTCAACCGG
This sequence comes from Clostridium sp. J1101437_171009_A5, assembly GCF_015547905.1. Taxonomy (NCBI): domain Bacteria; kingdom Bacillati; phylum Bacillota; class Clostridia; order Eubacteriales; family Clostridiaceae; genus Clostridium; species Clostridium sp. J1101437_171009_A5. The sequence continues at coordinate 5,951 of NZ_JADMVY010000009.1, forward strand.
GTCATGAACATCACCGACGTGGGCCATCTGGCCTCCGACGCCGACACCGGCGAGGACAAGATGCTCAAGGGCGCCAAGCGGGAGCACAAGACCGTCATGGAGATCGCCCAGTTCTACACCGACGCTTTCTTCTCCGACTGTGAGAAGCTCCACATCAAGCGCCCCGACGTGGTCCAGCCCGCCACCGGCTGCATCGAGGAGTATATCCAGATCGTCTCCGGCCTCATCGAGAAGGGCTATGCCTACCTGGCCGGGGGCAACGTCTACTTCGACACCTCCAAACTCCAGCAGTACTACGTCTTCAACGACCACGACGAGGAGGACCTGGCCGTGGGCGTCCGGGACAGCGTGGAGGAGGACCAGAACAAGCGCAACAAGGCCGACTTCGTCCTCTGGTTCACCAAGTCCAAGTTCGAGGACCAGGCCCTCAAGTGGGACTCTCCCTGGGGCGTGGGCTATCCCGGCTGGCACATCGAGTGTTCCGGCATCTCCATGAAGTACAACGGCGAGTATCTGGACCTCCACTGCGGCGGCATCGACAACGCCTTCCCCCACCACACCAACGAGATCGCCCAGTCCGAGGCCTATCTGGGCCATCCCTGGTGCCCCCAGTGGTTCCATGTCCACCACCTCAACACCACCAGCGGAAAGATGAGCAAGTCCAAGGGCGAGTTCCTCACGGTCTCCCTGCTGGAGGAGAAGGGGTACGACCCCATGGTCTACCGCTTCTTCTGCCTCCAGTCCCACTACCGGAAGGGCCTGGTCTTTTCCTGGGAAAACCTGGACAACGCCCGCACCGCCTATGACAAGCTCATCGCCCGTGTCGCCGCCCTGAAGGACGAGGGTGAACTGGACCAGGCCGCCATGGACGAGCTGCGCGCCTCCTTCCGCTCCGCCATGGACAACGACCTGAACACCTCCATGGGTGTGACCGTCCTCTACGACGTGCTGAAGGCCAAGATCAGCGACCGCGCCAAGCGGGTCCTGCTGGACGAGTTTGACCAGGTGCTGAGCCTGGGCCTCCTGGACCGGGCCGCCAAGGCCGCCGCCCCCCAGGCGGAGGAGAGCGCGGAGTCCGACCCCGAGATCGACGCTCTGGTGGCCGCCCGCACTCAGGCCAAGAAGGACAAGAACTGGGCCGAGGCCGACCGCATCCGGGATGAACTCAAGGCCCGGGGCATCGAGCTCATCGACACCAAGGAAGGCACCAAGTGGAAGCGGGTCTAAGCCCCTTCTCCCGACTTCGTTTGATAAAACACCCCGGAGTTCGATTGGAGCTCCGGGGTGTTTCATGTGTTTATCCAGTATTCTTTTGCAATCCTTGCCGCAAATGCCTCGCAGAGTTCCGCCGTCCGCAGACGGCGGAATAAAGTCTAATCGTGTTTTCCGGCGGCGTATACGTCGGAAAACACTCCGCTCAGGCCGCAAGTGTGTGGCCCTTCGGGCCATGCGCGCAGAGGCCTGCATCCCCTCGAAAAAATGCTTGCATTTTTGAGAAGCGTGTCGAACTTTTCGACACGCAAAAATCCCGGAGTTCATTCAAACTCCGGGATTTTTCATTACATATGGCTCCAGTCGATGACGTCCTTGTTCTTCACAAAGTACTCCACGCCGGAGTAGACGGTGGTGATGACGATGACCGCCGTCACGATCACATCCACCATGTGGGGCACCGGCAGCAGCATCAGGCAGATACCCACCATGGTGGAGGCCGTCTTGACCTTGCCCGACCAGGCCGCCGCAATGACCCGGCCGTTATCCACCGCGATGAGGCGCAGGCCGCTCACGGCAAACTCCCGCACCACTACGATGAGGAGGGCCCAGGCCGGCATCCGGCCCACCTCCACAAACCACAGCATGGCCGCCATGACCAGCATCTTGTCGGCCAGCGGGTCCATGAACTTGCCGAAATCGGTGATCAGTCCCCGGCTGCGGGCGATATGCCCGTCCACAAAGTCGGTGGCGCTGGCCACGATAAACACGGCAAGGGCCACATAGCGATTATAGGGGAAATCCAGGTACAGCACCACCAGAAAGACCGGGATCATCAGGATCCGCAGCATGGTCAGCTTGTTTGCGGTATTCATGGCCATCACTCCTCGATCTCGCCGGTGAGGTCTCCGTCCGAGACCCCGGTCAGGCGTACGTAGACAAATTCACCCGCGGGGATCACGCCGCCCGCGGTAAAGAGCACCCGGCCGTCGATCTCCGGAGAATCGGCCCAGGTCCGGCCCACATAGCAGCCCTCCTGGGTGTCAAAGCCCTCGCAGAGGACCTCCACCGTCTCGCCCAGGCGGCTCTCGTTCCACTCGTCCATCACCCGGGACTGGAGGTCCACCACCAGCTCTACCCGGCGGCGGGCCACGTCGTCGTCCACCTGGTCCTCCATCCGGGCGGCCAGGGTTCCCTCCTCCCGGGAGTACTGGAACACGCCCGCCCGCTGGAGCTTCTGCTCCCGCAGGAAGTCGCACAGCTCCTCAAAGGCCTCGTCGGTCTCCCCAGGCAGGCCGCAGATGAGGGAGGTGCGGATGACCACGTCGGGCATAGCCGCGCGGAGCTTATCAAAGAGGGCGATGAGCTCGGCCTTGGTGGTGCGCCGCCGCATAGCCGAGAGAATGGCGTCGTTGCAGTGCTGGATGGGAATATCCAGATAGTGCAGGATCTTCCGCTCGCTGGCGATGGTCTCGATGAGCTCGTCGGTCACCGCCTCGGGGTAGAGGTAGTGGAGCCGGATCCAGCGGAAGGGCAGCTTGCACAACTCCTTGAGCAGCTTGGAGAGGTTGCTCCCGTCCTCCAGGTCCAGACCGTAGCGGGTGATGTCCTGGGCAATGACGATGAGCTCCTTCACACCCCGCTCGGCCAGCTCCTCCGCCTCGTGGAGCAGAGATTCCATGGTACGGCTGCGGTAGCGGCCCCGGAGCTTGGGGATGATGCAGAAGGCACAGCCGTTGCTGCACCCCTCGGCGATCTTCAAAAAGGCGGTATAGGGGGCGGTGGTGACGATGCGCTCCCCGTCCTCATAGGTGCGGTGGATGTCGCCGAAGTGCTCGGGATGCTCCCCTGCCATCAGCTCCTCCACAGCGGAGACCACGTCGGTGTAGCTGCCGGTGCCCAGCATACCGTCCACCTCGGGCAGCTCCTCCTTGATCTCCTCCCGGTAGCGCTGGGTGAGACATCCGGCCACCAGGAGTTTTTTCAGCTTCCCCTCGTCCTTGAGCCGGGCCAGCTCCAGGATGTTGTCGATGGCCTCGCTCTTGGCCGACTCGATAAAGCCGCAGGTGTTGAGCACCGCCACATCGGCCCCGGCGGGCTCGCCGGTGATCTCATACCCGGCCTCCCGGCACAGGGCCATCATCTGCTCGGTGTTCACCAGGTTCTTGGCACAGCCCAGGGACACAAAGGCCACTTTATATTGCTTCAATGAGATTCCTCCCCAATTCCATAACGTCATGGTTCTGGACCGGAGGAAAACAGGGATTCTCCAGCCGGTCCATACTAGGAAAGTTTACACGATATGCCGCAAAAGTCAACCACAAAATGGCCCCGGCGGATTTATTCGTCATCCTGTGCCGCGCCGTAGCGCTCCAGCCCCTCCTTGATCTCCTCCCACCGGTAGCCCCGGCGGGCCAGGGCGTCGGAGGTGCGCTTGAGGGCCCTGGGGTCCCGGGGGTCCTCCCCCCGCATCTTCCGGCGGATGAACTGGTCGATCTCGTCTTCCGGGTCCTGGGCCTCGGCCAGGGCCTCCTCCCAGCAGTCCCGGGGCACGCCCCGGCGGTAGAGCTCGTCCCGGAGCTTTCGCTCCCCATAACCCTTGGCAGAGTAGTGGCGCACCACGCTCTTGGCGTACTCGGCGTCGTTGAGATAGCCCAGCTCCTCCAGCCAGTCGGCTACCGCTTCGGCCGCCGCCGGGTCGGCCGCCGCTTTTTCCTTCCGCTCCTTCCCGTCCCGGGTGGGCCGGGGGCGGGCGGTGAGCTTCTGCACCAGCTCTCTCCGGGAGAGGGGACGCAGGGAGAGTGCGCTGATGGCCCGCTCCTTCAGTTCCCCCAGGGCGGCGGCGGCGCGCAGCTCCTCCAGCCGCTCCCCGGAGAGCTCCATGCCCGCATAGAGGCCGAAGGAGACCACCTCATTCTCTCCCACGCGCAGCAGGGAGCCGTCCTCCAGATGGAGGAGCCACCGCCCCTGCACCCGCTGGGAGGGGGCCAGCTTCAGCAGTTTCATTCTGCGTCGGCCCCATCCTCGCCGTCATCAAAGTCGTCGGCGCTCACGTCCACGGCCCGGCCCGCCGCCTTGGCCGCGGCGCGGCCCTGGCTGGGCATGAGCTTGTAGGCGTTCTTGCGGATCTCGGCCTCGATGCGCTCGGCCTCCTCCGGATTGTCCTTCAAGTACTGCTTGACGGAATCCTTGCCCTGGCCCAGGCGCATCTCGCCCATGGAGAACCAGGAGCCGGACTTCTGGATGATGTCCAGCTTGACGCCCAGGTCCACCAGCTCGCCCACCTTGGAGATGCCCTCGCCGTACATGATGTCGAACTCGGCCTCCCGGAAGGGCGGGGCCACCTTGTTCTTTACGATCTTGACCCGGGTGCGGTTACCGATGATCTCGGAGCCGTTCTTGAGGGACTCCACCCGGCGCACATCCATGCGCACCGAGGCGTAGAACTTCAGGGCCCGGCCGCCGGTGGTGACCTCGGGGTTGCCGTAGACCACGCCCACCTTTTCCCGGAGCTGGTTGATGAAGATGACGATGCAGTTGGTCTTGGCGATGGAGCCGGCCAGCTTGCGCAGAGCCTGGCTCATGAGCCGGGCCAGCAGGCCCACGTGGGAGTCGCCCATGTCGCCCTCGATCTCGGCCCGGGGGGTCAGCGCGGCCACCGAGTCCACCACCACCACGTCGATGGCGCCGGAGCGGACCAGGGCCTCACAGATCTCCAGCCCCTGCTCACCGGTGTCGGGCTGGGAGATGAGCATGGAGTCGATGTCCACGCCCAGAGCCCGGGCATAGGTGGGGTCCAGGGCATGCTCGGCGTCGATGAAGGCCACCTCGCCCCCCCGCTTCTGGGCCTCGGCCACGATGTGCAGGGCCAGGGTGGTCTTACCGGAGGACTCGGGGCCGTACACCTCGATGATGCGTCCCTTGGGCACGCCGCCGATGCCCAGGGCCAGGTCCAGCGCCAGGGAGCCGGTGGGAATGGCCTCCACCACCACGTGGGAGTTCTCCCCCAGACGCATGACGGTGCCCTTTCCGTAGGTCTTCTCAATATTGGCCAGACAGGTCTCCAGGGCCTTCTTCTTATCGGAAGCCGGCGCGGCCGACTCGATGGGTTTCTTCTTATCTGCCATGGTTTTGTATCATCCTTTCCAGCCGGCGGGACGCGCCGGCCTCCTTCACCAGATTTGCGGGGTTTCTCTCCCCCTGTTCTGGTTCCATTATCCCACAGTCTCAGTCCAATAAACCGGACTCATCCAACAGTGGGACCACGCCGCCCACCACACGCTGGATCCCCTGGGTATCCGGATAGGTGCAAATATCCTGATAGCCCTCCTGGGCCAGGATGGCGGCCACCTGGGTGTCCTGACCCATCCCCACCTCAAAGAGCAGGGTGCCGCCCAGGCGCAGGGCGCTCTTCCAGTTGCGGGCGATGAGGCGGTAGAAATCCAATCCATCCGCGCCTCCGTCCAGGGCCAGCCGGGGCTCGTAGTCCCGCACAGACGGGTCCAGGCCCTCGATCTCCCAGCTGGGGATGTAGGGCGGATTGCTGGCGATCACGTCAAAGTCCCAGAGGGCAGGGGGCGGAACCTCCCGGGCATCGGCCTGGATGCAGGTCACCCGGGCGTTGAGGTCGTTGCGGCGCACGTTCTGCTTGCAGATGCGCAGTGCCCCCTCGGACACATCCGCCAAAACCGCCCGGCATCCGGGCACGTTGGCGGCTACCGCCAGCCCCACACAGCCGCTTCCGGCGCACAGGTCCAGGACCCGCGCCCCCTCTCCGGCGGCCCGGGCACGCAGAATGGCCTGCTCGGCCAGCACCTCGGTGTCCATCCGGGGGATGAGCACCTCCGGAGAGACCTCCATAGGCAGGCCGTAGAACTCCCACTCCCCCACCAGATAGGCCACCGGCTCCCCCGCCAGGCGGCGGCGCAGCAGCTCGGCCGTTTTCTCCTCCACCTGGTCAGAGGCGTAGAGCATCAGGTCCCGGTAGAACTGGTCCCGGCTTTTTCCCGCCGCAGCGCAGACGATCTCCCGGGCCTCCAGCTGGGCCGATTCCACGCCCGCGCTCTTCAACTGATGTCTGGCGTCCAGGTATAGATTATTATAGGTGGTCGCCATCAAATCACCCTCACACGATCAAATTTTACAACACACATTTTCTCGGGCACCCAGTGCCCGGACTTTGGCAGGACGCCTTACCAGGCGTTCCAGGCCATCGATAAGACATACTTCTGCGATGTTTGATGCAGCCTCGCAGAGTTCCGCCGTCCGCAGACGGCGGAAGAGAGTTAAATCGTGTTTTCCGGCGGCGTGTACGTCGGAAAACACTCTTCTCAGGCCGCAAGTGTGCGAGCGCCAGCGAGTGCGCGCAGCGGCCTGCATCCCCTCGAAAAAATGCTTGCATTTTTGAGAAGCATGTCGAAGTATTTCGACATGCTGAGACACCTTACCAGGCGTCCTTTCCCTTTTCGCTGGGCAGCACCAGCTCCAGCGAGCGGATGCCCACCTCGATCATACTGTCATCCGGCTCAAAGGTGGTGTAGTTCTGGAGCCACAGCCCGGGGGCGGTCATGACCCGGGTCAGGGCGTTGTCATACCGGCCCACCAGGCGGTTGATCTCATAGGTCAGACTCACCACCACCGGCAGCAGGAGCAGATGAATCCCCATCCGCGCAAAGACATTGGTCACCTCCACAAAGGAGAACACAAAGCTGGAGAGCAGAATGGCCACCACGATGACCACAAAGAGGAAGCTGGTCCCGCACCGGGGATGGTGGCGGGGCTGCTTGCGCACGTTCTCCACCGTCAGGGGGAGGCCGGCCTCATAGCAGAAGATGGTCTTGTGCTCCGCGCCGTGGTACTGGAACACCCGGTGGATGTCCTTGGTCTTGGAGCACAGCACCAGATAGCCCACAAAGATGATGACGCGCACCACGCCCTCCAGCACGTTGCGCACCCACATGGGCATGTCCTGGACCAGAAGGCCCAGCCCGCCCACCACCGCGGTGGGCAGCAGGATGAAGAGGCCCACCGAGAAGGCCATGCCCAGGATCACGGCCAACGTCACGATCATGGAGTACATGGCCTCACTGCCCAGCCGGCGCTCCAGCCACTGTTCGAATTTGGAGGGCTCTTCCTCCTCTTCCTCGTCCCCGTAGAATTCCGCTGAAAACATCAGGGCCTTGACCCCGTTGGCCATAGAGGAGCCAAAGTTAAAGACCCCCCGCAGCAGAGGAAGGCCCAGAATGGGATACTTATCCTTGATGAGCACCCGGTCGCTGACCTGTTCCTCCAGCGTTCCATCCGGCTTGCGCACCACGACGGCCTTTTTCTCCGGCCCCATCATCATGATCCCCTCGATCAGAGCCTGACCGCCGATCATGGTCTTGAACGTGCTCCCGCAGGAGCTGTGCTGTTTCTCTTCTGCCATGTGGTTCTCCTTTATTCTTCCCCCGGAGGAGGGTCGCCCCTCCCCCAGGGATTCCTCTGTTATCCTACCAAATCAGCCCGGCTTTTGCAAGACTCAATTCGAACTTACGTTCCAATTGGCAGTCGGACGGTCACCAGGCAGCCGCCGCCCTCCGCATTTCCGATCTCCAGGGTGCCCTGATGGCGCACCACGATCTCCTCACACACGGCCAGACCGATGCCGCTGCCCCGGGCCTTGGAGCTTCCCTTGTAGAACTTGGTCTTCACATGGGGCAGCTCCTCCTCCGGGATGCCCGGGCCGTAGTCCCGGATGGTGATGACGGCCTCGTCCTCCTCCCGCCGGATGGCGGTGTCGATGCGCTTCCCGCTCCCGCCGTGCTTGGCAGCGTTGTCCAGCAGGTTGCAAAGCACCTGCCGCAGCCGCTCCGAGTCCACGTTCATGAGAGGGAACTCCTCCTCACAGTCGGTATGGTGCAGCTCGATCCCGTCCCGGCGGAAAAACTCCTTGTAGGTGTAGACCGCGTCCTCCAGCTCGGCCTTGATGTCCACCGGCTCGATGGAGAGCGTAAAGCGTCCGTCCTGGATGCGGGAGAACTCCAGCAGCTCCTCCACCATGTTGGTCAGACGCCGGGCCTCACTGACGATGATGCCCATGCCCTTCTTCACGTCCTGGGCGTCCCGCACCTCGCCGTTCATGATGGTCTCAGCCCAGCCGTTGATGGCGGTGAGGGGGGTACGCAGCTCGTGGGAGACCGAGGAGATGAACTCGTTTTTCATCTTCTCCGACTGCTTGATTTTCAGGGACATGTCGTTGATGGCGTCGATGAGATCGCCCACCTCGTCATCAAACTGTTTTTCCATCTGCACGCCGTAGCTCCCGGCGGCAATGTGCTCCGCCGTCCGGGTGACCTGCACCACCGGCTCCACGATGGAGCGCACGAAAAACAGTCCCGAGAAATAGAGCAGCGCCAGCACCAGCAGGCCCACCGTGAGGGCCACGCCCACCACGATGAAGATCTGCCGGTCCACCAGGGCCAGGGACGTGACGATCCGGATGACCGAGACCACCTCTCCGTTGACCTTCAGGGGGCAGGAGACCGCCATGATGTGCTCCTCCGTGTTGGGGTCGGCCCCGGTCCAGACCCCCATGGGCTGGCCGCTCAGGGCGTCATGGATGTCCGGCGTATCCGGCTTGTAGCCGGAGATCTGGATCAGGCTGGAGAAATGCACCACGCCCTCACTGTCCAGGATCTGAAAGTTGAGCCGGTCGCTGTCCTCAAACTGCCCCGTTACGAAGGCAGAGGCGTTCTGGTAATAGTCGGCCTCGGTCTTATAGCCGCTGAACATATTGGCCGCCACGGTGATCTTGCTCTGAAGTCCCGTGCGCAGATTGGAATAATAGTAGCTGACCATGGCCACGGAAAAGGACGTGACCGCCAGCAATACCACCAGCAGGGCCGCGCTGATGCTGTTCATCATCCAGCGCTTTCGAATGCCCTTCATTCTCTTCATGGATGCACCACCCGGATAAAAGATAGCAGCCTCAGGCGCCCCACTTGTAGCCGTACCCCCACACCGTATTGATGTAGGTCGGATTCGTGGGATCGTCCTCGATCTTGATGCGCAGACGGCGGATATTCACGTCCACGATCTTCAGCTCACCGAAATAGTCCCGGCCCCACACCGTATCCAGGATCTCCTCCCGGGAGAGGGCCTTGCCGGGGTTGTCCATAAAGAGCTTGACAATGGAGTACTCCACCTGGGTCAGCTTGACCCGCTGGCCATTTTTCTCCAGGGTGCGGTTGCGGGTATTGAGCAGGAAGGGCGGCTGGTTAATCTCATCGGTGTTCTCCAGCACCACGCCGCCAGCCCGGCGGTAGAGGGCGTCCACCCGGGCGGTGAGCTCCGCCGGGGAGAAGGGTTTGGTCACATAGTCGTCCGCCCCGGTCATCAGCCCCGTCACCTTGTCCATCTCCTGGGTCCGGGCGGTCAGCATGATGATGCCGATCTGGCTGTTGCTGGCCCGGATGCGGCGGCAGACCTCAAAGCCGTCGATACCGGGGAGCATGATGTCCAGCAGGGCCACCTTGATGTCCGGATTCTGCTGGAGCAGCTCCAGGGCCTCTTCGCCGGTCCCCGCCTCGATGGTCTCATATCCAGCCCGTTTCAGGTTGATGACCACAAAGCTGCGGATATTGGCCTCATCCTCCAGGACCAGTACTTTTTTCATGTCTTGTTCCTCCTTACTTCCTTCCGCGCTTCCTCAGTCAAAGGAGTCCCAGTCGGTCTGGATGATCCGGAAGTGCTCCCGCACGCCGGCCTCGTCCAGGCCGCAATCCCAGCCGTCCATCAGCTCGGCGGCATAGATCACGGTGGGATTGTCCTCGCCGCTGTCTCCCAGCCGGAACCGGCCGGGCAGGCTGGCCCGGCTCACCCGGTTGCTGCCCGAAAGGCGGTAGATGGTCAGAAACGGGATGGGCTCCGCGCCGCTCTCCTTATCCCAGTAGGAGAAGATGACGGCCCGCTCTCCCCCGCCCGCCGCATCGCTGCGGGAGAGGGTGATCTTCCCCTCCCACTCGTCCGGCAGGATCAGGTACCATCCGTCCTGCTTGTTGTAATAAGTCGTGCACACATAATATGGAGTGCCGCTGATGTCATACTGGCTCCAACGGTTGAGCCAGAAATTCGGGGCGCTGCCGCTGGGGCGGTACTCCTCCACCGCGGCGGAGGTGGCCAGCTCCAGAATGCCGTCCTGATTGATGTCGGTGGGCTTGAGGGCAGCGTAGATATTGAGGGTCCCCTCGCTGGTATTGCTCTCCGGCTGGAGCGTGATATTGCGCAGCTGCTTGCGCGCATTCGGGTCCTTCTGTTCCCAGACCAGAATATCGGTGACCTGTCCGCTGCTGGTCTCGTTGATCCCGTTGGACAGCTCGCTGGTCACAAAAAGGGCTGGGACGGCATCCCGCAGATAGCCCTTGCGCATGCCCTCATCCTGTACCGCACCGATATTTTTGGACAGCGGCGCGGCGGAATCCGGCTCCATCAGGCCATCCCGGAAATCATACAGCTCTACCTCGCTGCCTCCCTCCGGCTTGGTGTTGAGGCTGAGGACCTCCTCATTGTCATCCCGGTCCATGTCGTAGAGCTTGAAAGCGGTGTAGTCGGTCCGCAGCAGCTCCACCACCTGTTCGCTGGACACCGAGTAGGCCGAGAGGAAATGGAGCTGATCGCTCAGCTGCCAGCTCACCACTACCTCTTTATCCGGCGAGTCATCCAGATTGACATAGTCGATGTAATTGATCCCGGTCCCCGGGCCCTCGATGACGGCCTCCAGCTCATAGGTCTCCCCCATCTGGCGGTAGATATAGATCTTGGGCTGGCTCTCCTCGCCCGTCATACGAAAAAAGGCAATGGCGGAATCCACCACGCCGTCTCCATCCATATCCTGAAGCTGGATATTCTGAATATTTTCCCCGCCCAGCGGTGCGCAGTACTCCGCCCCCTGACTGAGCACCTCGTTGATCTCGCTGGTCAGGTTCTTGAACTCCCGGGGAAGCTCCGGCAGACGGTACAGGTTATCGTCTGACTGCTGGGCGCACCCTGCCAGCAGCAGACACAGCGCCGCAGGCAGGAGGCACCGCCTCCTGATCTTGTGTTCTTTCATAGTGCGTGACCTCTCACGTAAAAATCCAAGCCACGGCCGGAGAAATCTGCATTTCCCCCATTTTACATGCCGGACCGTCATTCAGTACAGAATATTGTAGCATAGTTTCCGGTCGAATGGTATGCCTAATTGTAATTTTACTCCTCTTCCAACCGCCCTTCTTCTGCTCTGACGCAAATTTTCTCTTGTCAAACGATATGGTTTCCTGTATAATATAAAATTGATCCGCCGGTATGATGGAATTGGTAGACGTGACGGACTCAAAATCCGTTGGTGGCGACATCGTGTCGGTTCGAGTCCGACTACCGGCACCAGCTCGTCGCAAGCGACATATCGCTTGCGACGAGCTTTTTCATTTCATTGCAAAGCTCATCGCGCGCTCATTCTGCTGCTCTTTGCTTCCAAATCGAACCCGCTGCGCTGGGCTGCGATTTGGTTTCGGGTGCAAACCTGAACGCTGCGGCATCTATACTGTTGCAATATTTCAAAAATCGACAAGCCCCTAAAGGGGCTTGTCGATTTTCATTTATACACTCTTCTGTTTATCCGAAAAGCCATTGAATCTCTCGTGTAACCATTCCGCCACAAGGTATCGTCTTTTGAAGCGAATGATAACCGTTTTCCATTCTCCGCACTCCTCACAAAGATCAGGTTCTTCGGAGAAAAGGAAGCACTTGGGACTGTATTCAGAGTCTGTAAGCTTATTCCAACAATCCAGACAAAGTTCTGCCATTGACATCACCTCTGTTCCATCATATCAGAGTTGCATTGCAAATGCAATGCATACTTTCGAGAAATAGTGATATAGACTAATCGTAATACAAATGTATTGCGAGGAAACATCCATGGGCAGATTTCAGATACCATCCACGCCGCCTACGATCAACAAAACAATCCGCTTCCCAAGCGATGTGGTGGAAGGAGTGGAAAAGGCAATTCAGAATAAAAATTGCACGTTTTCTGCCTTTGTGATCGCTGCGGTCCGCGCGGCTTTGGAGGAGGTCCGCGAAATAGATACATCCAGTCCGGACCAGCATCCATAGTATTTTGATGGTTCAGCTCATCGTGCGCTCATTCTGCTGCGCTGAGCTTCGATTTGCTATTGGGCACGGTTGAATCCCTGCATCGATATTGTTGTGATGTTCCAGTCGGAGCAAGCTTTGTATCGCTTGCTCCGACTTTTTTATAACAAACACAGTCCGCTCCCAACACTGCTCCTCCTTTCCAAATGAATTTGGTCATGGTAAAATGAAAGAAAGAGTCGTGAAGTGTGCGTCCCAGGTGCGGGGAGGTATCTGAGATGAAAAAGCCAAGCAAAAAGAAGCTTTCATTCGCACTCACCGCGTTACTCGTCTTATTCCTGCTGAGTGCCTACGCCTGGTACACAAGACCCGTGACGCTCCCGGCACTTTATCCCATGTTAAAACTTGAGCAGTGCACACAGATCCAGGGGTATTATGAAATTGGAATGCAGCCGGAGCAATCCAGATTCACGATCACAAAGGACAGTGCAGAATTTGAACGGCTTTGGAATCTGTTCTATGGCCAGAGCTATTGCCGCAGTCTCAAGGATCTTCTGCCCAGGGGTACGAGGATCCATCGGACCGAAGAGGATGATTTTCAATGGACGGTCGATGTTCTCTTTGAGGACATTGCATTTCCTGACGGAAGCACCGGCTCCGGCACAATACTGTCTTTTACCTATTGGTACGGTACCTTTGAACTATTTTTTGACGGAGAAACCCACATTTATCAGGTTCCTGAACCGGAGCGCTGGGCCGCTCAGGTCCTTGCGATCATACAGTGAACACCAAACTGCGGAGCGAAAAATAGGAGGGGTACCATGAAGGAGCCGAAGGAATTCTCCTATTGGAAACATCCATATCAAAAATGGCTGCTTTTCCTGGCCGGAGTAATCCAACTCCTGTGTCTGTTCCTGAATGTGCGGGAATTTCCGGAGTACAGGCACCTTTTGGAGATTGGATTTCTCAACGCTTCCCAATGGGAAAGCTATTTTGTCGGGCAGTGCATGCAGTGCGCGCTGAATATTCTGTTGATCGTGCTCTTTTTCGGGTGCCTGCTGATCGGCCGCTTTGCGCGGAGCGCCCCATCAGCCCGGCGGGCGGAGGGGATCCTCCTGCTGTGTAAGGCCGCGCTCTGGGGCGTAGCCGGTCTTTTGCTGCGCTTTCCGGCCTTTGGCACCACCACCTGTTTTATCTGGGGACTGATCCTGATCGCACTCCTCTGCTGCGGAGCTTTTTCTCTCTGGAAGAGCCGCAAAAAGCCCGCCAACCTCGATTGATGCCGCACCGTTTTCCTCCCCGCCAGGGCCCATTTTCAAAACAGAAAGAAAAAAATAAAAAAAGGTTGACAGACGGAATATCTCGTGGTAATATATTACCTGCGCTGAGCGGTGCACGGCGCAGATATGCACGAGTGGTGGAATTGGCAGACTCGCTAGATTCAGGTTCTAGTGTGCATTACGCACGTGCGGGTTCAAGTCCCGCCTCGTGCACCAAAATAAAAGGACATCCTTTCTGATAGTTCCCACAGGTACACTTTTTGAACCCACTGAATTGTCAGGCACACAGGCGGACAGCGGAAGCTGTCCGCCTGTGTGTTTTATGCCAGCAATCGCTTGATTTCTTCAATATCTGTGATCTGCTTTGTGATATACGGTATGTGCTCTCCCTCCTGCATAGGGCTGTCCACTCTGCCGATGTCCCTGTATACGATCCTGACGCTCTGTCCCGCAGAGCGGGAATACTTTTGGCTCCGCTCTCCCACCTCGATCCGCTGGATGAAGAGCCGCAGCAGCTCCGGCGTCAGTTCGTCGATGGTAGTGTACCGTTTGGCTTTCTCAATGAAGGCGTCCACATTGGCGGCTGAGGCTTTCAGTTTCTCCAACTGTTCCTCCTTGGCTGGAATGGCGACAGACAGATTTTTTTGCTCGGCGTTGTAGTCTGCGGACAGCATGCGGAACTGTTCATCGCTCACTCGCCCCAGAACATTGTCTTCGTAGAGACGCTTGAACAGTGCGGACAACTCATCGTACCTCCGATGCATGGAATCCAGATCCTTCTGCAGACGGTTGATCTCCCGGCGCAGTTCTGCGGTGTTCCTCTGGTTGATGTACTGGGCAAACTGCCGCTCCTTCATCCGTGCGAAGTGCGTGACCCTGCGCAGGTCATCCAGCACAATGGCTTTCAGGTCCGCCTCACGGATCTGATGAGGTGAGCAGGCGTTTTTCCCTCGCTTGCTGTAAGTAGAGCACCGGAAATAGTACTGATCCTCCCGCATCTTCTCAGTCCGGCAGAGCACCATGTATTTGCCACAGTCAGCACAGTAGACCAATCCAGAGAACAGATTGGGTTCCTCCATGTGCTTGGGCGGTCGCCGCTTGTGCTCCCGCACATCCTGCACGATCTCCCAGATTTCCATTGAGATGAGTGGCTCATGGGTGTTCTCCACAAGGATCTGCTCGCTCTCCGGTTTCTGGATCTGCTTTTTGTTTTTATAGGAGAGCGTTGTTTTCCTCATGTTAAGCGTGTGCCCGATATAGACCTTGTTCTCCAGAATGTTGGCTACGGTTTTTCCGCACCAGGTGTAGGGACGGGTGGTATCCAGATTGGTACAAGCAGCTCCGGTAGTCTGATAGTACTGGTTGGTCGGATTCAGCACCTGCTCTCGGGTCAGGATTCTGGCGATCTGGTTCGGCCCCTTTCCCGACGCGCACAGATCAAAGATCCGACGCACGATGGGGGCAGTTTCCTCATCGGGAATGATCTCCTTGGAGTCCTTGTCCTTCTTCTTGTAGCCATAAGGCGGTTTACCGCCCAGCCGCTCCCCTCGCTCCGCCTGCATTTTCTTGATGGCGCGTACTTTCTTGCTGGTATCCTTGGCGTGGAGTTCGTTAGCCCAGTTACGGATGGGGTTGAAGTCGTTGCTGCTCTCCACCAGGGAATCCACGCCGTCGTTCACTGCGATAAAGCGGACGCCTTTCTCCGGGAAGTAGATCTCCGTGTACTGTCCCACCTGAAGGTATTCCCGTCCCAGGCGGCTGAGATCTTCTTGTGTCAAGTAGGAACTAAAAAAATTTTGAGATTTTACAAGCCGTTCATAGGTGGACAACCACCCGTGAACGGCTTGCTTCATCCCTATTGACCTTTGGCTTCGCCACGGCTGATCTGTTCTTCCGAAGCTACACGCAGATAAACCGCCACATTCATTTCTTTCCCTCCGTATCTTCATAGATGTCTCTGAACTTCCAGAGAATTTCGATGTTATCAGCATCGTGGACATAGATAGCCTTAATAAAAGCGTGTGTCAGTTCAAAGGTAAGTGCGGTCTGATTACGGTACTGTTCACAGAACTGATTTACTCGCTCATCGGAACAGGAACACTCAGAGTCGAGTTCCTGCATTCGCTCATGTGCTTTTTGGATTGCCTCCGCATTCTCGGCCAGCTTCTCGTCAAAGGCCGTCTTCTGTTTGAGATATTCAGCTTTTGAAATGCTGCCGGAGGTGTATTTTTCATAAAGCCTCAGCTTTCCATTTTTGAGCTGATCCGTCTGTGTCTGCAAGGCTTTTAGTTTTGCAGCGCAGTCCTTTATTGCGGTTTTGCGGATGTCTCCAACTTCTCTGTTCTGAACAGCCTGTTTTTCTGTAAAGGCCAAGAAATCGCCAATAGCATTGTAAACAATATCTTCCAGACGGCTCTCGCTGTACTTTTCTCCAACACGGCATTCTGTATCCCTGTCATGGTTAGAGTGATGGCAAGTATAAAATACGCTCCCATCTTTTAGCTTGCGTCTTGTCATCGTGCGCTTGCAGTTGCCGCAGCAGACAAGACCACGCAGAGGATAATTGGATACCTTACGGGGTTCGTGATTGCCTCTGCGAATGACACGCTGAGCAAGCAGAAAGGTTTCCTTACTGATGATCGCTTCGTGCGTTCCCTCGACAATGATAGGTTCCTGCGGAACTGTTTTTCTGCTGCCAACGCCGCAGCTTTTCCGTCTGTGACTGACCAGAGCGCCGGTGTAGACCTGATTTTTCAGGACGCGCAGCACCATAGCCACATCCCAACTGATTTTCTTGCTCATGTAGTTGAATTTTTTCGTGTCTCCGTATTTGGATTGGAAATACTGTCCGGGCGTCGGGATGTCCTCGTCATTCAGCATTTGAGCAATCGCAGAGGTATTGCTACCGGCCACAGCCGCCTCGAAGATACGCTGGACAATCTTAGCGGAGTCAGGGTCGATTGCCAGAGCATTCCTCTTTGTCGGGTGCATTCTGTATCCGAAAGGAGCATAGCCGCCAACATACTTGTGCATCAAGTGGTGGATTTTGTGCGGGAAAATCCCGAACGGGTATCCAGCAGCGCCCAGAAGAAGTGTGCTGCCATTGAGAAAGGCTTTGACCGGGCCTGGCGGGACAAGGTGATCCAGATGCAGATCCCTCTGTTTGCTCCCACCACCAAGGGACAGTGGGGATTGCGGTTTGACAGCTTTCTGGCCCAGGCTTTGGAGCTTGGGCCACTCCGGACGGAGGAACCGATACTTCCACCCGCATTGGTAGAGCAACTTCGCAGCCTCACGCCCAAGGGGGTTCCTGTGGAGATGGTCACAACTCTGGTGTCCTACTACCTTGCCAACAAGCCGGAGGATTCCGACTGGGTGGTGCTGCCGGTGGCTAACTTTGACGCGTACTTCGGCACCACCAGCTTTGGACGGAAGTATCTCAAACAGATCCCGGAGACCATTTTGGAGCGATCTGAAACAGGCTTTGGACTGTGCCGGTACCGGCTGGGCAACTCCCTTGTTATTAAACAAAATCAGAAGTATGCATCCATCTCTTTCGGAGAAGTATAGCGGTTTTGATATTGCCAGATTGATTTATGTATACTCTTGCGGTAAAATCAAAAGTAAATGTGTATTGGAAGTGAGCAACAATGAATGATTGGTTTACGATTAACGAAATAGATAAGGATACGTATGTTATTAGCGAATACCGTCATTGGGAAGAAACACACTGTTATCTGCTGAATGGTACCAAACGCAGTTTGTTAATTGACACAGGACTCGGAATTTGTAATATTTCTGAAGTGATTTCAGAGTTGACAGATAAGCCTGTTACAGCTATTGCAACCCATATCCATTGGGATCACATAGGCGGTCATAAATACTATCCTGATTTTTATGCACATGAAGCAGAATTGGATTGGCTGAACGGCAGCTTCCCTCAGCCGTTAGAAACGATTAAGGAATATGTGGTTGACCGCTGTGAATTACCAACTGATTTTCAAATCAACGAATATAAGTTTTTTCAGGGAAAACCGACCAAAATATTGCATGGTGGTGAACATATTGACTTAGGAGGAAGAATGGTTGCAGTCATTCACACACCCGGCCACGCACCGGGACATATGTGCTTTTGGGAAGCAAACACAGGCTATCTGTTTACCGGTGATTTAGTCTATAAGGACACGCTGACAGCATGGTTTCCCTCTACCGATCCGAAGGCTTATTTGAAATCACTTGAAACAGTATCCGCACTTCCTGCAAAAAGAGTTTTCCCGGCACACCACTCTTTAGATATACAACCAGAGATCTTAGCTCGTATGCGAAAGGCTTTTCGAGAACTAAAGGCAAATGGACAGCTCCATCATGGCAGCGGTACATTTGACTATGGGGACTGGTCCGTGTGGCTATGAGATGGAGGGAATTGTGAAGTGCCTTTAGAGCTCTGACGGCTTACTTTTATACTATGTACAAAAAGATTCGGGCGGCATGAAGAATGCCAGACCCTTTGCCAAGGAACATCGGAAACGGAAATAAGGAGGTATCACATCATGAATATCGTGGTTCGCAAGGAAGAAGCAAAGGACTATCGCAGAACAGAGGAGGTGGCCCGGGAAGCCTTCTGGAACCTCTATTTCCCCGGCGCTGTGGAGCATTATGTGGTTCACAAAATGCGGTCGCACCCTGATTTTATTAAGGAGCTTGCCTTTGTCATTGAGGTGGACGGCACCGTGGAGGGAGCCATTTTCTATACCCATTCCAAAGTCGTAACACCAGAGGAAGAATTTCCGACGATCAGCTTTGGGCCGGTTTTTATTTCTCCCAAATATCACCGTCAGGGATTGGGCAGACAGCTGATTACCCATTCCATTGAAAAAGCAAAAGAAATGGGATACTCCGCCATTCTCACCCTGGGGTATCCGTACCACTATGCGCCCTATGGATTCTGCGGCGGGAAAAAATACGGCATCTCTATGCCGGACGGAAAGTTCTATACCGGTCTTCTGGTGCTGCCCCTCCGGGAAAATGCCCTGGAGGGAATCCATGGTTACGCTGAATTTTCCGAGGCGCTGGAGGCGGAGGAAGCGGATATCCTCGCCTTCGATGCTTCATTCCCGAAAAAGGAAAAGAAAGTGCTTCCCTGCCAGCAGGAGTATGAAATTGCCTGTGCACAGCTGGATGAATAAGAGGCGATGAAACCATTTTGGAGCTTGGCATGGGTCCGGTGCAGAGTTGCTGGCGTTTTCTAACATACAAGGCGGACGTGAGGTTTAAAAGAAATACATGAACTACGCCGGAAATCCCTGAGGATTTCCGGCTGTTCTCTTCTTTGCATTTTTTACACTCTTCTCATGAACAAACTGGAAGAGATGGATATTGGGAGAAAATGGGCGGTCATCGAGATACGGATTGTATTTATAGTGTTTACTAAGTAAAATCATAAACAGAAACCATAATTCGATCTATCTTCGGCCTTTCGTCCGGTTTTACATGACGGATCAAAAGAAAGAAATATGTACTGCCACATGACTCGGGACAGGGACATGATCTGAACAGAATCTATATGTATAATAGTCACTTCACAAGTTGACGAACCGAAGATTTTCTGATAAGATATGGAACATTACAATGAAAGGAGAAGGTCTTCAACTTATGGATGACGGTGACAGTAACGCCCCCGCCAAGCCTCCCTCGTACAATTATGAACAGAATCGAATGAGACATGGCCTGTACTTTCGCGAATAATGTGACAGGTCGTGTCTTTTGCGCTTTTTCTGTAATTGTTATGATTTGAGGAGGTCCTTACAATGGAAAATTCTATCTTATTTATGATTTTACTGCAGGTGTTTCTGATCCTGCTCAACGCAGTCTTTGCCAGTGCGGAGATTGCAGTAATTTCTATCAATGACGCCAAGCTGGCCCGAATGGCGGCGGAGGGAGACAAACGGGCCGTGCGTCTGGCTCGTCTGACCAGCCAACCGGCCCGCTTTCTCGCCACCATCCAGGTGGCCATCACTCTGTCCGGCTTCCTGGGCAGCGCCTTTGCGGCGGAAAACTTTTCAGACGGCCTGGTCAATTGGCTGGTAAGCCTGGGTGTGGGCATTCCCGCTGCTACCCTGGACGCCATCGCCGTGGTCATCATCACGCTGGTTTTGTCCTACTTTACCCTGATCTTTGGTGAGTTGGTTCCCAAACGGGTGGCCATGCGTAAGGCAGAGTCTCTGGCGCTGGGAATCTCCGGCCTGATCTCCGCCATCGCCAAGCTGTTTGCCCCCATCGTGTGGTTCCTGACCGCTTCTACCAATGCCGTCCTCCGCCTGCTTGGCATCGACCCCAATGCCGAGGAGGAGACCGTCAGCGAGGAGGAGATCCGCATGATGGTGGATGTGGGTACCCAGAAAGGCACCATTGACCACGAAGAAAAGCAATTCATCCAAAACGTCTTTGAGTTTGACGACTTGACCGCCGGGGAGATTGCCACCCACCGAACCGACCTGACCATTCTGTGGCTGGAGGAGAGCATGGAGGAGTGGGCCGCCACCATCCACAACAGCCGCCACACCCGGTATCCTGTGTGCGGAGAATCCGCGGACGATGTGGTGGGTATCCTCAATGCAAAAGATTACTTCCGCCTGACGGACCGGAGCCGTGAGACCGTACTGGAACAGGCGGTGGAGACTCCCTATTTGGTACCGGACAGCGTCAAGGCGGATGTGCTGTTCCGTAACATGAAGGGCGGCTGCCATCCTTTGGCGGTGGTGCTGGACGAATACGGCGGCATGACGGGCATTGTTACCATCAACGATCTTGTGGAGCAGCTGGTGGGAGATCTGGGCGAGGAGGATGTATGCCGAAACGCCCTTCCCCTGATCGAGGCTGTGGACTCTGGCACCTGGAAGATCCGTGGAGAGGCGCCTCTGGAGGAGGTTGCCCAAACACTTGGTGTCACGCTGCCCTTTGACGACTTCGATACCTTTAACGGACTGATCTTTGGGGCCATGGCCACCATTCCGGAGGATGGATCCACCATTGAGGTGGAGACTTTCGGTCTGGTGATCCGGGTCACCGAGATCCGAAATCATCAAGTGGTAACTGCGTTGGTTTGCTTGGCAGAGCCGCAGAACACAGAAAAACAGGAACATAGAGGTGAGCATGAGTAATCTGTCTCTAATACCTGTTACCAGCAAAAATCGCAGGGCTATTGAGAAGTTGAAGGTGTTTCCACACCAGACAGGTTTTATCGAAAGTGTTGCGGACTGTATGAAAGAGGCGGATCAACTGGCGGCGTAGCATCCCATGTGCATCTATGACAACGACACCATGATCGGTTTTACCATGTACGGAATGATCCTGGAGCCCGCCTATACAAGACTTTGGTTTGACCGCTTGCTGATTGATAAGCAGCATCAAGGTAAAGGCTATGCAAAGCCTGCGGCGGACCCTCACCGCTCTGGTCAGCGTGGCAATCGTTTCTGCGGTTGGTCTTCTGTACCAGGCAGCCCAGTATTTCCGTACACCTGCCCAGGAGCCTGGCGGCGATTTTGGCATCAGCAGCATCCCGCCCGCAGAGCCGTCCCTGTCTCCCTGGTTTACGGTGTGGTTGACCCTGCTGATCGTTTCCATTGTGGCCGGAATTCTTTTTTCAAATTTTCCGACAAAATTCCAACAAAGCGAAATCCTCGCCGCATCTAAATAGATGAACGGGCAAACGCCAAAACATCGAAGGAGGATTTCAAATGCGGTTCAAACGATTCTGTTCACTAAGCATAGCTGCGGCCATTGGCATGAGTATTCTGGCGGGGACTGCCGCCGCAAAGGAGACGACCACCGGAGTAGGGTTTGACTTTAACCAGAATGACGGTGGGTTTACTCCCATTTTTTCCGACTACCCCAACGAGCAGGGGGTGGAGGAATTTTATGAGCTTCGCTCCGGCCATGAGGAGGTTCCCATTGCAGACGCTGGAAAGGGCCTTTTCCTCTCCGGCAATAATCACAGCGACGATCTCTTTATGGGATATTTCAAAGAACTGAGTGGCCTGGCTCCCGAGACAGAGTATCAGTTCACTGTCCGTTTCAAGCTGGCAACCAATGTGGAAAATGATATGATCGGCATCGGCGGCGCTCCCGGAGAATCGGTCTTCGTCAAGTGCGGTGTTGCCTCTGAGGAGCCGGAAAACAGCCTGGACTCCCTGAACCACTTCCGCCTGAACATCGACAAGGGCAGTCAGAGTACCGGCGGAGCGGATATGATCGTGGTCGGCAACCTTGCCAAAAAGGAAATCAACCGTCCCGGTGAATATGAGTTCAATGAGATCGAGACCAAGGTAATTGCCCGGACCGATGAAGCGGGAACGGCGTATCTGGTGATCGGCACCGACTCCGGCTTTGAAGGGGTGACCTCCCACTATCTGGATGATATTTCCGTCAGTTGGGCCGACACAGCGAGGTTTCCGTCACCCGGGGCGACGCAGTCAAGATGCTGTTCGATCATGCCCATCGGTGGGACGAAGCCGTGGGACCCCCCACCTTTACAGATGTAGCATGGGAGGCTCCTTACGCTGAGGCAGTTGCCTGGGCAGAGCAAAACGGCTATCTGGGCGGCTACGGTAACGGTTTCTTTGGGCCGGAGGATGCCATGACTGTGGAACAGGCTATGGTGATGATCTATCGCCTGTTCGGAGGCCTAAAGTGACCGATGTAGACATTCTGGACCGGTACCAGGACGGTGGCCAGGTCTCTCCCTGGGCGCGGGACGCCGTTGCATTTGCCATCACCAACAAGCTGCTGGAGCCGGGCGATGCGATCCAGCCCCAGTCGCCCATTACCATGAAGGCCCTGCGCTATGCCATCGGTCAGATTGGCATGGCCGACTAAACACCCAATCACGGTTTCAAACAAGTATTCTGCCCATGTCTTAAAGTACTACACAGCTATTCCTATAAAAATCAGACATCCCTCTCCGCTTCTTCCGGAAAGGGATGCCTGTCTGTCTCAAAGTGATTCAACTCGTATGCCAATTCCCATGCCAATTGGAATCCGCAAAGGAAACTGTGCATAGAGCGTTCCTCTGCAATGAGGTTCTGTGCGTCCATGATCCGCAACACCAGCTTTCTCTCTGGCTTTTCCAATCTCTCAATGAGTTGTTGGTGGCAAGTTTCAATTTCCTGCTCAGACTCTGCCATAGGCAGTGGCGTGTAAAATCTGTAGTAGAATTTTTTCAGGGCGTTGTTCATATGCTCTACCTCCTTGCAGCAAGACAACATACCACAAGTTAGCGTGAAAAGCCACTGGAATATTTGTATTTCAATAAATTCCTTATCATTGGTTTTGCAGACCATACACCGCTGTCCGTGGATAGAAAACTTACCACTTTTGCGAGAGCCAGTAGTTATCTGCTCAATAAGAAATTAGAGCTTGTGGTGTTCCACAAGCCCTAATCTTCCCCATACACGGCGTTAAGCCCCATAGGTTCACATTGTGTACCTATGGAGCTTAACCCTTCGGATGTCCTTTTATTTTTTCTATTTACACGCAAAGGAGCGGTTCCGCACAAAACGGAACCGCTCCTTTATTATCTGTATTTTCGTTCTTTCCGGTATGCTCACACCTGGTAGCATCCCCCGCCGATGAACTCCCGCAGCAGCGAGGTCTTGGGCACATCGTCCGCGGGCAGGGGGAGGAAATAGCTCAAAAACTTCAGCAGCCGCTTGGCCTCCAGGTATTCCGGGCAGTCCTTGGGGACGCCGAACAGCAGAGGCTCAATATAGGGCTTGAGCAGGGCGATCTCATAGATCAGGGCCGAATTGAACACCACGTCCGCGCTGTCCTGGAAGGGGAAGATGTTGGCCTCCTCTCCCCGCCGGACCGAGGGCCACATCTGAATGGTCGCCCGTGCCCCATAGCCGCGGGTCCTGGCATCCCGCTCGATCCGCCGGAGCAGGCGGGCATCCGTGGTGGGGATGCGGTTGTGGTCATCGACATTCAGTGTGGTGAGACAGCTGATATAGATCTTGAATTTGCTCTCCTTGGGCAGGGAGTGAGAAAATACGTCATTCAGGCAGTGGATCCCCTCGATGACCAGAATGTCCTTTTCGCCCAGGGTCAGGGTATTTCCGTTGTACTCCCGGATGCCTTTTTTGAAATTGAACTGGGGCATCTCCACCGTCTCGCCCTGCAAAAGCCGAGACATATCCGTGTTGAACTGCTCCACATCCATGGCGCCCAGGCTCTCAAAGTCATACTGGCCGTGCTCATCCCGGGGGGTCTCCTCCCGGTTTTTGAAGTAGTTGTCCGTGGCAATGGCATGGGGCCGCAGTCCGCAGGCCATCAGCTGGGTGCACAAGCGGTGGGAGAAGGTGGTCTTTCCAGAGGAAGAGGGCCCCGCGATCATGACGAAGCGGACATCCTTGCGCCGGGCAATGGTCTCGGCGATGTCGCCGATCTTCTTCTCCATCATGGCCTCGCTGGTCAGGATGATCTGGGCCGCATCTCCCTGGCAGATGGCCTCGTTGAGATCGGCCACATTGGAGATGTGCAGGGCCTCGGCCTTGCGCTCACCGTCGTACATGGTCTGGAACACCTTGACCGAGGGCTCAAAGGGGGCCAGCTGATCCGGCTTCTGGACGTCCGGCAGGCGCAGGACAAAGCCGCAGTCAAACAGCTCCAGCCCAAAGCACCGCACATATCCGGTGTCCGGAACCATGTAGCCATAGAAATAATCCGCAAACTCTCCCAGCGAATAGTAGTTGACCCGGGAGCTGATCCGGCAGCTGAGCAGCTTGGCCTTGTCCTGGAGCTTCCGCGCCTCAAAGAGCGCGATGGCGTCGTCGGTGGGAATGGAGTGCTTTTGGATGGGGATGGCCTGCTCCGCCAGCTCGCGCATACGCTCCTCCACCCGATTCAGCAGGGCCTGGTCCAGCTGGAAGGCCCCTTTGGCCCGGATGAAGAGCGCATGGCTCAGGGAGTACTCCACGCAGATGCGCTCGATCTGATCCCGTCCCACAATATCATAGAAGGCCTTGAGCATCAGGAAAATGACGCTGCGCTCATAGGTCTGCATCCCCGGCTTGTCCTGGATGGTCAGCATGCGCAGCGTGCAGTCCCGGTCCAGCTTCTTTTGCAGCTCACACAGCTTTCCATCCCGCTGCACCAGCAGAATGTCGCTGTGGTATCCCCCCTGTACCTCCCGGGCAATGGTCTGGTAGGAAGTCCCGGCGGGATACTGGCGTTGGACGCCGTCCACCGTTACCGAATACATATGGTCCATATGCGCTTCTCCTTTTCCAATTTGGTCTCCCGTAGTTTATGTTCGGAGTATAGCAAAAAACTCGTTTCTTTTCAGAAACGAGTTTTTTGTTCTTTCAAATTGGTGGAGATAAGCGGGATCGAACCGCTGACCTCTTGAATGCCATTCAAGCGCTCTCCCAGCTGAGCTATACCCCCATATTCACTTGCCGTGCCGCCGGACCGGCGACTCAACGTAGGATATTATACCCGCCTCTTCCACATTTGTCAAGCATTTTCTTTCTCTTTTTTTGGCCCCTGCTCCAGCGCGGCAGGGGCCGTTCTCTTTTTCTCACGGTTCGGGCCTGGCGGGCGCTCTCCAGCCCTTCCCCCAGATCTCCTGAATACGGATCCGGAACAGGGCGGTCTGTGAAAAACAGCCCCGGTTCTGTGCCCGGAACTCCTCCTCCGGCTCGGGACGGAACTTCTGGCTGAACACCCGCAGTCCCTCCCAGCGCGCCGCTTCCTCCAGCACCTCTTCCGCCGTTCCAAAGACCACTGCGCTCTCATACTCGGTGGTGTACTGCTCGGGGATCACCCGGGCATGGCCCACCGCCGTGACGCAGACCTGGGGACATGCGCGCAGACAGTCGATCTTCTTGCCCTCCCTCGCACAGTGAAAATAGAGCCACTCCCCCGCCCGGGTCATGTTGACCGGTACGGCATATGGCGTTCCATCCGGTTGTGTCATAGAGAGGGTCATCCACTCCGTCTGATCCAAAATCCGGAGCGCCGCTTCCCGCTCCAATGCACGGTCTTTTCGCCGCATATCGTTTCCTCCCATCTTTTTCTTGTGTCTACTATATCTCATCCCGCTCACCCGCGCAAGATTTCCCCTTGACATTTCCCCAACACCGTATATAATTACATATGAACAATAGCTCATATATTTTGAGAAAGAAAGGAGTATGCACCATGTCCCTCCCCGATTCCCCGTCCCAAGCCCAGGATCTGGACCACTGCGACTATATGCATGTACACGAGGACATTGTCGCACAGGTCAACGAGACCATGCCCGATGAGGAGATCCTCTACGATCTGGCTGAGCTCTTTAAGATCTTTGGAGACTCCACCCGCATCAAGATCCTCTATGTCCTCTTTGAGGCCGAGATGTGCGTGTGCGACATCGCCACCCTGCTGGGCATGTCCCAATCCGCCATCTCCCACCAGCTCCGCTCCCTCAAGCAGAGCAAGCTGGTCAAGTATCGCCGGGAGGGGAAGACCGTCTTTTACTCCCTGGCCGATTCCCATGTGCGCACCATCCTGGACCAGGGCATGGAGCACGTAGCCGAGTAAGCCCCCATTCAGAAAGGAGATCTCACCATGAAAAAACGTTTTTCCTTTACCAATCTGGACTGTGCCAACTGCGCCGCCAAAATGGAGGCGGCCATCGCCAAGCTCGACGGCGTCCACAGCGTGTCGGTCAGCTTCTTCTCCCAGAAAATGACCCTGGATGCCGACGACGAGCGGTTCGACGCCATCCTTCAGGAGGCGGCCAAGATCTGCAAAAAGATTGAGCCCGACTGTGTGCTCCACATCTGAGCCGCGTTCTCGATCCAGTTTGCAAAGACGGGAATGATTTCCCGACAGGAGGTCAACCATGGATTCCAGACAAAAAAAGATGCTCTGGCGGATCTTCGCCGCCGGAGTGCTGTTTCTCATCGCCCTTCTGATCCCGGCCCAGGGATTGCCCCGCCTTCTGCTCTTTCTGATCCCCTACGGGGTCATTGGCTGGGACGTCCTCTGGCGGGCGGTGCGCAACCTGACCCGGGGTCAGATCTTTGACGAGCATTTTCTCATGTCCCTGGCCACAGCGGGCGCCCTGGCCATCGGGGAATACCCCGAGGCCGTGTTCGTCCTGCTCTTCTACCAGGTGGGAGAGCTCTTCCAGTCCTGCGCGGTGGGGCGGTCCCGCCGGTCCATCGCCACGCTGATGGACATTCGCCCGGACGTGGCCCGGGTGGAGCGGAACGGCGCACTGGAGGAGGTGGACCCGGAAGAGGTCTCCTCCGGTGACATTCTTGTCATCAAGCCCGGGGAGCGCGTCCCCCTGGACGGGGTCATTCTGGAGGGCTCCTCCGCCCTGGATACCGCCGCCCTCACCGGCGAGTCTCTCCCCCGGAGCGTCTCGCCGGGTGCCGACGTGATCAGCGGGTGCATCAACCTGACCGGATTGCTCCGGGTCCAGGTGACCAAGCCCTTTGAGGAGTCCACCGTGGCCCGCATCCTGGAGCTGGTGGAGAACGCCTCGGGACGCAAAGCCCGGGCTGAGGCCTTCATCACCAAGTTCGCCCGGTACTACACCCCCGCCGTGGTGGTGGCCGCCGTCCTGCTGGCCCTGATCCCTCCCCTCTTCTTCCAGGGCGGGTGGGGTGACTGGCTGGGCCGGGCCTGCTCCTTCCTGGTCATCTCCTGCCCCTGCGCCCTGGTCATCTCGGTCCCCTTGGCCTTTTTCGGCGGTATCGGCGGGGCCTCCCGGGCCGGTATCCTGATCAAGGGCGGCAACTATCTGGAGGCCCTGGCCAACACCGAGACCGTGGTCTTTGACAAGACCGGTACCCTCACCCGAGGCGTGTTCAACGTCACCGCCATCCACCCGGAGCAGGAGCGCGAGGCCGATCTGCTGGAGCTGGCCGCCCTGGCGGAATCCTGGTCCGACCACCCCATCGCCCACTCCATCCGGGAGGCCTACGGGGCCGAACTGGACACCAGCCGGGTCACCGGCGTGGAGGAGCGCTCCGGCCGGGGCGTCCAGGTCCAGGTGGACGGCCGGACCGTCTGCGTGGGCAATGACACCCTGATGGAGGAGATCGGCATCGCCTGGCATCCCTGCCACCAGGTGGGCACCACCGTCCACGTGGCGGTGGACGGCGTCTATATGGGCCATCTGGTCATCTCGGATCAGGTCAAGGAGGACGCCGCCGATGCTATCCAGGCCCTCCGCGCCTGCGGCGTGCGCAAGACCGTCATGCTCACGGGAGATGCCCAGGCCGTGGGGGAGGACGTGGCCCGCCGGCTGGGACTGGACGAGGTCCACGCCCAGCTTCTCCCGGCCGACAAGGTGGACCGGGTGGAGGACCTGCTCCGCCAGACCTCCCCCAGAGGGGCCCTGGCCTTCGTGGGGGACGGCATCAATGACGCCCCCGTCCTCTCCCGGGCCGACATCGGCATCGCCATGGGCGCACTGGGCTCAGACGCCGCCATCGAGGCCGCCGACGTGGTCCTCATGGACGACAAGCCCTCCAAGATCGCCCTGGCCATCCGGATCGCCCGCAAGACCCGCTCCATCGTCCGGCAGAATATCGTCTTTGCCCTTGGGGTAAAATTCCTGGTACTGGGCCTGGGGGCCTTTGGCCTTGCCAACATGTGGGAGGCCGTCTTTGCCGACGTGGGAGTCTCGGTCATCGCCATTCTCAACTCCATGCGTGCCCTTCACTCCCCCTCCGAGCCCTCCTGAGCGCAAAATCGCCCCTTTCTCCTTGCATCTGGCCTCAGCGGCTGGTATGATGAAAGTAGAAAGAGGAATGCCCGGTCCCGACCAGCTCAACCCAGGAACTTATGGTAAGGAGGGTGTCAAGATGAAACGATCTGCCGTTCCCATCGCGCTGTCCCTGCTCTTCTCCCTGGCCGCCTGTACTTCCCCCGGCGTGGAAGAGCCTACCCCCACCCCCTCTCTCCTCCCCAGTCCGTCCGCGTCCGCCCCGCTCATCCTCGACGACGGGAAGGGGGACCGCCCCACCATGCCGGAGGACCTGCCTCAGGACATGGCCTACCTCTATGACTTTTTCTTCTCCGAGCGGTATGACCGGCAGGTATCGGATGAATTCTCCCTCACCGGCCGGGAATTGCCCGGGCGGGGCATGTTCCTCCTCTATGAACCCTATGTGAACCAGCTGGAGGGCGCGGCGGAGACCACCGCCGACGGGGACGGCATGACCCCCTACCGCCTCCGGCAGTATCGCGCCACGCTGGAGAGCGGCACCCTTCTGGTGGGCACCCACTACTATGAGCCCGACCAGTTGGAGTATCTCTCCTACCTCTGGACCGACATCCCCGGTATGAAAACCGTCCGGGAGGTGGCGGTGGGCAGCAGCGAGGCCGACCTGCTCCGGGCCTATCCCGAGCAGCTCTACTATCTCACCGCCCAGGAGGCCAGCCCCGGCATTTGGTCTCTGGAGTCCGAATCCGACCTCTCCCCCTCCTTTGACTGCGCCTACACCTGGCAGCCCTATACCCAGGAGAACAACGACTGCCGGGACATTACCTTCTACCTCAGGGACGGTACGGTGACTGCCATCGAGATTTCCTCTCCTTATGAGCTGCGCTATGTCTACGGGTACGACCGGGACGCCGGTCTGGAAACGGCAAATGCAAACCGCGCCGCCCTGGACGGCTGAGCGCAGAATCCGCCCAAAAGCCCTTCGAGCGGGGCGCTTCCCCTTTTCGGAAGCGCCCCGCTCGTTCTCTTTTTTGGACCGGTATCCATTTTTTCTCCCAGGCCTCCCCCCAGTATGCTATAATAGGGTCTGTTGAACATTCACGGACAGAAGGTGACAAATTTGACGCAAGAAACCATGCTCTACGTGGTGCGCCACGGACAGACCATGTTCAATCTCCTGGACCGGGCCCAGGGATGGGCCGACTCCCCCCTCACCCCCGCCGGGGAGGAGGCCGCCGCCCAGCTGGGCCTTGGGCTCTCCCGCTCCGGCGTGGTCTTTTCCGCGGCCTGGTCCAGCGACAGCGGACGGGCCCGGGACACCGGACGCATCCTCCTGGATCATATGGGCCAGCAGGCCCTTCCCCTGCACACCGACCGCCGCCTGCGGGAGTGGTGCCTGGGCGATATGGAGGGCCTGCCCAACCGGCAGTTTCTCTCCTCCCTCCTGGGGCGGGACGGCCGCCCCATCTCCATTCGGGAGCTCAATGCCCGGCTCCCCGAGGCGGTGGAGAGCATCCACACCCACCTGGACTCCACCGGTATGAGCGAGTCCTATGATACCCTGCGCGCCCGCCTGCTGGAGGGCCTTTCCTCCATCGCCCGGGAGACCGCCGGGCAGGGGGGCGGGAATGTGCTGGTGGTCTCCCACGCCCTGTCCATCAAGCTCCTCATCCACCTGCTCTGCCCCGATCGTATGGAGGAGGCCGCCATGCTCCACAACGCAAGCGTGTGCCGCTTCCGCTTTGCGGATGACGGCTTTCAGGCCCTGGAGCTCAACGACACCCGCTATCTGGACGGCTCCGCCGTCCCCGCCCGGTGAGCGCCGTGGTGGCCCTCGTAACCGGCGGGAGCGGGAGCGGAAAATCCGCCTGGGCGGAGGGGCTCTCCTGCACCCTGTGTCCGGGTCCCAAGCGCTACCTCGCCACCATGCGCCCCTTCGGGGAGGAGGCCCAGCGCCGCATCGCCCGGCACCGCGCCATGCGCGCCCACAAGGGCTTTGACACGCTGGAGTGCCCCGACGGGCTGGACGGCCTGCCCATCTCCCCCTCGGACACGGTCCTGCTGGAGGACCTGTCCAATCTGGTGGCCAACCGGCTCTTTTCTCCCCAGTGTCCGGAGCACTGCGGGGAGGTGCTGTGGGCGGAGCTCTCCGCCCTGGCCGACCGCTGTACCCACCTGGTGGTGGTCAGCAATGAAATCACCTCCGACGGCATCGAATACGATCCCTCCACCCAGGCCTTTCTCGCCCTTCTGGGCGAGTTGGACCGGAAGCTGGCCCGGCGGGCCGACCTGGTGGTAGAGGTGGTCTGCGGACTGCCGCTGGTCCTGAAAGGAGAGATCCCATGTTCCACTCCCTCGTGATCGCCTTCTCCACCTACTCCCGCCTCCCCATGCCCCAGGTGGAGTGGAGCGAGAAGAATATGAAATACGCCATCTGCTTCTTCCCCCTCATCGGGGCCGTCATCGGCGCGCTCTTCCTGCTCTGGGTCTGGCTGTGCGCCCAGCTGGGGCTCAATTCCTTCCTGCGGGCGGCCGGATGCGTGGTCCTCCCCCTGCTGGTCTCTGGGAGCATCCACATGGACGGCTTCTGCGACACGGTGGACGCCCTCTCCTCCCACCAGACCCGGGAGCGCAAGCTGGAAATCCTCAAGGACTCCCACACCGGGGCCTTTGCCGTCATCTTCTGCGGCGTGTGGCTGGTGCTGGATCTGGGCGCCCTGACCCAGCCGGAGGCACTGCGGAGCTTTGGCGTGCTGGCCCTGGGCTTTGTGCTCTCCCGGGCCATGAGCGGTCTGGCCCTGGCCAATCTGAAGGGGGCACGGCCCTCCGGGATGCTCCAGGCCTTTGCCGACGCCTCCCACAAGAGCGCGGTGACCGCGGTCATGCTGGTCTTTCTCGTCCTGTCCGTGGCCGGGATGGTCTGGCTCTCCCCGGTGTCCGGGGGCACCGCGGCCCTGGCGGCGGCCCTGTGCCTGCTCCACTACCGCCGCATGTCCTACCGCCAGTTCGGCGGCATTACGGGAGACCTGGCCGGGTATTTCGTGCAGCTGGCCGAGCTGTCCATGGCCCTGGCCGTCGCCCTCACCTGGAGGTTTGTATGAAGCTGTATGTCGGCGGCGCCCATCAGGGCAAGGCCGCCTATGTGAAGGAACAGACCGGCCTCTCTCCCCGGCTCTGCACCCCGGAAGAGGCCCTCTCCGCCCCGGCGGTGGACCAGTTCCACCGCATCTGCCGTACCCTGCTGGAGCGGGAGGAGGACCTGGGGCAATATGTGGACCGTCTGCTGGCCGAGAATCCGGACGCCGTCATCCTGTGCGACGAGATCGGCCTGGGCGTGGTCCCGCTGGACCCCTTTGAGCGCCGCTGGCGGGAGGAGACCGGCCGGGCCCTGTGCCGCCTGGCGGCCAGCGCCGAGCGGGTGGAGCGGGTGGTCTGCGGACTGGGATGGAGGCTGAAGTGATATGACGGAATTTCTCTTCCTGCGCCACGGCCGGACGGCCGGCAATCTGAGAAGCAATTATGTGGGCGGCCGGACCGACGAGCCCCTCTGTCCCGCCGGGATCGAGGCCCTGCGCGCTGCCCGGGACGCCTGTCCGGATCGCTTTGCTGCCCAGCGGCTCTTCGTCAGCCCCATGCTCCGCTGCCGGGAGACCGCCGCTCTCTGCTTCCCCCACCTCACCCCCACCCCCGTGGAGGAATTCCGGGAGTGCGACTTCGGCGTCTTTGAGGGGAAGAACTTTCAGGACCTGGAGAACGATCCCCGCTACCGTGCCTGGGTGGAGGGGAACTGCGCCGGTCCCATCCCGGAGGGGGAACACCCGGACGCCTTTATGGCCCGGTGCCGCGCCGCCTTCGCCCCCCTGCTGGAACATCCCGCCCCGGGACGCACCGCCCTGGTGGTCCACGGCGGCACCATCATGGCCATCCTCTCCGCCTTTGCCCGGCCGGAGCGGCCCTATTTCGACTACCATGTCTCCAACGGCGGAGGCTACCTCTGTACCGAGGAAAACGGCCTTCTCCGCATCGTCGAGCAGTTCTGAATTTCCACAGAGAAAAAGCGCCCCCTGGCGCAGCACATGCTGCGCCGAGGGGCGCTCTGTTTTTGCTTCTATGGAAACACTGGGATCAGGCCTTCTCCTCACAGAGATGGGCAGCGATGCGGGTCAGGAGCTCCACCGAGCCCACATGGTAGCCGCTCACGCCGTAGACCGCCTGGCCCTTTCCGTTGCAGGCCACCGCCAGGGGCGGACGGTCCGGATCGCAGGTCAGGTGCCGGGCCACGGTCTCCAGATCGAAGGCCCAGTCATCTTCCAGCACCCGCAGACCCGGCCACTTGGCCAGTACCCCGGCCAGGGTGCGCTGCTTCAGGCTCTCCTCGCCCCGCAGAAGAAACACCACGTTCACCGGCAGGGCCGCCAGGGCCTCCTGTCCGGCGGAGAGCTCGTTGAGCACGTGCTCCGTGGGCTCGTTGCCCTCCTCCAGCCAGAAGAGGAGGGTGGGCCGTCCGTCCGCCGGGATGACCTCGGTGGTCACGGACTCCTCGGTGCACAGGGTGCGCCCGGTCATGAGGGGCAGGTCCTGGCAGCCCAGCAGATCCTCCAGCGCGAAGGGCCGCAGGCGCAGGTCGGAGCAGATCTCCTCCCCCGCCCGGACCACCAGCTCCCGCCGGGCGGCAAACTGGTTGCCGTTGGGCAGGCGCACCGAGGTCATGAGACGGTACTGTCCCGCGGGGAGCTTCAGGGCATATTCCCCGTCGCTCCACCCCTCGTCGGAGAGGGTGAGGAGCTTCCACCCGCCCGATACCCGGCGGGAGAGGCTCCAGTTCTGACGGTAGAGGGGAGCAGGACCCTCGCTCTGGGTCAGCCGCAGGGTGCCCAGGGCCTCCGCACGGACGGTGTGGAAGGCCCCGTCCTGCCAAAATTCCGGCATGCCATCCAGGGCACGCAGACGGGCGGGGACGCCCAGGGCGCGCAGGATGGCCACATAGAGGATGCGCAGACTCCGCCCGTCGCAGCGCATGGCCTGCCACGCCTCCATGGGCGTCCAGACCAGGCCGGTGATCTCTCCGGCGTAGACCTTCTCCACTGCCGGGTCCATCCGCTCCTCCAGCGCCGTCCAGAGGGCGGCCGGGCAGGCACGGAAGGCCGCCTTCTCCCCCTCGCTCAGGGCCTGGAGCAGCGCGCCCCGCCATGGGGTGAGGCACTCGATCTGGATGCGGGGCGAGAGCACATAGGGCCCGTAGAGCTCCCCGGGCATCTCCCCCTGGGCCGGAGCGTTGCGGAGGTGGTCCTCCAGGATCTCATCGGTGACATCCCGCAGGTCCTTGGCGGTGATGCTGCGGAGCATGGTCTCCCGGCGGGGATCGCCGTCCCGCTCCAGGAAGGCCAGCAGCACCGGGGCGTTCCCCCGGGCGGCCTTGAGCAGGTCCTCCCACTCGGGCTTTCCCTGGCCGGGATGGTAGTGGGAGGCGATGCGCGCCTCCCGCAGCTCCGCGCCCCGGACCAGCTCGGCGGCCCGCGCGGCCTTCTGCTCGGCGGTCAGGAGCGCGGGATGGATGGGCTCGTCCTTGGGGGCGTGGACGTCAAACTCGGCCCAGTCGGTCTCCTCCATGGCGGGGTGGACCAGCTCCAGGACCACGGCACCGTCCACGCAGTCCCCCTCGGCACGCAGGCCGTCCAGGGTGCACAGCACATGGAGATCGCCAAGGCCCAGCTGGGCCCGGGCCTCTCCCCGCTCGTCCGCGGTCAGGGTGGCGATGGTGTGGAAGCTGGCCTCGTTGAGGACCTGGAGCTGGAACCGGGCCCCGGCGGCGGGCAGCCCGTCCCGCTCCGCCCGGAAGGTATAGGTCCGGGTGCGGGCATAGCGCTCGGTCTGGTTGTACCAGGTCACCGCCCCGTCGGTGCCTAGGGGCGCGCCGTGGAGGTGGGAGCTCCCCGCGCCGAAGAGCCGGGAGTGGACCAGAATGGCCCGGGAGGCGGCGGTATTGAACCAGCCCCGGTCCAGAATGGGCTCGGGCTCGCAGGCGCCCAGGAAGCGCCACTCCCCGTCGCACAGGGCCTCCACCCAGGCGTGGTTGTCGTCACAGTGGGCCCAGCGGGGAGAGTACACCTGCCGGGCGGGGATGCCCACGCTGCGCAGGGCGGAGACCAGGAAGGCAGACTCCTCTCCGCAGCGGCCGCTCCCGCTGCGGAACACGGTGAGGGGGGAGGCGGTGCGGTCATCCTGGAACTGGTAGGAGGCGTTCTCATGGCACCAGCGGTTGACCTCCAGCACCTTCTCCGCCACGGTGGGCAGGGGCTCGATCCGGGCGCGGAGGGCGTCGTGGAAGAGGGCGCGGTGGAAGGACAGGTCCTCGTCGTTCACCCGGGGGAAGAGGACATAGTGGTAGAAGATCTCCTCCTCCAGCGCCCCGCACCAGGCGGTATGGGCACGCAGGTGGAGGGCGTGGTCTACAAATTGCAGGAAGAGGTCAAAGGGATACTGGTCCAGATCGCTCTCGGGCAGGTGGGTCATCAAAAACTCCATGGCCCGGCGCTGCTCGTCCGTCAGGGCGCACAGCCGTTCATTCCATCGCTCCATCTCAGTCCTCCCGGGCATAGCCCTTGCACAGCTCATACAGGGTGGTCACGCCCGCGCCGGTGGCGCCGTTGGTCTGATAGGCCCAGCGGGGGGAATCCACCCAGGCGGTACCCGCGATGTCAATGTGGATCCAGGGGCGCTCCTCCACAAAGGCGCCGATGAAGAGACCGGCGGTGATGGTGCCGCAGCCGTCGGTGGAGACGTTGGACACATCGGCCACGGGGCTCTCGATCATCTTCCGGTACTCGGGGAAGGCGGGCAGGCGCCAGTACTGCTCGCCGCTGCGGGCATAGGCGCTCTGGAAGGCGGCGCAGAAGTCCTCGTCGTTGGAGAGGAAGCCGGCGGTGGTGAAGCCGAACATGCCCACCACGGCCCCGGTGAGGGTGGCGATGTCCACCACCTTGGCGGCCCCCTCCTTCTCCACGGCGTAGGTCACGGCGTCGGCCAGGATGAGGCGGCCCTCGGCGTCAGTGTTGCCCACCTCAATGGTCTTGCCCGACATGGAGCCGATCACATCGCCGGGGATAAAGCTCTCGGGGGAGATGCGGTTCTCCACGGAGGGGATGACCACGGTGACGTTGACGGGCACCTGATTCGCCGCCAGCGCCAGCAGCGCGCCGCACACGGCCGCGCCGCCCGCCATGTCGCCCTTGATGCCCTTCATGGAGCTGGAGGCCTTGAGGCAGTATCCGCCGGTGTCGCAGGTCACGCCCTTGCCCACCAGGGCGATGGGGGCCTCCCCCTCCTTGCCGCCCTTGTAGCGCAGGACGATGAGCCGGGGAGCGTGGGCGGCGCTGGTCCCCACGGTGAGGAAGGCCTCCATGCCCAGAGCACGGGCCTGGGCCTCATCCAGCACCTCGGTCTCGATGCCCAGGGCCTGGGCCTCCTTCACCATCCGGCGGGCCATGTCGTCGGGGGTGAGCTTGTTGGCCGGGCAGTTGACCAGATCCCGGGCAAAGCAGATGGCCCGGGTGAGGATGTCGGTCTCCCGGAGGGCCGCTTCACATCCGTCGGGGGCGTCCAGATAGAGGGCGACGGCGGGGCCCTCTTCCTTCCAGGACTCGGTGCGGTAGAGGGCCAGCTCAGCACCCTGAACCATGGCGGCCACACCCGCCGCGCCCAGCACGGCATGGACTCCGGCCCCGTCCAGCACGATGCCGGAGCCGCCCAGATCCCGGATGGCCTTGGCCCCCTTGGCGGCGGCCACGCGGATCTGCTCGGCGGTCACCTTGCCGCTCTCGCCCAGCTCCGCGGTGAGCACGCAGCAGCCCTCGCCGGGCTGGACCTGCTGGCCCGCCTTTCCGCCGCAGGCCTGAAGGCGCAGCTTCCACGGTATGTTCTGTCCCTGATAGCGTTCGATCATGTTCAATTCCTCCTGATCTTAACATGGAAAACAAAACCGCCCCGCCCGCCGCAGGCGGACAGGGCGGTGCTGATTCTATTACTTCTGCACCTCGTGGCAGGCCACAAAGTGACCGGGGGCCACTTCCTGGAAGGCCGGGCTCTCCTGACGGCACCGGTCGGTGGCGTAGGGGCAACGGCCGGCAAAGCGGCAGCCGGGGCCCAGGTTCACGGGGCTGGGGATGCTGCCGTGGAGCATGATGCGCTTGCGGCTGGTCTCCAGCTTGGGGTCGGCCAGAGGGATGGCCGAGAACATGGCCTGGGTATAGGGGTGGAGGGGATGCTCAAAGATCTCGTCGCTGGTGGTCAGCTCCACCATGCTGCCCAGATACATGACGCCCACACGGTCGGAGATGTGCTTGATCATGGAGAGGTCATGGGCGATGAAGAGATAGGTGAGTCCCCGTTCCTTCTGGAGGTCCTGGAACAGGTTGATGACCTGGGCCTGGATGGACACGTCCAGAGCGGAGATGGGCTCGTCGGCGATGATGAAGTCGGGATTCACAGCCAGGGCGCGGGCGATGCCCACACGCTGACGCTGGCCGCCGGAGAACTCGTGGGGGAAGCGGTTGGCGTGCTCCCGCTGAAGGCCGACGGTCTCCAGCAGGCGGATGACCATCTCCTCCCGCTCCTTGCGGTCCTTGGCCAGGCCGTGGTTGTCGATGCCCTCGGCCACGATGTCCATGACCTTCATGCGCTGATTCAGAGAGGCATAGGGGTCCTGGAAGACCATCTGCACCCGGCGGGTGAACTCCTTGTGCTCGGCAGCGCTCTGCTTGCCCACCACTTCCTTGCCGTCAAAGATGACCTTGCCGTCGGTGGGCTTGTAGAGCTGGATGACGGTGCGACCCAGGGTGGACTTGCCGCAGCCCGACTCACCCACGAGGCCCAGGGTCTCGCCCTTGTAGATGTCAAAGGTCACGTCGTCCACGGCCTTGAGGGTCTGCTTCTTCCCCACGGGGAAGTACTTCTTCAGGTGCTGGACGGAAACCAATACGTTCTTGTCATTCATCACTGATTCTCCCCCTCCGGTTGACATCTGGCGTCGTGGAGCCAGCAGGCGGAGGTGTGGCCCGCTTCAAACTCCGTAAAGACGGGACGGTACTCCTGGCACACCTTCATGGTGTGGGCGCACCGGGCCGCAAAGGGGCAGCCCTTGGGCGGATTCATCAGATCCGGGGGCGTGCCCAGGATGGTGTGGAGCTTGTCCGTCTTTTCATGGAGCTTGGGCACCGCGGCCAGCAGGCCCTTGGTGTAGGGATGCTGGGGACGGTAGAAGATGTCCTCCACGCTGCCCGTCTCCACCACGGTGCCGCCGTACATGACGCACACCCGCTGGGCGATGTTGGCCACCACACCCAGGTTGTGGGTGATGATGATGATGGAGGTGTCGATCTTGCTCTGAAGCTCCTTCATCAGGTCCAGGATCTGGGCCTGGATGGTCACGTCCAGGGCGGTGGTGGGCTCGTCGGCGATGAGGACCTTGGGGTCACAGGCCAGGGCGATGGCGATGACGATGCGCTGGCGCATACCGCCGGAGAGCTCATGGGGATACTGCTTGTAGCGCATCTCCGGGTTGGAGATGCCCACCAGCTCGATGAGCTCCAGGGCCCGGGCCTTCATCTGCTCCTTGCTCATGTCCTTGCGGTGAGCCTTGAGCATCTCCACGATCTGCTTGCCCACGGTCATGGTGGGGTTCAGGCTGGTCATGGGGTCCTGGAAGATCATGGCGATGTCGCTGCCCCGGATCTTGAGCATCTCCCGCTCGGTGAGCTGGGTGAGCTCCCGGCCCTCCAGCTTCACGCTGCCGCCGGAGATCCGGCCGTTGGAGGGGAGCAGGCGCATGGTGGCCTTCACGCTGATGGACTTGCCGCAGCCCGACTCGCCCACGATGGCCAGGGTCTCGCCCTTCTTCAGATAAAAGTCCACACCGCGCACGGCCTTGACCAGTCCGTGGTGGGTCTTGATCTCCACATGGAGATCTTCTACTCTCAAAATATCATCCATGTGTCTCACCTACTTACTCATTCTGGGATCCAGGGCGTCGCGCAGGCCGTCGCCCAGGATGCTGAAACAGACCATGATCAGAATGATCACGATGGCGGGGCAGATCAGCAGATAGGGATAGCTCTGAAGCACGGAATAACCGTTGTTGATCAGAACGCCCAGGGAGGCCTGAGGCTCGGACAGGCCGATGCCGATGAAGCTGAGGAAGGCCTCGGTGAAGATGGCGCTGGGGATGGTAAACATGGCGTTGATCACGATGATGCCCACGGTGTTGGGGATCAGGTGGCGCAGGATGATGTTCTTCTGGGAGGTACCCAGCACCTCGGCCGCCATGACGAACTCCTGGTTCTTGAGCTGGAGGATGCGGGCGCGCACCAGACGGGCCATGTTGACCCAGCCGGTGATGGCCAGAGCCACGATGATGGTGCCCACGCCGGCGGGCAGCACCATCATCAGCAGGATCACGATGATGAGGTGGGGGATGCCGACCAGGATCTCAATGATACGCTGCATGATGGCGTCCACCTTGCCGCCCAGCAGGGCGGAGACCGCACCGTAGGTCACGCCCACGAAGAGGTCCAGGCAGGCGGCCACAAAACCGATGAGCAGGGAGATGCGGGTGCCGTACCAGATACGGGTGAACTGGTCGCGGCCGTACATGTCCGTGCCGAAGAGATGGGCCAGGCTGGGGCCCTGGTAGGTGGCGCTGTAATCGGTCTGTGCAAAGTTATAGGGGCTGAACACAGGGCCCAGGATGGCCAGAGCCACGATGGCGATGATGACAAAGAGGCTCACCACGGCGGCCTTGTTCTGCTTCAGACGGATCCAGCCGTCCTGCCAGGCGGTGAGGCTGGGGCGGCCGATCCGCTCGCGCTCGCCCTGATCCACCTGCACCTTGGTAAAGAGCTCCCGGGGGATGTTCTGATAGTCCATGTTCTTTTCCTGGTTCATGCTCATCCCTCCTTACTGCCCTGGATGCGGATCCGGGGATCGATCACGGAATAGAGGATATCCACGACCATGATGACAAAGATGTAGAAGGCGCTGTAAAACACCGTAATGCCCATGATGGTGGAGTAGTCGTTGTTCTTGATGCAGTCCACGAACAGAGAGCCGATGCCGGGGACCGAGTAGATGCTCTCCACGGCCAGGGAGCCGGTGAGCAGGTTGACCACCACGGGGCCCAGGATGGTGACCACCGGGATGATGGAGTTGCGCACGGCGTGGACCATGAGGACCTTGAACTGGCTCAGGCCCTTGGCCCGGGCGGTGGTGATGTAGTCCTGCTCCAGCACGTCCAGCATCTCGGTGCGGATGAACCGGGCAAACATGGCCGTGGCGCTGAAGGAGAGGGCGATGGAGGGCAGCACCGAGCAGGCCCAGTTGGTCCAGAAGGCCACCGGCAGGATTCCCCACTGAAGGCCCACATAGTACTGCAGCAGGGCGGCCACAACGAAGTTGGGCACACTCACGCCCAGCACGGCGATGACCATGGTAAAGTAGTCGATGCCGCTGTTATGCTTCCAGGCGGCGATGATACCCAGGGTGAGTCCCACCGCCAGGCCCAGCAGCACCGCCTGGATGCCGATGAGCATGGACGGACCAAGACGGCTGAAGATGACGTCGGCCACCGGACGGCCGGTGTACAGGAAAGACGTGCCCAGGTCGCCCCGGATGAGGTTGCCCAGGTACTTGATGTACTGCACCGGCACCGGATCATTCAGTCCGTATTTTTCCAGCATGATCTCCTGCTGCTCAGGCGCCAGCATGGAGAAGCGCTCGGTATCAAACGGCGTGCCGGGGAGCTTCTTCATCAGGAAGAAGGTGACTGTGATGATAATAAGGAGCGTAAGCACAAGATACACCAGGCGCTTGCCAATGTATTTTAACATTCTGCTTCCCCCGTTCCTTTCTGGAGTTTAAAGAATTGAGGCCCGCGCTGCGGACCGGGTATGGATCTGGAACCGTGGCAGAAGGTCGAACCCCTGCTCGGCCTCCCGCCACGGCTCAGATACGAGTCTGTGCCGTGGGTCTCCCCGGAGCCGGGATCATTCCCGGCCCCGGAGAGCGGAAGCGGAAGAGGCAGATTAGCCCTCCGCGCTGTCAGCAAAGTGCGCGAACTTGAACTCGACGGGGCTGCCCAGGGGGTGCATGACCAGGTCCTGGACCTCCGCGCTCTGCAGGTAGGCAAAGCCCTTGTAGTACAGGGGGGACACCACGGCGTCCTCCTCCACCAGCAGCTTCTCGGCGTCCAGCATGCTCTGCAGGCGGGTCTCGGCGTTGGCGTCAGCCTTGGCGGAGAGGATCAGCTCGCTGTAAGCGGGGTTGGCATAGTTGCCGCGGTAGGGAGTGCTCTTGCCGGTCTTGGAATCGGCGATCCACAGATCCAGGAAGGTCATGGCGTCGTCGTAGTCAGCGCCCCAGGCGGTGATGGCGAACTGATAGTTGTTGTTGTCCATCAGCTCGTTGCGGGCCTTGCTGGTCTTGGAGTCGATGGCGACCTCAATGCCCAGGTTGTCGCGGAACTGGCTCTGAACGAAGGTAGCGATGTTCTTGGTCACGGAGTCGTCAGCGATGAGCAGGGAGAGCTTGGGCTCGGAACCCAGCTCGGCCACGCCCTTATCCCAGTACTCCTTGGCCAGGTCGGGATCGAAGGAAGAGATGTTGCCGTTGAGCTCACGGAAGGTGCCCTCATCGCTGCCGGACACGCCGAAGGAGACCAGGCCCTCAGAGGCAGCGGAGCCGTCGGCCAGGATGGTGTCAGCCAGGATGGAGCGGTCAATGGCGTAGCCCAGAGCCTTACGGATGTTGGCGTTGCTCAGAGCGGGGTCCTCCATGTTGTACTGGAGGTAGGTGACGCGGAACTCGGTCACGGTGTGGAACTCGGGATCGTCCTTGTACTTGGCCACGTCGGAGGAGGACAGGTTGACCTTGTCCAGAGTACCGGCCTGATAGGCGTTCAGGGCAGCGGAGGCGTCCTTGATGATCTTGACTTCCACGTTGGGGATGGCCACGTTCTCAGCG
The DNA here is from genome assembly GCF_015547905.1 of Clostridium sp. J1101437_171009_A5. NCBI lineage: Bacteria > Bacillati > Bacillota > Clostridia > Eubacteriales > Clostridiaceae > Clostridium > Clostridium sp. J1101437_171009_A5. Next base: position 47,288 of record NZ_JADMVY010000009.1, read on the forward strand.
TCCCAGTACTTGTCGTTCTTCTTCAGCGTGGTGCCCACGGCGGGGTCATAGCTGGTGATGACATAGGGACCGCAGTAGATCATGTTCTCGGCCTTGATGCCGTAGTTGTCGCCCTGCTCGGTGACAAAGGCCTCGTTCAGGGGGAAGTACATGCTCAGGGTGGTCAGGTACAGGAAGTAGGGGGTGGGATTCTTCAGGTGGACTTCCAGGGTGCGGTCGTCCACCGCCTTGACGCCCACTTCCTCGGCGGAGACCTTGTTCTCGCCGTACTCAGCGCCGTTGACGATGTAGTCGGTCATGATGAAGTTGTAGCCGTTGGTGGCATCCGCGCTCATCTGCTTGAGCCAGGCAAACACAAAGTCGTTGGCGGTCAGGGGAGTGCCGTTGGACCACTCCAGGCCCTCGCGCAGGGTAAAGGTATAGGTGAGGCCGTCCTCGGAGACGGTGTAATCCTCACACAGGGCCTTCTCGGGCTCGTGGTTGGCGTCCAGACGGAACAGGCCCTCAAAGGTGTTGTTCAGGATGGTGAAGGACTGAGTATCCGAAGCGGCCCACTGGACCAGGGTACGGATCTCATTGCTGTCATAGTAGACCAGAGTATCGCGGGTGGTGGTGGCGGTTCCGGGGTCACCGCTGGTGGTGGGAGTACCGCTTCCGGTATCGCCGCCGGTGAACCCGCAGCCCGCCAGCGTCGACACCAGAAGTGCCGAAGCCAGGACGGTAGAAACGAGCTTTTTCTTCATGTTTCATTCTCCTCTTGTCTTGGATTTGTTAAAATGCATGTGCATACTTAACCTGAAATCAGTTGCTCCGCCTGCTGGCAGACAGCCAGCGCCGGCAAAACCGTGCGGATATCCAGCCTTCCCGGACTGCGTCCCCCGCGGAGCTCCTCCAGCAAGGTGTCGATCTGCCGCCCATAGGGGTCCCAGGTGGGGAAGCACTCCTCCTCCATTCCCTGGGGCGTATACCGCCGCCAGCGGTCGGAGGCCAGGCGGCTGTCAAACCGGATGAGTTCATCGGTAAAGGCGGCCTCCACCCCCGCCTCCAGTCCGGAGGCAAAGCCGGATGGAAGACACCAGGAGGCGTAGAGCACCGCGCAGAAGGTGGGATAGCGGAGAAACAGGGTCACGCTCTCCCCTCCCGGTCCTTCGGAGGCCTCCACCCGCTCGGGCAGTCCAGACAGGGAGACCACATAGTCCACATCGTGGATGGCCAGATCAAAGAGGACCCCGCCCGAGCGCTTTGGATCGGCCAGCCAGCCCCCGTCGCTCCAGTCCGGCCGGGGCTGCCGCCGCCAGAGGGTCAAGGTGTGCAGCCGCTCCCGCCCCGCCGTGAGCCGGTGGGAGAGGGCCTCATAGGCATCCCACGAGCGCAGCACCTGGGCCACCGCGAGAGTGGTGCCAGTCTGTTCTGCCCGGTCCGCCATGGCGATGGCGTCCTCCAGAGAGAGGGCCGCCGGTTTTTCACACAGGATATGGGGCACGCGCCCCATCAGCGCCTCTGTCGCGGAGCGGTGCAGGTCGCTGGGCAGGCAGATCACCGCCAGATCCGGGCGGCGGGGGAGGGTTTCCAGCGCCTCCGGGCCGGCCAGGATACGGGCGTCTGCTGCCCCGGGCAGGGGTTCTCCCCCGCCCCGCCGGCTGATCACCGCCGTGATGGTCACATCCGTCCGCCGGGCCAGCCGCGCGCTGTGGAGGCGGGCCATATTTCCGGTGCCCCAGATCAGGACTTCCATCCCGTGCCCTCCTCCTTATCTTATTGGCACATCTCGTCCAGCACATGGCGCAGGGCCAGGGCCCCGCCGCCGATGAGATGGCCGCTGACGCCGAAGCTCTCAAACCGGAGCTGAAAGGTATTCTGCATGTATTCATTGAGCTTGCTGCGGTAATTCCGCTCCACCAGCGTGGAGAAGATCGGGTTCTGACGCAGCATGCTGCCGCACAGGAGCACCACTTCCGGCGCGTAGGTATTGGCCAGCAGATTGATGGCAATGGAGGTATACTCTACGACCTGGGTGATGAGGGCCACCGCAAAGGGATCTCCCCGCTGAAAATAATCAAAGAGGCCCTTCATGTCGATGTTGGGATAGACGGTGCGGGCCTCGGCCAGAATGGTCCGCTGGGACAGATGGGTCTGGAGACAGCCTACTTTGCCGCACTCACAGATCTTGCCCGCCGGATTGAGGATGATGTGGCCGATCTCCCCGGCCATATTCTCTCTTCCCCGATAGATCTCTCCATTGAGGATTACCGCCGCGCCGATACCATCTCCGATGCTCAGCACCACCATGCTCCGGCTGCCGGCGCAGGCGCCGAAGTGGTGCTCCGCCAGAGCGATGGCCTTGGTGTCGTTCTCCAGGACAAATTCATATCCAGGCAGACGGCTGTGGAGATATTGGGTGACCGCCACATTCCGCCAGCGGAAGTTGGCCGAAAACTCCAGCTCTCCCCGGTCGATATCCACAATTCCGGGGACTACCACCCCGATGGTGGAGCGCATCTCCCGGTTTCGGTGCTTCTCCAGGAAAGCCTCCAGGCGTGCCGCCATCCAGGGCAGGATCTCCTCCGGGGTGAATTCCCCCTCGGGCACCGGCTCCATCTCGTGGGCCCAAAGGCTTCCCCCGGGGTCCACCAGGCCCAGGTGCAGATATTCCCGCTCCAGGCAGACGCTGGTGCAGAAGAGCCGCTCCCGCTCCAGAGAGAGCACCCGGGGAGGACGTCCCACCTGGTTGCCGTTCTCCTTTTCCTGCTCCCGCAGCACGCCGCGGGCCATCAGCTCGTCCACGATGCGTCCCACCGTCACGATGCTCATACCAGTGGCTTCCGCCGCCTGTGCCCGGGACATCTCCCCTGCGTTGCGGATGGCTGCGAGCACCAGTTTGGTGTTATTTCGGTGCATCAGTGTGCGATCCACCTTTTTTCCCGCAACCATATTCCGCCTTCCCTTCCATTTATAACATGATTTAATTAACTCGCTGTACAATTTCTCTCTTTCTGTTCTGTATTATACTCAATATCTCCGCAAATTGCAAGCTCTTATTGACAGATAACACAAATTTCATTATAATTAATGCACCAGGCAAAATTAAATTATTAAGGTGATGTTAAAAATGAGTAGCGTGATTTTGGAGGTCTGCTGCGGCAGCGCAGACGATGTCATCCAGGCCCACAAGGCGGGCGCCCACCGGGTTGAGCTCAACAGCAATCTCTTCCACGGCGGCCTCACTCCCACCATTGGCGAGCTGGTCGTCGCCAAGCGGGAGACCGGCATGAAGATCATGACCATGGTCCGTCCCCGTGAGGGCGGCTTCTGCTACACCGATGCGGAGTTTGCCACCGCCATCGAGGACGCCAAGCAGCTCCTGGCCAACGGCACCGACGGTCTGGTCTTCGGTTTCCTCCATCAGGACGGTACGCTGGACAAGGAGCGCACCCGCATCCTGGCCGAGCTGGCTCAGGAGGCCGGTAAGGAGACCGTGTTCCACCGGGCCATCGACGTGGTCCCCGACTGGAAGGAAGTGCTGGACGTGCTCATCGAGCTGGGCATCACCCGCGTCCTCACCAGCGGACAGGAGCCCGACGTTTCCCTGGGCACCGACACCGTGCGTGAGATGATCCAGTACGCCGCCGGCCGCATTCAGATCCTGCCCGGCGCCGGTATCACCGCCCGCAACATGGACCGCATCATCTCCGAGACCGGCTGTGACCAGATCCATCTGGCCGCCCACAAGACCCTCTCCGACACCTCCGTCAACAACAACCGCGCCATCTATTACGGCGGTGCCCTCTATCCCCCCGAGGATCGCTTCAACGTCATCGACAGCGATTACATCGGCGGCATGGTGGGCCGTCTGCCCGGCTGATCCTGCGTATCCCTTCCCCCGTCCATCTGGGCGGGGGAATTTTTTTGTTCTGTACGGCATATTTTCCGCCGTCTCATTTGATTTCAAAAATAAGGAAGGCATGGAGCACACGCCGTTCCGGCATACTACCCTTAGTGAATTTGGAAAGGCGGCGTGATGGTATGCGGCGTTGGCTTCTGTTTGTCCTGCCGGTCCTGGCATGGAGTCTGTGCGCGGCAGCTCTTCTGACTGCGCCGTCCGCCGTTCCGGCGGATGTCCCTCTGCCGGTGGAGGAGACACCTGCACCCTCCTCCACCCCATCGGGCGGACTCATTGCCCTCACCTTTGACGACGGCCCCCGTCGCTCCACCACCACCGCCCTGCTGGACGGCCTGGCCGCGCGCGGGGTGCAGGCGACCTTCTTTCTCATCGGAAAGCAGGTGGCCGAGTATAACCAGGATCTGCTCCAGCGGATGGACGCGGAGGGCCATCAGATCGGCATCCATACCTACGACCACGTGATGCTCTCCGGGCTCAATGCCGCTGATTTCTCCGCACAGGTGGACAAGACCCGGTCGCTCTTTCAATCGATTTTGGGCCACAACGGATTTCTGCTCCGTCCGCCCTACGGGAGCACCGATCCCGCGGTGCGCTCTATGGCGGGCTGTCCCATCATCCTGTGGTCCATCGATCCGGAAGACTGGGACGATCAGAACGCGGATCGGGTGGTGGAGCATGTGGTCTCCCGGGCCAAAGACGGGGACATCATCCTCCTCCACGACATCTTCCCCACTTCCGTGGAGGCCGCACTGCGTATCGTGGATCAGCTCCACGCCCGTGGCTTTTATTTTGTTACCGTGGAGGAACTCTTTGCGGCCCGGCATATCACGCTGGAGCCCGGCAAGGTCTACCGCTGCGCCTATCCATAAGAAGGTACAAAAATGCGGCACGCTCTCTGGGAGCGTGCCGCATTTCTGATTGGATGAAGTTATACTTCCATGATGACGGGCAGGATCATGGGATTGCGCTTGGTCTTTTTGTAGAGGAAATTGGAGAGATCGGTCTTGATCTCGGCCTTGATGGCGGACCAGTCGGTGCACCGCTCCCGCTCGCACTGCTCCAGCGCGCCCACCGCCACCCGGCGCAGCTCTTCCATCAGTCCCTCGGACTCCTTGACGTAGACAAAGCCGCGGGTAATGATGTCGGGTCCGGAGACCACCGAGCCGTCTTCGCTGGACATGGAGACCACCACCACGATCATGCCGTCCTCGGCCAGGTGCTTGCGGTCCCGCAGGACTACGCTGCCCACGTCGCCCACGCCATAGCCGTCCACAAAGACCTTGCCTGCAGGCACGGTCCCGTTGATCTTGGCGGAGTTGGGGGTGAGCTCGATGACCTTGCCGATGTCGCTGATGATGATGCGCCGGGGGTCCATGCCCATGTCCTGGGCCAGCTTGGAGTGGGTCTTGAGCATCCGCTGCTCTCCATGGACGGGGATAAAGAACTTGGGCTTGACCAGGGCGTGGATGATCTTGAGCTCCTCCTGGCAGGCGTGGCCCGACACATGGAGGGGCCCGCTGCGCTCGTTGATGACCTCGGCGTCCTTGCGGTAGAGCTCGTTGATGACGCTGCCGATGGCGTTCTCATTGCCCGGGATGGCGGAGGCCGAGAGGATCACCCGGTCCCCGGCGCGGATCTCCACCTGCTTGTGGGTGTTGAAGGCCATGCGGGTGAGGGCGGACATGGTCTCGCCCTGGCTTCCGGTGGTGATGATGCACACCTTATTATCAGGCAGGCTCTTGATGTGGTTGACGTCCACCAGGACGCCGTCGGGGATCTTCATATATCCCAGCTCCACCGACACCTTCATGGCGTTCTCCATGCTCCGTCCGGTCACGGCCACCTTGCGCCCATACTTGGCCGCCACCGAGATCACCTGCTGGAGCCGGTCCACATTGGAGGCAAAGGTGGTGACGATGATGCGGTTATCGCATCCCCGGAACAGCGCGTCAAAGGACTCGCCCACGCTCCGCTCGCTCTTGGTAAAGCCGGGGCGCTCCACATTGGTGGAGTCGGCCAGCAGGGCCAAAACGCCCTTCTTCCCCAGCTCACCCAGGCGGGCCAGATCGGTCATACCGCCCTGGATGGGGGTGGTGTCGATCTTGAAGTCGCCCGTGTGGACCACCGTGCCCACCGGCGTCTTGATGGCAAAGGCCACCGCGTCGGCAATGGAGTGGTTCACATGGATGAACTCCACCGAGAACTTCCCGGCCTTGACCACCTCGCCCGCCTCGCAGGTGATGAGCTTGGTCTTGTCCACCAGGCGGTGCTCCTCCAGCTTGAGCCGCACCAGACCCGCCGTCATGCGGGTGGCATAGATCGGCGCGTTGATGCTGCGCAGGAGATAGGGGATGGAACCGATGTGGTCCTCGTGCCCGTGGGTGAGGAAAATGCCCCGGATCTTGTCCTGGTTCTTGATGAGATAGGTGAAGTCCGGGATGACCACGTCAATGCCGTACATATCGTCATCCGGGAAACCCATGCCCACATCTACTACAATAATATCCCCGCCGTATTCATATACGGTCAGATTCTTGCCGATCTCATTGAGACCGCCCAGGGAAATAATTTTCAGTTTTTCTGCCATATTGAGATTCAAACACTCCTTTTCGAAATAACACATAATCGAATATCATCTCGTCCGCCGCAGCTCGAAGACACGCGCCGGACGCAAGGACACTTTATTTTGGGCGCACGAAACCAAGGGCGGCCCGCCCCACTCTTTCCGGCCCTGCCTCGCCGAAAAAAGGGGATCGTTTTCTCCGTCCCGGAATCGGATGTAAGCTGTGTCCTGCCTTATTTTCAGTGCGCTCGACGCACATAAAGCCATAAAAAAGGTACCCACATGGGATACGATGGTAGTTATAGTATACCATGCTTTCCCACAAAAGTATACTTCTATTTTCCGCACATCCCGTCGGCCCGGTCCTCTTCCCCGTTTTCCACGGTCTTTCTCCTTTGCAATCGGGGGAAAATATGGTACAATCGACTGCATGAAATAACCGCATGTCTGCGCGGAGAAAGAGGATGTGTTCCCATGCAGGAGATCAAGCCGGGCCGTTACCGCCACTTCAAGGGGATGGAGTATCAGGTGCTCTACACCGCCCGCCACTCGGAGACCATGGAGCCCATGGTGGTCTACCAGGCACTCTATGGGGAGCGCGGCATCTGGGTCCGCCCGGCCGCCATGTGGAGCGAGTGGGTGGAGCGGGACGGCTATGCCGGTCCGCGTTTTCACCCCATCGAGGAGGAATAAACCGGTGAACATTCAGATTTTCGGCACCTCCAAGTGCTTTGACACCAAGAAGGCCCAGCGCTATTTTAAGGAGCGCCGGGTCAAATTCCAGTTCGTGGACCTGTCCAAATACGGCATCAGCAAGGGCGAGCTGACCAGCGTGAAAAACGCCTTGGGGCTGGAGGCCCTCATCAACGCCAAGCACCCGGACGCGGCCCTGCTCACCTATCTGGCCTACGACGCCGACAAGCTGGAGAAGCTGCTGGAGGATCCCCGGCTGCTGTGCACGCCCATTGTCCGCAACGGGAAGCAGGCCACGGTGGGCTACTGCCCGGACATTTGGAAAACCTGGGAATAACGATTTGGGCCCTGCGCCCCTCCTTCGGAGGGCTGCGCAGGGCCTGTTTTTTTACCGGTAACGCTCCCCCACCTGCTCCAGCTGGCGCCGGTAGGCCTCCACCGCCCAGTCCGGTCCGGTGAGCTCCACCCCCGTGCCCAGGCCGAAGATCCAGCCCAGGAACTGCGGACTCACCACCACTGGCACGGTGACGGTAAAATGGTCCTCCCCGTCGGGGATCAGGATGCTCTCCGCCCCGAAGCGGTCCAGCACCACACCCACCAGGCTCTTCTCGCACCGCAGGCGGACCTGCCCCTCCCGGCCGCCGAACATGCCGAAGTGCTTTTGTCCATAGGCGGCCGCGTCAAAGGCCCGGCCGGTCCCCTCCCCCTCTCTGGGCTGGGAGAGAACGGTGAGGCCGTCCATCTTGTCCACCCGGTAGTGGCGTATCTCCCCCTTGTCGTGGTCAAATCCGGCCAGGTAGTAGTTCTCACTGTCCCAGATCAGCCCGTAGGGGGAGACCCGGTAGTGGGCGCCCGCCCGGCGGAAGACCTTCTCCTTGGCCACATTGTACTCAAAGTACCGGAAGGAGACCTGCCGCCCGGTGGAGAGGGCTGTATGGAGCTGGTCGATGGTATAGTATACACTCTCGTTCATGGTCTTGGCCCGGCCCGTCACATAGACCTGCCGCTGGAGCTGGCGGGCCTGGTAGACACTGGAGAGCCCCTCCAGCTTGCGGATAAGGGCCCGGCTCTTGTCCGGTGTGATGAACTTACAGGACTGCACTGCGTCCACCAGCAGCTTGAGCTCGGGCAGCTGGAAAAGCCGCTCTCCCACAAACCAGCCTCCGCCCCGTCCCCGGCGCTGGTGGATGTCCAGTCCAAAGCGGGACAGGGTCTCCATATCGTCATAGAGGCTCTTCCGCTCGGCGGCGATCCCCCGTTCCGCCAGCGCAGCGCGCAGCTCCTCGGTGGTCAGGGGATGCTCTTCATCGGAGCGCTCCAGCAGTAGGGCCTGGAGGGTGAGCAGCTTCAGCTTCTGGTTGAAATGTCTGGCCATGGCGGGCACCTCATCCTTCTTTTGGGATTCTTCGATTTTAAGTATACCTTCTTTTTCCGGTTTGGGAAAGGGCTCTCCGCGCCTTTACGCAGTGCCGCTTTCCCTCGATAAAGTGAGAAAATATACAGTTCTTTTCCCGCTTTCCCCCTTTTTTCCTCTCAGATGTCTCCATTTTCCGTTTTGAAATATTTTCATTCCGATATTGCAATCTGCCCAAATGTCTCTTCTGTCCCGCCCGCTTCTTTTCCCTTTTTTCACCGTTCCACTTTACAAATATCAGAATTTATGCTAGCATTTAAGTAATTATAAAATTCTCTGCCCACAATTCAAAAATGCAACTTTACACAATTTTAATTTCATTTTATTCGATTATCTGATCGGGAATGGAGGCATTTCGCTATGATCATTCGGGATATCCAGGTGGGAGAGATCTCCCTCCCGCTGGCCCGTCCGTTTAAAACCGCCCTGCGCACGGTAGAGCATGTGGACGATATCGTGGTCCGCGTGGTGGCCGACACCGGCGAGGTGGGCTACGGTGAGGCTCCTCCCACCGCGGTCATCACCGGAGACACCAAGGGCTCGGTGGCCTGCGCCATCCGGGAGTTCATCCGCCCCAACCTCATCGGCATGGATGTGGAGGACCTGGACGGTATCATGAAGCGCCTTCACAGCTGCATCCTGAAAAACACCTCCGCCAAGGCGGCGGTGGATATGGCGGTCTATGATCTGTGGGCCAAGCGCTGGGGCGCCCCCCTCTATAAGCTTCTGGGCGGGGCCAGGACCTCCTTCCGCACCGACATCACCATTTCGGTCAATCCCATTGATGAGATGGTGGCCGACGCGCTGGACGCCGTGTCCCGCGGCTATGACATTCTGAAGATCAAGGTAGGAAAGGACGGCACCGGCGATGTGGAGCGCATCGCCGCCATCCGGGAGGCGGTGGGTCCCGATGTACAGCTCCGGGTGGACGCCAACCAGGGCTGGACCCCCAAGCAGTCGGTGGCCATCATCTCCGCCATGGAGGACCGGAATCTGAACATCGAACTGGTGGAACAGCCGGTGAAGGCCCACGACATCGCCGGGATGCAGTTTGTCACCAGCCGGGTCTATACCCCCATTCTGGCGGACGAAAGTGTGTTCTCTCCCGCCGACGCCATCGATATCATACAGAAGGGGGCCGCCGACCTCATCAACATCAAGCTGATGAAAACCGGCGGCATCCACCAGGCCCTCAAGATCTGCGATGTGGCAGAGCTCTACGGCGTGGAATGCATGATCGGCTGTATGCTGGAGTCCAAGCTCTCGGTCTCGGCCGCCGCCCATCTCTGCTGCGGCCGGAGCGTCATCACCAAGGCCGACCTGGACGGCCCCTCCCTGTGCTCGGTGGACCCCTTTACCGGCGGTCCCGTCTTTGAAGAGGCGCTGGTCACCATGTCGGAAGCGCCCGGCGTGGGACTCTCCGCCATCCCCTGCGAGCACTGGAGCTGACCGCGGACCTCCGGGTCCGCCCAAACCCCATATCTTCAAGGGTCCAAGGATTTCCTTCCCTTGTCGATATACGGTCCCTCTCCGGGACCGATCTTGAAAGGAAAGAAGGAGACGCGCGTGAAACGAGTGAAAAAACTGCTTGCTCTGACCCTGGCCCTGTCCATGACCGCTGGTCTCGCAGCCTGCGGCGGCGGCGACGAGGGCGGCTCCACCGGCGGCGAGTCCGTCTACCGGGAGCTCTACTCCAGCGAGGTGGAGACCCTCAACTACCTCTATACCTCTTTTACCAACGACTACCGCATGTGTGCCAATATGGTGGACTGTCTGGTGGAATACGATCCCTACGGTGTGATGAAGCCCGCTCTGGCTGAGAGCTGGGAGCACAATGAGGACTATACCGAGTGGACCTTCAAGATCCGCCAGGGCGTCAAGTGGGTCAACGCCCAGGGCGAGGAGGTGGCCGATGTCACCGCCAACGACTGGGTCTCCGCGGCCAAGTGGGTCAACGACGCCGCCAACAACTCCTCCAACCAGTACATGTACAACGGCATCGTCAAGAACGCCCAGGAGTACTTCAACTACACCGCCTATCTGCTGGAGAGCGAGAACGGCACCAAGACCACCGACGCCGACGGCAATCCCATCGAGCCCGTGCCCGAGGTGAGCTTTGACGACGTGGGCGTCAAGGCGGTGGACGACTATACTCTGGTCTACACCATGGCCTCTCCCTGCACCTACTTCCCCTCCGTGCTGTCCTACACCACCTATATGCCGGTGTACGGCCCCTTCCTGGAGGAGCAGGGCGAGATGTTCGGCGTGGACAATCAGTCTGTGCTCTACAACGGCGCCTACATCATGTCCGAGTTTGAGCCCCAGAACCACCGCACCCTGGTGAAGAACCCCACCTACTGGGACAAGGACAATGTCTTTATCGACAAGCTGGAGTTCCGCTACAATGCCTCCGCCACCACCCTGGGCCCCGAGTCCTTCCTGCGCGGTGAGGTGGACTATGCCGAGCTGGACGCCTCCCTGCTCTCGGCCTGGCAGAGCGATCCTGAGAAGCAGAATCAGCTCTCGGCCAGCCGTCCCAGCGTGGCCTTCTCCTATTTCTTCTGCTTCAACTTTGAGCCCCGCTTCGACGAGTCCCTGGACCCCGACAACTGGACGCTGGCAGTGAACAATGAGAACTTCCGTCAGTCCATCTTCCACGCGCTGGACCGGGTCAACGCCCTGGAAGTGGTGGAGCCCAATACCCCCGAAAACCTCCTCAACAACACCATCACCCCCGCCACCTTCACCGAGGCCGCCGGTCTGGATTACACCCAGTATCCCGCGCTGAAGGCCATCTCGGACGGCGACAGCTTTGACGAGGCCACCGCGCTGGACTACAAGGCCAAGGCGGTGGAGGAGCTCACCGCCGCCGGCGCCAGCTTCCCCATCCAGATGTACATGCGCTATAACCCCGCCACCACCAACTGGGATAAGGAGTGCCAGGTCATCGAGCAGCAGCTGGAAGGCCTGCTGGGCACCGATTACATCGACGTGGTGGTCGAGGCCGGTCCCTCCACCAACTTCCTCTCCATGGTCCGCCGCACCGGCGACTACGGCTTCATGAAGTGCAACTGGGGCGCCGACTACGCCGACCCCCAGACCTGGACCGATCCCTTCAAGTCCCAGGACAACTCCTACAACTTCATGGCCCAGGATCCCAATCTGGAGATCGGCCAGAAGCCCTGCACCAACAAGTCCCCCGAGACCCAGGCTCTGATGGAGGAGTACTACGCCCTCATCGACGCGGCCAAGGCCATCACCAACGATGACGAGGCCCGCTACACCGCCTTTGCCGAGGCCGAGGCCTTCCTCATCGAGCACGCCATCGTCGTTCCCTTCTCCATCTCCAGCTCCGGCTATGTGGCCACCCGCCTCAACGTGTTTGAGGCCCAGTATGCCCCCTACGGCATGGCCCTCCAGTGCTTCAAGTTCCAGAAGCTGCGGGAGGAGCCCATGGGCCTGGAGGAGTTCAACTCCCTCTATGACCAGTGGCTCAAGGACCGCACCGCTGCCATTGCCGCCGCGGACGCCGAGTAATCTCTCTGCGGGCGCCCCGGACCGTGAGTCCGGGGCGCCCCTTCTCCCGGTCTCTGCCACAGCCGCCCTATATGACGGCCCCAGGTCCTGTGTGGGACCGTGATATACCCCGGCCGTGTCTCCCCATTTTCCTCTCAAGGAGGTCTCGTCTCATGGCGAAATACATATTCAAACGCCTGCTGCGCTCCCTGCTGACCCTGTTTATCATCGTGACCATCGTCTTTTCTCTGCTGCGCCTGATGCCCATTGAAGGCTACTTCCAGAACTTTGAGAAGATGAGCGCCGTCCAGGTGGAACTGGGCCTCAAGGAGCTGGGTCTGGACAAGCCGCTCCCCGCTCAGCTGCTGGATTTTTACAGTGATCTGCTCCACGGCGATCTGGGCGTATCCAACAAGTACCGCCGCAATGTGCCGGTCACCAAGATCATCGCCGAGAAGGTGCCGGTCTCCATGGCCATCGGCCTGACCTCCCTGGGCATCGCCCTGGCAGTGGGTCTGCCCATGGGCATCCTCATGGCCCGCTCCACCCGCACCAAGCACAAGATCGGCGACAAGCTGGGCACCGCCTTCATCGTTCTGATCCAGGCCGTTCCCGCCGCTGTCTACTACCTGGTCATCCAATTCTACGGCACAAAATATCTGGATCTGCCCATGCAGATCAGCAGCGGGCGGCCCGTCACCTACATCCTCCCCATCCTCTCCCTGGCCCTGGGCAACATCGCCTACTACGCCATGTGGCTGCGGCGGTATATGGTGGATGAGTCCAACAAGGACTATGTGAAGCTGGCCCGGGCCAAGGGCGTGCCCGCCTCGGCCATCTCCCGCAAGCACGTGTTCCGAAACGCCTTTGTGCCCCTGGTCCAGTTCATCCCCACCTCGGTGATCCTGACTCTGATGGGCTCCCTCTATGTGGAGAGCCTCTACTCCATCCCCGGCATGGGCGGCCTGCTGGTCAACGTCATCCAGCGGCAGGACAACACCGTGGTCCAGGGCCTGGTGCTCTTCTATGCCGCCATCAGCATCCTGGGCCTGCTGGTAGGCGATATCCTTATGGCGATCGTGGATCCCCGCATTACCTTTGGCAAGAAAGAAGGTGGCCGCTGATGCCCTCGTTCCGCTTCAAAGACCACAAGACCCAGCAGCTCAGCCAGAGCGTGGGAGAGGTCCTCTCCCGGAACTATTCCGAGAGCGAATTTTTCGAGTTTGCCCCCTATGATCCCACCGCCGGCGAGCGGGGCGGCTATTCCAACTACTCCTACTGGGGCTCCACCCTGCGCTCCTTCGCCCAGAACAAGGTGGCCATGTTCTTTCTCATCCTGATGGTGGGTATCCTGGCCTTTACCGTGGTGGAGCCCATGCTCCCCTATGCCCCCGAGGCCAACACCATCTACAAGGGCGCCACCAACCTGGCTCCCTGCAAGGAATACTGGTTCGGCACCAACTCCATCGGGCAGGACCTGTGGAGCCAGATCTGGTCCGGCGTGCGCACCTCCCTGCTCATCGGCCTGGCCGTGGCCTGTGTGGAGGCCGTCCTGGGCGTGATCATGGGGGTGCTGTGGGGCTATGTCCGCAAGCTGGACTTCCTCTTCACCGAGATCTACAACATCTTCGATAACGTCCCCCAGACCCTGGTGGTCATCATCATCTCCTACATCCTGCGCCCCGGCGTGAGCACCATGATCTTCGCCATGTGCCTCACCTCCTGGCTCCAGACCGCCCGGCTGGTGCGCAATCAGGTGCTCATCATCCGGGACCGGGACTACAACCTGGCCTCCCGCTGCCTGGGCACCGCCACCTGGCGCATCATGGTCAAGAACCTGCTGCCCTATCTGGTGTCCATCCTCACCCTGCGCATGGCCCTGGCCATTCCCGCCGCCATCGGCAACGAGGTCTTTATCACCTACATCGGCCTTGGCGTGCCCCTGGAGATCCCCACCCTGGGCAACCTCATCAAGGCCGGACAGACCGTGATGATGGAGTCCACCCTGAGCTATCAACTCTTCTTCCCCGTCATCATCCTGTCCATCATCACCATCTCGTTCTACATCGTGGGCAACTCCTTCGCGGATGCCGCCGATCCCAAGAATCACGTCAAGTAAGGAGGACATATCATGGAAACCGAGACCATTCTGTCCGTCCGGGACCTGGACGTGAAATTTACCCTGCGGGGCCAGGTGCTCCACGCCATCCGGGGGATCTCTCTGGACGTCCACCGGGGTGAGAGCCTGGCCATCGTGGGCGAGTCGGGCTCCGGCAAGAGCGTATTTACCAAGACCTTTATGGGCCTTCTGGACTCCAACGGCTCGGTCACGGCCGGGGAGATCCGCTACAACGGCCAGGACCTGGCCGGGTACACCACCGACCAGCAGTGGCGCACCATCCGCGGCCGGGAGATCGCCATGGTCATGCAGGATCCCATGACCTCCCTCAACCCGCTCAAGACCATTGGCGACCAGATCGAGGAGGCCATTGTCCTCCACCAGGGCCTCAAGGGGGCCGAGGCACATGCCCAGGTCCTCAAGGTACTGGAGGAGGTGGGCATCGACCAGCCCGAGCGCCGCTCCAAGCAGTATCCCCACGAGTTCTCCGGCGGCATGCGCCAGCGGGTGGTCATCGCCATCGCCGTGGCCTGCCGGCCCAAGATCCTCATCTGCGACGAGCCCACCACCGCTCTGGATGTGACCATCCAGGCCCAGATCCTCCAGCTCATCAAGGATCTCCAGAAGAAATACGACCTCACCACCATCTACATCACCCACGATCTGGGCGTGGTGGCCAATGTGGCCGACCGCATCGCCGTCATGTACGCCGGAGATATCGTGGAGATCGGCACCTGTGAGGAGGTCTTTTACGACCCCAAGCACCCCTACACCTGGGCGCTGCTCTCCTCCCTGCCCCAGCTGGGCGTGAAGGGCGAGGAGCTCTACTCCATCAAGGGCACGCCCCCCAACCTCTTCCTGGAGGTCAAGGGGGACGCCTTCGCCCCCCGCAATCCCCACGCCCTCAAGATCGACTTTGTGGAGCGTCCCCCCTACTTCGAGGTGAGCCCCACCCACAAGGCCCGCACCTGGCTCCTGGACCCCAGGGCCCCCAAGGTGGAGCCGCCGGAACACATCAAGCATCTTCGGGAACAGGGGGTGAACCGCCATGTCTGAGCAGCGCAAGAAACTGCTGGAGGTTCAGGATCTCCAGGTCACCTTCGGCACACACCGCCATCCCTTTCACGCGGTGAAGGGGGTCTCCTTTGACATCTATGAGGGCGAGACCTTCGGTCTGGTGGGCGAGTCCGGCTCGGGCAAGACCACCATCGGCCGGGCCATCATCCGCATCAATCCGGTCTCCGGGGGCCAGGTCCTCTACCGGGGAGAGCGCATCAGCGGCCGCATCAGCCGGGAGCTGGACCGGAAGGTCACCCGGCAGATCCAGATGATCTTCCAGGACCCCATGGCCTCCCTCAACGAGCGGGCCAAGGTGGACTACATCGTCTCCGAGGGCCTGTACGGCCGCCACATCGGCGAGGCCGAGCGGCAGGAGAAGGTGGCCAAGGCCCTGGCCGACGTGGGTCTGCTGCCGGAGTTCGCCAGCCGCTTCCCCCATGAGTTCTCCGGCGGCCAGCGCCAGCGCATCGGCATTGCCCGCTCCCTCATCATGGACCCCGACTTCATCATCGCGGACGAGCCCATCTCCGCCCTGGATGTGTCCATCCGGGCCCAGGTCCTCAACCTGATGAGCCAGCTCCAGAAGGAGCGCGGCCTCACCTATCTCTTCATCGCCCACGACCTGAGCGTGGTGCGCTTCATCTGCGACCGCATCGCCGTCATCCACAAGGGCCGTCTGGTGGAGCTGGCCGAGAGCGAGGAGCTCTTTGCCCACCCCCTCCACCCCTACACCCGGGCGCTTCTCTCGGCCATCCCCCTGCCCGACCCCATCGCCGAGAAGAAAAAGAAGCTGCTGGTCTACGACCCGTCCATCCATCACTACGACCAGGAGACTCCCCTCTGGCAGGAGATCTCCCCCGGCCACTTCCTCCTGGCCAGCGAGCGGGAGGCGGCGGAGTGGCAGCGCGAACCTTCCCGTTGACAAGTACATTCTGACTGCCGATAATAGAGAGGCGGGAGAGGACCATTCCCGGTGCTCTCCCGCCTTTTTGTCCACACATTTTTGTTTCTGGTGGTGTTACCATGATTACCCCAAGACCGCTCTTCCCCGGCGCCCGGGTGGCCCTGGTGGGGGCCTCCTCCGCCGTTCCGGCCCAGCGGCTCCCGCTGGCTGTGCAGGCCGTCCGGGACCTGGGTCTCTCCCCCGTCGTGTTCCCCTCCTGTCAGGAGGAAAACCGCCACGGCTATCTGGCTGCCAGCGACCGCCAGCGCTCTGCCGACCTGAACGCCGCCTTTGCGGATGATTCCATCCACGGCATCCTCTGCATCCGGGGCGGCTACGGCGCCCACCGGCTCCTCCCTCTGCTGGACTGGGAGACCATCCGCGCCCACCCCAAGTATTTCTCCGGATACAGCGACGTCACCGCCCTCCACACTGCCCTCAATCAGGACTGCGGCCTGGTGACCTACCACACCATCATGCCCGCCACCGAGTACTATCAGCCGGTGGACGACTACTCCATGGACTATCTGCGCCGCGCCCTCTTCGGAACCCTCGCCGGTCCCCTCCCCATCCACCCGGACCACCCGCTGGAGCCCCTCTCCGGCGGACGGGCCACGGGTGTGCTCTGCGGAGGCAACCTCTCCCTGCTGGCCGCCTCCCTGGGTACCCCCTGGGAGATCGACACCCGGAATAAAATTCTCTTCCTGGAGGACATCGGAGAGCATATCTACCGCATCGACGGCATGCTCACCCAGCTGCGCAACGCGGGAAAGTTCCGGGACTGCGCCGGGGTCCTCCTGGGGGACTGGACCGACTGCACCCCGGAGGATCCGGAGCGCACCCTCACCCTCCACCAGCTCTTTGAGGAGCTCATCCTCCCCGCCGGGGTGCCTGTCATCGCCAACCTGCCCTGCGGGCACTCCCTCCCCTCCATGGCCCTTCCGCTGGGGGCCGTCCTCTCCATGGACGCCGATTCCCCCGCGCTGGAACTCTGCTGAACTGAAAGGAGCGCTTTCTATGAAAAAGACCGAACTGGACGCCTGGCTCCGGGAACAGATCGACGCCTTTCCCGGCAAGGTCTCCCTCCTCATGACCGACCTCATCAACGGCAAGCACTACCACTCCTTTGACCCTGACACCCAGGTGGTGTCCGCTTCCACCATCAAGGTCCCCATCCTGCTCTATGCTCTGGAGCAGGTGCGGCAGAAGCGCCTCTCCCTGGAGCAGGCCGTTCCCGTTCCGGCGGAGTCCATTCTCCCGGACACGGAGGTTTTCGAGCTGGACCTGCCCGAGTACTCCCTGTGGGAGCTGCTCTACTGGATGATCGTGGAGAGCGACAACACCGCCACCAACCTGGTACTGGACCTCCTGAACTGGGATGAAATGAATGCCTACTTCAAGGACACCCTGGGTCTCAAGCACACGGTCTGCCAGCGCAAGATGCTGGACTGGGATGCCGTGGCCGCCGGGAAGAACAACTACACCTCGGCCGTCGACCAGGAGCGTATCTACTGGGCCCTCTACCGGGGCACCATCCTCACCCACGACCTCCAGGAGAAGGCTCTGGACATGCTCCGCCGCCAGCGGTGCAACGACTCCTTCCTGCGCTACATCCCCCAGCCGGTGGTGGTGGCCCACAAGACCGGCGGTCTGGACCACGTGAACCACGACGCCGGCATCTTCGAGCTCTTCAGCCACCCCTTCTATCTGGGCATCTTCACCTGGGACGGCCCCGCTCTGGACGGCCAGCCCGATCAGAAGCGCTTCATCGGAAAACTGGCCAAGCAGATCTACGAGATCTACGGATAATCCATATTTTTCACTGAGAGGTGTGCCTATGAAAGCACTTGTCAATTCCCCCATCTGTCCCCTGAAGTCCCGTCCCCATATGCAGAGCGAGCTGGCCGACGAGGTCCTCTATGGCTCCACCGTGGAGATTCTGGAGGACACCTGTGCGGGCTGGTACCGCATCCGCACCCCCTACCGCTATGAGGGCTATGCCCCCGCGGAGGGACTGCTCTTCGGCGAGCACAACGTGGCCCGGTGGGAGGCCCTGCCCAAGCAGATCGTCCGCAAGGGCGTCTGTGACGTACTCTCCGCCCCCATGGTGGAGGGCTGGTGTGTGGAGACCCTGACCCGGGGCGCCCTGGTGGCCGTCAAAGGGACCCCCGACGAGCGGGGCTGGCAGCGAGTCTCCCTGTGTGACGGCCGGGAGGGCTTCACCAAGACCAGCTTCCTGGCCCCCTATCACACCGCTCCCGCCTTCGCGGAGGAGGACGCCCTCCGCGCCGCCTTTGTGGAGACCGCGATGACCTATCTGGGCACCCACTACCGCTGGGGCGGAAAGACCCCTCTGGGCATCGACTGCTCGGGTCTGACCTCCATGAGCTATCTCCTCAACGGCGTGACCATCTACCGGGACGCCCACATCAAGGAGGGCTTTCCCCTCCATGAGATCCCCCGTTCAGACATCCGGCCCGGCGACCTGCTCTTCTTCCCCGGCCATGTGGCCCTCTATCTGGGCGAGGGCAAATACATCCACTCCACCGCCCGCAACGGCAGCGACGGCGTGGTCATCAACAGCCTCAACCCGGGCGATCCCGACTATCGGGAGGACCTGGACAAGGGCATGACGGCAGCTGGAAGTATTTTCTAATCAAATCCCATCGCCCTTCTCCCCGCGGGCCGTGATACCGATTGTATCGCGGTCCGCGGTTCTTGTTTGAATTTGGTACTTTCCCTTTGGGTCGTTTGCTCTTATAATGGTAGGTGCAAACCATCCCCCGGAAGAGCCCGCAGAGCAAGCTCTGTCTTCCGTCGGGATGCGAAGGAGGTTTATTATGAAGGTGCTCATCATCGGCGGTGTCGCCGCCGGAACCAAGGCCGCGGCCAAGCTCAAACGCATGGACCGCGGGATGCAGGTCACACTTATCACCAAGGATCAGGATATCTCCTATGCGGGATGCGGCCTGCCCTATTATGTCGGCGGTCTCATCGATACCCGGGAGGAGCTGATCGTCAACACCCCCGCCAAATTCGCCGGTCTCACCGGCGTGGAGGTCCTCACCGGCCGGGAGGCGATAAAGCTGGACAGCACCGCCAAGACGGTGACTGCCCGCAATCACGCCACCGGCGAAGAGGAGCACTACACCTATGACGCCTGTATCCTGGCCACCGGCGCCTCTCCCATCGTTCCTCCCCTGCCCGGCATGGACCTGGAGGGTGTGTTCAAGCTGCGCACCCCGGACGACGCCATCGGCCTGCGGGACTATGTGAAGTCCACCCAGGCCCGCCGGGCCGTGGTGGTGGGCGGCGGCTTCATCGGACTGGAGGCGGCGGAGAATCTCCAGGCCCAGGGCCTGACCGTCACGGTGGTGGATCTGGCCTCCCAGATCATGCCCAATATCTTTGATCCCGAGATGGCTGAGTACGTCAAGCGCCACCTCCAGAGCAAGGGCATCCGGGTCCTCACCGGCAATCCCCTGGAGGCCATTCTGGGCTCCGGCCGGGTGGACGCCGTCAAGACCGGCATGGGGACCCTCTCGGCCGATGTGGTGGTCCTCTCCATCGGCATCAAGCCCAACACTGCCTTCCTGGCGGACAGCGGCATCGAGCTCTTCAAGGGCACCGTGGTGGTGGACGAGCACCTGCGTACCAACCTCCCCGACCTCTATGCCGCCGGCGACTGCGCCCTGGTGAAAAACCGTCTGACCGGCGCCCCCCAGTGGTCCGCCATGGGCTCCTCGGCCAACTACGAGGGCCGCACCCTGGCCCAGCTGTTGGGCGGGGCGGAGGTCCGCTATCCCGGCGCGCTGGGCACCGGTGTGGTCAAGCTCCCCGGTCTCAACGCCGGACGCACCGGTCTCACCGAGGCGGCCGCCAAAGCGGCGGGCTACGACGTGGAGACCGCCCTGTGCGTGGTGGATGACAAGGCCCACTACTATCCCGGGGCCGGTTCCTTCATCGTCAAGCTCCTGGCCGACCGTCCCACCCACAAGCTCCTGGGTATCCAGGTCCTGGGCCCCGGCGCCGTGGACAAGATGGTGGACATCGCCGTCACTGGTCTCTCCATGGGGGCCAAACTGGAAGACTTCTCCAATCTGGACTACGCCTATGCCCCGCCCTTCTCCACCGCCATCCATCCCTTTGTGCAGGCGGCGTATATCCTGCTCAACAAGCTCTCCGGCGCGTTGGAGAGCTTTACCCCCGCCCAGTACGCCGCGGGAGAGGCCAAGGACTACACCGTGCTGGACGTGGGCCTTCAGCCCAGCATCCAGGGCGCGGTGCGCATCGACCTGGCCAGCGTCAACGGCCCGCTGGAGGGCCTGGACAAGGACGCCAAGCTCCTCCTGGTCTGCGCCAAGGGCAAGCGCGGCTATTTCCTCCAGAACCGCCTGAAATACTTCGGCTATACCAACACCCGGGTACTGGAGGGCGGCACCACCTTCAATCAGGTCCGGGTCGCGGGCGTGGCCGCCTCGGTCACCCCCGAGCAGATCACCGCGGTGAAGGCGCTGGGCTTCCTCTTCGATAAGCGTACCCCCGACAAGTTCAACGGCCGCGTCATCACCCGCAATGGCAAGATCACCGCCGAGGAGCAGAAGGTCATCGCCGAGGCCGCCGAGCGCTTCGGTTCCGGCGAGGTCACCATGACCACCCGCCTCACCCTGGAGATCCAGGGCGTGCCCTTCGAGAACATCGAGCCCATGCGGGAATTCCTGGCCCAGCACGGGCTGGAGACCGGCGGAACCGGCTCCCAGGTGCGCCCGGTGGTCTCCTGTAAGGGTACCACCTGCCAGTACGGCCTCATCGACACCTTCGATCTCTCCCAGGAGATCCACGAGAAGTTCTACGAGGGCTACCACGGTATCAAGCTCCCCCACAAGTTCAAGATCGCCGTGGGCGGCTGCCCCAACAACTGCGTCAAGCCCGACCTGAACGATCTGGGCGTGGTGGGCCAGCGGGTACCCCAGGTGGAGCTGGACAAGTGCCGCGGCTGTAAGGTCTGCCAGGTGGAGCAGGTCTGTCCCATCCATGTGGCCAAGGTCGTAGACGGCAAGGTGGTCATCGACCCGAACATCTGCAACCACTGCGGCCGCTGCGTGGGCAAGTGCCCCTTCCACGCGGTGGATCAGTCCACCAACGGCTACCGGATCTACATCGGCGGCCGCTGGGGCAAGAAGGTGGCCCAGGGTCTCGCCCTGGAGAAGGTCTTTACCAGCCGGGAGGAGGTCCTCGCCACCATCGAGAAGGCCATCCTCCTCTTCCGCGAGCAGGGCATTACCGGTGAGCGCTTCGCCGACACCGTGGCCCGTCTGGGCTTTGAGAACGTGCAGGAGCAGCTGCTCCAGGACGACCTTCTCTCCCGCAAGGAGGAGAATCTGGCCGCCCAGAAGCATCTCAAGGGCGGCGCTACCTGCTGATCTTCCTCCCTTTTCCGTGTAAAAAGCAAAAAGCCGTCCCGGTCCATTTGGACCGGGACGGCTTTTCTTATGGTATGTTCTTACTTGTCAAAGATGGGGTTGACGCCCACCTTCTTGCGGTTCTCGTACTGGTAGAAGCCCATGCCGGACTTCTGGCCCAGGTAGCCCGCGGCCACCATCTTGCGCAGCAGGTGAGCGGGACGGTACTTGGTGTCGCCCAGGTCGTTGTAGAAGGTCTCCATAACCTCCAGCAGGATGTCCAGGCCCACCATGTCGGCCAGCTCCAGGGGACCCATGGGGTGGTTACAACCCATCTTCATGCCCTCGTCGGTGTCGGCCACGGTGCCGATGTCCTCATCCAGGATCTCAACGGCCTCGTTGAGCATGGGCAGCAGCATGCGGTTGACGATGAAGCCGGGCTTGTCCTTGGCCAGGATCATGGTCTTGCCCATCTTCTTGCCCACTTCCATGGCGGCGTCAATGGCCTCCTGGGAGGTGCGCAGGCCATGCACCACCTCCAGCAGACGCATCACAGGCACGGGGGAGAAGAAGTGCATGCCCACCACCTGCTCGGCACGGCTGGTGGCCGCAGCCAGGCTGGTCAGAGAGATGGAGGAAGTGTTGGAAGCGAAGATGGTATCCTTGGGGCAGATCTTGTCCAGCTCCTCAAAGATGGCGCGCTTGGCGTTGAGGTCCTCAAAAATGGCCTCGATGACCAGGTCGGCATTGGCAGCCGTGTGGATGCTGGAAGAGGTCGTGAGCAGAGCCAGCGCGGCCGCCTTCTGCTCTTCGGTCATACGGCCCTTGCTCACCAGGCGGTCCATGTTCTTGCCAATGTTGGTCTTGGCCCGCTCCAGAGCGCCCTCGCTCTGGTCATGGATGGTCACGTTGTATCCGCTCTGGATAGCGGTCTGGGCGATACCGCTGCCCATAAAGCCAGCGCCTACTACAAAGATATTCTTGATTTCCATAATGTCTCTCCATTCTCTGTTTATTTTCCGTTGTCCGGAATATAATTCCGTTTATTCCCTACAAAAAAAGAACAGATATTAACTGGTAGCAGTATTATACCACACCTCACTTCTGCCTGTCCAGCCTAAAAACCGTCAATTTTTGCACAAAAAACGGGCGCAGCCGTATTTCTCCTGAAAAAACAGCTGCGCCCGTCTTCTTTCTTCCCGATCTATTTCGGCTCCTTGTCCCGCACAAAAATATGCTTGACGTGGGGCAGATTGGTAGAGCGGACGTCGATTTCAAAGCGGTCCATGGCCTTGACCAGCTTGGTCAGCTTGGAAAAACCGAAGTTACGGGGGTCAAAATCGGGCTGCTTCTTGACCAGAAGATTACCCAGATCCCCCATAAAGGCGTATCCGTCCTCGTCGGCGATGTCCTCCACCGAGTCGGCCAGCAGGGCCTCCACTTCCGGCGGGATGCGGTTGGCCGGCTCGCTCCCCTCCGCCGAAGCGGGGACCGGCGCGGGTTTCGGCTCCGGCTCCACGGGCTTGGCGGGTTCCGCCTTCTTCTTACCCCGTCTGGAGGTGCTCTTGCCGCTCTCGGTCCGGGCAGACTCAGAGGCCCTGGCCTGTTCGGCCTTCTCCCGCTCCTTCCTTTCCCGCTCCAGCCGGGCCTGCTCCGCCTTCTCCTCCTCGGCGGCCTGGCGGGCAGCCTCCTTCGCGGCGGCCCGGGCCCGGTCGCCCGCCGCCCGGATGACCTCGATGTAGACGAATTTATCGCAGGCCACGATGAAGGGACCGGGCGTCTTTCGCTCCCCCATGCCGTAGACCTTCATCCCGGCCTCCCGCAGACGGGTGGCCAGACGGGTAAAATCGCTGTCGCTGGACACCAGCACAAATCCATCCACCCGGCCGGAGTAGAGGATGTCCATGGCATCGATGATCATGGCCGAGTCGGTGGCGTTCTTTCCGGTGGTATAGGCGTACTGCTGGATGGGGGTGATGGCATTCTCCAGCAGCAGCGGCTTCCAGGTGGACATGTTGGGGGAGGTCCAGTCCCCGTAGATCCGTTTGATGGTGGGGGTCCCGTAGACCGCCACCTCGGCCATCACGTCCTTGATGGCCGTGCGAGGGGCATTATCCGCGTCGATGAGGACGGCCAGACGCAGTTCTCCCGCCCCCATCAGTCGCTCAGGACGAAGTGGAAGAAGCGGAGCATCTCATACCAGTCGTCCGAGGCAAAGGAGACGTTCTTCTCATCCTCCAGGGAGGCACCGGGATAGAAGTGCTTGGAATAGGCACGCTTGTGCTCCCGGAAACGGATCTTGGCCTCAAAATGCTCCGGCATGGGCACGGGGCATTTTTTCGCGTTCTTGACCGCCTTTTTGACGCCCTCCCGGATGGCCCGGACCGCCGCGTCTGGATGCATGGACACCACTGCGCCGCCGATGCCCTCGTTGACCGCCACGGTGGTGATCTCCGGAATGAGCTCCTGGGCGAAGTCGCACAGGGCCTTGTCCCCGCAGAGGAAGGGCACGGGTACGCCGTAGTAGCCCGCCGTATAGGCGTTCATCAGAAACTCACTCATGCGCACGCCATTGAGGGTCACAAATTCGTTCTGGAGGTTCATGGTGTGGGAGAGGGGATTCCCGCCGCAGGCGGCCCAGGCGTGGTATCCCGTAAAGAGCACCGCGTCAAAGCTGCCCCGGTCCAGGCCGCTCATCATGCTCAGCAGATCCCCGCTCCAGCCCCGCATGATGCGCACCCGCTCAGGCAGCTGGGAGGGATCGATGTTGCGGGCCGAGTCGTGGGCGTCCCGCACAAAGATCTCGTCTGCGCCTCCGGCCACGGCTCCCTCGCAGGCCGCACGGACCTCCATGGTCATCTGCTTGCGGAAATAGTTATAGTCATAGGGGGTGCTGCGCTCGGTCTCACTCCAGTCCGTAATGCCGCAGGTACCCTCGATATCGGCGCTGATAAATACGTTCATGGGAATTCCTCCTTCGTTCCATTTCACGGCCGGCCTCTACGGGATCTCTTACCGGCCTATCAACCCATTTTACCGCCTTCTAAGTGGTCAGATACCCATCTTCTTGTAATATTTATACAAGGAGACAGGCCGGGCTTTTCTCTTATTCTACCGTACTTTTCATCACATTTCCAGCCTAAGTTCCAGGGCTTTTTTTCGGACTGGTCCGTCTTATAAAATTGACAAAAATCAACCGAATATTTCTGTTTATTTCGCTTCTTGAAATAATATGCACAAAGATTATAATGGGAACCGCTTCCGGAGGCAGGGCCCGCACAGGGCAGCCCATCCGGATCTGCGGGGGGAGCGGAATGTGTGTGCTTCTCTCCTGCGGGAACTTTTGAAGGAGGGATTTTCATGATCTCATTCTTGGTCGCATTGGTCCTGCTGATCGTGGGCTTCTTCACGTACAGCAAGCTGATGGAGCATGTGTTCCACATCGACGACCGGCAGACCCCGGCCGTGGTCCATCCGGACGGCGTGGACTATATGCCTATGAAAACTTGGCGGATCTTCCTGATCCAGCTGCTCAACATCGCCGGTCTCGGCCCCATCTACGGCGCACTGGCCGGTGCCTGCTGGGGCCCCGTGGTCTACCTGTGGATCGTGTTCGGCACCATCCTGGGCGGCGGCGTCCACGACTTCCTCTCCGGTATGATGAGTGAGCGCGAGGACGGCGCCTCCATCTCCGAGGTAGTCGGAAAGTACATGGGCCGTGTCATCACCTTTATTATGCGCATCTTCTCTGTGGTCCTGCTGGTTCTGGTGGGCACCACCTTCTCCACCGGCCCGGCCGGCCTGCTGGCCAGCCTGACTCCCACCGTGCTCAACGCCAAGTTCTGGCTGGTGGTCATCCTGCTCTACTACCTGTGCGCCACCTTCCTGCCCATCGATAAGATCATCGGCAAGCTCTATCCCATCTTCGGCATCTGCCTGATCATCATGGCTCTGGGCGTTGCCGGCGGCATCATCTTCGGCGGCTACCAGATGCCCGAGCTGTGGGATCACTTCGCTAACGAAGACCCCAACGGAAAGCCCATCTGGGCCATGATGTTCGTCAGCGTGGCCTGCGGCGCCATCTCCGGCTTCCACGCCACCCAGTCCCCCATGATGGCCCGGTGCATCACCTCCGAGAAGGAGGGCCGCACCGTGTTCTACGGCGCCATGGTGGCCGAAGGTATCATCGCCCTGATCTGGGCCGCTGCGGGTGTTTCCTTCTATAACGGCGCTGCCGGTCTCTCCGGTGCTCTGGCCGCGGTGAACAACAACCAGGGCGAGATCGTCTACCAGATCTGCCACGGTCTGCTGGGCCCTGTGGGCGCGGTCCTCGCCATGATTGGCGTCATCGCCTGCCCCATCACCTCCGGCGATACCGCGTTCCGTTCCGCCCGTCTTACCATCGCCGACTGGTTCAAGATTGACCAGTCCAAGATGACCACACGTCTCTTCCTGGCCGTGCCCCTGCTGGCTGTGGGCGCCATCCTGTCCCAGCTGGACTTCTCCATGATCTGGAGATACTTCTCCTGGTCCAACCAGACTCTGGCTATGATCGTTCTGTGGACTGGCGGCGTGTTCATCCACAAGTACGGCTATCCTCCCATCGCCAGCCTGATGGCCGCCATCCCCGCGACCTTCATGTCCGCGGTCTCCATCACTTACTTCTTCCAGGCCCCCGAGTGCCTGCACCTGTCCACCTCCATTGCCTACCCCGTGGGCATCGTGGCCGCCATCCTCTTCTTCTGCATCTTCTGGTGGCGCACCTTTATCGTACACAAGGACGATATCAACCACGAGCTGGCTGCGCAGGCAAAATAACATACGCCTAAAATCAAAGGTCTGGCCGCATTGCGGCCAGACCTTTCGTTATGCAATCAGATAGAAGAGGCAGGACAGGACGGTCCAGACGCTGAAGGCCAGCATGCCGGGACTGCGCAGCAGCCTTCCCCACCCCGCGCTCCCCATGGTCCGGACCAGCTGCCCCAGTTCGCCCCGCCGGGCAATCAGCCGCCATACCCCGATGCCCACCAAAAGCCAGGTCCCTGCATAGACCGGAGCCTCGATGCCCAGCCGCTCTGCCAGGGGAAATACGCCGCTGGAGAGCAGGTTGATCCCCGCGTGGAGGAGGATACACTGCCACAGGCGCCCGGTGTGCACGGCCACCCAACCCAGTACGACCCCCACCGCACAGGCATAGGGCATCTGAAAGAGATTCCCATGCACCATGCCGAAGAGCAGCGCCGACGCGGCCACTGCAAAGCCGTCTCCGTACCGGCGCAGCCGCTCCAGGATCAGCCCCCGAAACATCAGCTCCTCAAAGATGGGCGCCAGAACGCCGGTCAGCAGCAGGCTCAGGGGAAGCGGATAGGAGAGGATGCTCTCCACCGGGTCCGTCCCCCACCATCCGGTCACGGTGCCCAGCAGTCCCCGGAGGATCGCCCCCACCGCGCTCCCGCCATAGAGCACCGCCAGCGCGATGCAGTAGGTCTCCCCCAGCCTTCCGGGTGAGAGGACCTCCCCCTGCCGCTCCGGGTCATCCCCGCCCCGTCCCAGCACACAGACAAACACCGGGAAGGACACACCATAGGAGCTGCATACCGACAGCAGCCACTGAAAGAGCGGGTCCCGGGCCAGCCAGGGCAGCCACACTCTGGCTGCCAGCAGCACACCGGCCTGGACCAGAATGCCGGTGAGCAGATAGGCCAGCAGCGCCCAGCCGATCCGGGAGAGGGCTCGATCCTCCCCCTGGGAAGGCGAATACACCCGATGTAAGGTTGGCTTATGCACAAAAACCCTCCTCCGACGGGTATCCTGGCCTGCGCAGATCGGCGCACGGTCCGCCCCATCCTGAGATTTGCCTCATTATAGCAGGCTTTCCGCCCGGAGACAAGCTTCCGTTCTCCGGGCGCTTCTTTCCAGGAAAAAACACTTGACCTTCTACCCGGTGTATGGTGTATCATACGCTCATCAGAGGAGGGATCGGACATGAAGATCAATGAAGTGGAGGAGCGGGTGGGCATCACCAAGCGCAACATCCGCTTCTATGAAAAGGAGGGACTGCTCACCCCCCAGCGCAACAGCGACAACGGCTACCGGGATTACGGCGAGGAGGAGGTAGAGGTCCTGCGCAAGATCAAGCTCCTGCGCAAGCTGGATGTTCCTCTGGAGGAGATCCGCCGGCTCCAGCACGGCTCTCTGACGCTGGACGACGTGCTCCGCCGCCATGTGATCCAGCTGCGGCGGGAGGAGCACAACCTCGCCACCATGGGTGCGCTCTGCCAGCGTCTGGCCGACGCCCAGGCCCAGCTTGCCACCCTGGACGCCGAGGCCTGGCTTGCCGAAATGGAGCAGATGGAACAGGAGGGGACCCGTTTTATGAACATCCGGAAAAACGACACCCGCATCCGCTACGTGGGTCCGGTGGCCGCCGCTCTGGTCTTTATCCTGCTGATGGCCGGGGTCATGGCGCTGATCGTCTGGGGCTTTACCATCAGCCCGGAGGAGGCCCCTCCCCTGTGGCTCATCGTGATCCTGGCCGCCATCCCCATGGTATTTATCATTGGCGTACTGCTGGCACTGTTCCAGCGCATCCAACAAATCAAAGGAGGAGAAGAAGATGCTGCTTCTCAATATTGATTACATCCCCGGCAAAAAGATCCAGGCCCTGGGCCTGGTCAAGGGCTCGGTCGTCCAGTCCAAAAACTTCGGCAAGGACTTTATGGCCGGGATGAAGACCCTGGTGGGCGGCGAGATCGAGAGCTACACCCAGCTGCTCAATGAGGCCCGCCAGATCGCCACCAAGCGCATGGTAGACGAGGCCGAGCGGATGGAGGCCGACGCCGTCATCAACATCCGCTATGCCAGCTCCTCCCTCATGCAGAGTGCCGCGGAGCTCACCTCCTACGGCACCGCCGTGCGCATCGTGGGCGAGGAGTGAGGGAGGTCCTCCATCTTTTTCCCAAAAAATCTCCGTCTGGGCGGAACCTTTCCGGCGCTCCTTCCGTCTAAAGCACATCATCCCAAGTAAGGAAAGGAGCCATTTCTATGAAAACTCTCGTCTGTGCCGCGCTGAGCTGCGCGCTGCTGCTCACCCCCGCCCTGGCCGCCGAGCCGGAAAGCGGCGTTTCTTCCCAGGCCCCTACCGGGACCGCCTCCTATCAGCTGCCCGAGCAGCTGGGCTGGATCTACCGCTGGGGGACCGCCTCTGAGCTCTCCGGAGACTCTGTGCTCCTCCACGCCGGCGGCGAGACCGAGCAGGACATCCTCTATCACATCTCCGACCAGACGGTCATCCTCAATGCGGTCACCGGCGAGCCCATGACCGCCGATCAGCTCCGGGATGGGGAATCTCTCTACATCTACTCCACCCCGGTCATGACGCTGAGTGAGCCCGCCCAGGCGGGCGCCACCCTGATCCTGGCCTCCATCCCCGCCGACTACGGAGTGCCCATGGCCCGCCGCGTGACCTCGGTCACCCGGGACGGCGATTCGGTCTCCATCGGCACGGAGGATCTGGTCTATCACCTCTCGGATGAGACCAAGGTCTCCGGCCTCTCTCTGGACGAGCTGATCCCCGGCGACTATGTGGTGGGCTGGTACGACATGGTAGCCGAGTCCTACCCCGCCCAGACCACCCCCGAGACCCTGATTCTTCTGGACGGCGGCAATGCCGGCTGGATCCACGCCGATCTCCAGTCGG
This sequence comes from Clostridium sp. J1101437_171009_A5, assembly GCF_015547905.1. Lineage (NCBI taxonomy): Bacteria > Bacillati > Bacillota > Clostridia > Eubacteriales > Clostridiaceae > Clostridium > Clostridium sp. J1101437_171009_A5. The sequence continues at coordinate 76,597 of NZ_JADMVY010000009.1, forward strand.
TCTCCCTCAACGGAGCGGAGCTGGAGCTCTCCGAGCAGGAACTGCCTCAGCTCCAGGAGGGCAAGCTCATGCTCCCCGTCCGCGCAGTGGCTGAAGAGCTGGGCTGCACCGTCTCCTGGGACGCCCAGTCCCCGGACCAGGTGACCGTCAGCCAGGACGGACAGACCCTCTACACCCTCGCCCTGGACGGCGAGGAGGCCTATGCCGCCTCCGGCGTCTCCTTTGCCCCGGTGGAGCAGATTCTGGGCGTGCACAACCTGTACTTTGTCCCCTGAGTTCCAAATATAGGTAAGCTGTAAAAAATGGGAATGAGGCATTGTCCTCATTCCCATTTTGTTGTAAAATAGCGTTAACATAATCAAGGAGGCCCTTTTTGATGAATCGACGCCGCTGCGCCCGTATCCTGTCGGGTATGTTTCTCGCTTCCCTGCTGGCGCTCCCCGCACAAGCTCTCACCCTGGAGCAGGCCCGCACCCTGCTCACAGACGCCTATATTGACCCCGTACCCCAGGAGGTATTGGACCAGACCTCCATCTCCGCCATGCTGGAACAGCTGGGGGACCCCTATACCCAGTATTTTACGGCAGAAGAATACCAGGCCTTTCTCTCCTCCATGGAGGATGCCAGTCTGGTGGGGATCGGCGTGGTCTCCATCGCCGGCACCGACGGAATGACCATCACCTCCGTGCTGGAGGGCTCTCCCGCCCAGGCCGCCGGGCTGCGGGAGGGTGACCGGATCGTGGCGGTGGACGGCCGCTCCACTCTGGGCGTGGATGCCGCACAGGTGTCCTCCTGGATCCAGGGAGAGGCCGGCACTCAGGTCACGGTCACCTACCAGCGCGGAGAGGAGAAGCACACGGTCACCCTGACGCGTGCCGCCATCACGGTCCCCACCACCACCTCCCGCCTGGTGGAGGGACGTGTGGGCTATCTGGAGTGCACCACCTTTGGTACAGACACCTATCCCCACATCCAGGAGGGGATCTCCGCCTACCAGGATGAGGCCAGGGTCTGGGTCATGGACCTGCGGGGCAACGGGGGCGGATTGACCTCGGCGGCCTCCCAGGCGGTCAGCGCCTTTACCGACGCGCAGAATACGGGCTATCTGCGGGATGGCTCCGGCTCTTACGGCGCATTCTCTTCGTCTCTATCCCCCCTCACCGACAAAGCGGTCATCGTCCTCTCCGACGGATATACCGCCAGTTCCTCCGAGCTCTTCTCGGCCTGCATCCGGGACCTGAATGCCGGGATCGTGGTGGGTGGCCGCACCTTTGGAAAGGGTGTGGCACAGACCCTCTTTGACCAGAGCGTCTATCCTGACTACTTCCCGGACGGGGACGCCATGAAGATCACCACCAACCGCTACTTCTCCCCTGCCGGAGCCACCACCGACACCGTCGGGATCATCCCCCACCTGCTGGTAGACCCCGACCTGGCCGACGAGGTGGCCATCCTCCTCTCCGCCGCCCCGCCCGACGGCGACACCGCCGGATATTACCGGCTGGATCTGGGCTGGCGCTGGTACATCGACGGGGAGCAGGCCTCCAGTCCGGCCTACCGGGACGCCTTTGCCCAGCTGCTCTCGGCCATCCCCCCCACAGTGGACCTGTGGCAGGGGACCGGCGGCTCCAACGGCTGGACCTGTGTCTCCCCGGAAGAGGCCGCTCAGACCTACGGCCTGACCTACCTGGACCGCTCCTTCTCCGACACGTCGGCCAGCCCCTATGCCGAGTCCATCGACCTGCTGGCCTCTTATCAGATCCTCTCCGGCACCGGGGACGGGACCTTCCATCCGGAGGACTCTCTGACCCGGGCAGAGCTTGCCACCATGCTGGCCGCGGCCCTCAACTGCAATATGCCCTCCAGCCCCGCCGTCTTTTCCGACGTGTCCATGGACAGCTGGTATGGTCCCTCGGTCTATGCTCTGGAGCAGCTGGGTCTTCTCTCCGGCGACGGAAAGGGGAAGTTCCACCCCGATGACCCGGTGACCCATGAGCAGCTCTTCTCCATTCTCGCCCGCCTGGCCGAGAATCTCAGCCTCAATTTCTACGAGGCCTCCAAGGGCATACCGGAGGACACCATGGACAGCGCCGCCCTCCGCGCCTACGCCCCCTGGGCCCGGGAGAGCGTGTGGCTCCTGACCAACGGACATCAGAATCTCTTTGGACAGCCCCTCTCTCTCTTGTGGGACAGCCCCGAACAGATCGCTCCTCAGGACGCCGCCACCCGGGAGGAGACGGCCTCACTGCTCTGCCAGGTACTCATCTATACCGGCGTGCTCCCGGTGTGATCCCCTCGGGCACGCAGAACCGATTTCTATGCAGAAAGCCCCGGAACCAGATGGTTCCGGGGCTTTGCAGTGTTTCAGGTTGGAATTACGCCTTCTCAAAGACGTCCTTGCCCAGACCGCAGACCGGGCAAACCCAGTCCTCGGGCAGAGCCTCAAAGGGGGTGCCGGGAGCGATGCCGTTGTCGGGATCGCCCACCGCGGGGTCATACTCATAGCCGCAGGGGCCGCAGACATACTTATCCATGGTTTCTAATCTCCTTTTTTATGGTTTATTTCAACAGGGCCGCCACGGAGCGGGCATAGTCCTTCATCGCGTCCAGATCGGACTGTGTCGGCGTGAAGAGCACACGGAAGGCCTCCGCCGGGGTGGCAAACTTGAGCTGTCCCAGGCGGGTCTGAAGCATACCGGGTGCCTCGCCGCTCCAGCCGTAGGCGCCAAAAGCGCCGGCCGCGCGGCCCTTGGTGTTGATGGCGTCGATGGAGCCCAGCACATCCCATACCGCCTTGGGCGCGTCCCGGTTGATGGTGGCAGAACCCACCAGAACCACATCGGCCTCGTTGGCGATGGCGGCGCAGGCGTCCAGACTCTCCATGGTGACATCGTGCTGTACGGTGCGGATGCCCATCTCCTCCAGCGCCTCGGCAGCGGCCTGGGCCAGCGCCCGGGTGCATCCATAGGCGGAAGCGTAGATGATGGCAGCCGTCTTCCCCTCCTTGGGGACCGGCGTGCTCCACTGGCGGTAGAGCGCCTTGCACTCCTCCAGCGTCTCGGTCAGCACGGGGCCGTGGCTGGTGCAGGCCATCTCCGCCTCGGCGGGCAGCTTGCTGAGACCAGCCTGGACATAGGAGGCAAAGGGTCCGAAGATGCACTGATAATAGAAGTGACGCTCCCCGGCATAGGCCGCCTTGTCATGGATCTTGCTGTCCAGCATGGTGGGCTCACAGAAATGGGCGCCCAGAAAATCACAGGTAAATACCACCTTGTCCGCCGGGTCCCAGGTAAACATGGAATCGGCCCAGTGGAGCATGGGGGCCGGAATGAATTCCAGCGTCTTTCCGCCCAGATCCAGGGTGTCCCCCGCCTTGACCACCTGCACCGGGAAGGTGCGGTTGGTGATGTCCTCCAGATGCTTCTTTCCGGCCGCGGTGCAGAAGATCTTCAGGTCGGGGCAGCGCTCCAGCAGCTTGGACACGCTGCCAGAGTGGTCCGGCTCGTTGTGATTCATAATGAGGTAGTCCACCCGCTCCAGCGGGACCACCTGTTCAATGTTCTCCACATATTCCTCAAAATAGTCGGTATGTACCGTTTCAATGAGGACATTTTTCTCTCCGGTCAGGAGATAGGCATTGTAAGAAGTCCCGTACTTGGACTCCATCACAATATCAAAGACGCGCAGCGATGGATTCAACACACCCACCGACCAGACGCCCTCTTTCAACGCAATGGCGCTCATTTTCATACCTTCTTTCTAGGTTATCGACTTCAGTATAGGACCCTTTTTATATACTGTCAAGTCTGATCCCTTGCTTGGGCCTGCCAGACTATTGATTCTTCTCCATTCCTTTCCCTGTCACAATACACAAAAGAGCCTCTCCGACCCCGGTTTTCATCTGCTAACCACTTCTCTTTTCTCTTAAGGAATCTGCAAAATGCTCCTTCCTTGACTTTCCGCACAGCGGGCGATACAATATTTTCATTCTGTGTCATGTGATTTTTTGCGATCCAACAAGGGGGAAATAAGGTTCTATGTTCGTCTATCTGGACCACGCCGCTACCACTCCCGTCTGCGCGGAGGCCGCGCAGGCCGCTCTGGAGGAGATGACCGCCGCATTCGGCAATCCTTCCGCACGCCACGCCTTCGGCCAGCAGGCCGCCCAGCGGCTGGAGGAACGCCGGGCCGTTGTGGCTGAGGCCCTGGGCTGCACGCCGGAGGAGGTCTTTTTCACCTCCTGCGGCACCGAGGGGGACAACTGGGCCATCCAGGCCGCGGTGGAGCATGGGCGGCGGCGGGGCCGTCATATCATTACCACCGCCATTGAGCACTCCGCTGTGCTGGAGCCCATCAAGGCCCTGGAGGGCAAGGGCTGGTCGGTGACCCGTCTCAAGCCAGACCGGCAGGGCCGGATCTCGCCGGAGGACCTGCGCGCCGCCCTGCGGGAGGACACGGTGCTGGTCTCCATGATGCTGGTCAACAACGAGCTGGGCACCCTTCAGCCGGTGGCGGAATGTGCCCGCATCGTCAAGGCGTATGCGCCGGAGATCCTCTTCCACACCGACGCGGTGCAGGGTTTTCTGAAAGTTCCCTTTACCGTGAAGGAGCTGGGTGTGGACCTGCTCACCGTGAGCGGCCACAAGATCCGCGCTCCCAAGGGCATCGGCGTCCAATATATCCGGAGCGGGCTCAAGCTCTCTCCCCTGCTGCGGGGCGGCGGACAGGAGCGCGGACTGCGCCCCGGTACCGAGCCCACCGCCCAGATCGCAGCCCTTTCGGCCGCCTGCCGGCTCTGGATGGACCACGGGGCGGAATACCGTGCCCATATGGAGTCCCTCAAGGCCTATGCGCTGGAGCAGCTCCCGGCCCGTGTGGAGGGGCTGGAGATCGTCACACCCGGGGACGCCCCCCATATCTGTTCCGTCTCTCTGCCCGGCTATCCCAGTGAGATGCTGGTGCGGGCGCTGAGCGACCAGGGGATCTATGTCTCCTCCGGGTCCGCCTGTCACAAGGGAAAGCCCAGCCATGTCTTTGCCGCCCTGGGCCTGCCCAAGCGCACCGCCATGGGGGTGCTGCGCATCTCCTTCGGTCCCACCAGCACCCGGGACGAGGTGGACGCCCTGGCCGACGCCCTCTCTGCCATCCGGTCCAGCCGTGTGGGGGCCTGATCGCGTGTCTGTTTCTCTTCCATATTTTACACTTCATCAGAAAGGCGCCGGCGGAGCGAGGTATCGCCGGCTTGGTCACATCATATGTTCTCTTATCTGAATCGGGGGCGGGCTTTCTACCAGAATCTGCTCTTTCTGGCCCTGCCCATCCTGTTCCAGAATCTCATCACCACATCCCTGGGCATGATCGACACCTTTATGGTGGGCAGCCTCGGCGAGGCTCCCCTGGCCGCCGTGGCCCAGGCCAATATCCTGGTCTTCATCATTCAGCTGATCATCTTCGGGCTGCAGAGCGGCTCCTCCGTACTCATCAGCCAGTACTGGGGCAAGGGCGATACCGACGCCATCAACCGGGTCATGGGCGTGGGCTTCTATCTGGCCGGCGCCATCTCCGCCCTCTTCGCCGCCTCCCTCTTTTTCTTCCCCTATCAGATCATCGGCCTGCTCACCGACAACCAGGAGCTCATTCCCCTGGCCGTGGGCTATGCCCGCATCGTGGGCTTCTCCTATCTGTTCAACAGCATCACCGGCGTCTATACCGGCGCCCACCGCAGCATGGAGAATCCCAAGTTGGGCCTGTGCATCTACGCCGCCTCCATGTGCACCAACACCTTCCTGAACTGGGTGCTCATCTTCGGCAACCTGGGGGCGCCCCGGCTGGAGGTGGAGGGCGCCGCCATCGCCACCCTCACCTCCCGCATTGTGGAATTCGTCATCATGGTGGTCTATGCCAAGTGCAACCGCCGCTTCCGCCTCAAGCCCGCCGTGCTCTTCCGCCCGGACCGGGCGCTGGTGCAGAAGTTTTTCCGCTATGCCACCCCCGTGGTGGTCAATGAGATGCTGTGGGGTCTGGGCACCTCCATGTATAAGGTCATCATGGGACATATGGAGGGGAGCACCCAGATCCTGGCCGCCCGGGCCATCTCGGGCAACATCGAGGATATCTGCATCGTGGCCGTGCTGGCCATTGCCAACACCACCGCCATCATCATCGGCCGGGAGATCGGCGCGGGCCGCCGCTCCACGGTCTATGAGCTGGCCGCCGCGCTGGACACCATCTCCTTCCTCTGCGGCGCCGTGATCGGCACCCTCCTGGTGATCTCGGCCCACACCTGGCTGCCGGTGGTGGTCTATCCCCTCTTCCACCTCACCCCGGTCTCGTCGGAGATCGCTACCATCATCCTCACCTTCATCGGCTGCCTGATGCCCCTGCGCTCCTTTGATACCACCAACACTGTGGGCGTCCTCCGGGGCGGCGGAGACATCCGGGTGGCCGCCATCATCGACGTGTCTGCCATGTGGCTGGTGGCCATTCCTCTGGCCGCCTTCTTCGCCCTGGTACTCCGCTGGAACATTGTCTGGGTCTATGTGGCCGTGACGGTGGAGCAGCTGGTCAAGTCCACGCTGGGCATTCTCCGCTTCCGGTCCCACGCCTGGATCAACGACATCACCCGCGCCGGTGCCTGAGCGCCGCCCTCTTCCCCGGAAAGGAGCATCTGTATGCTGCGGCTCACCGTTCTCATCGAAAATTCCGCGCCCGACCACCTGATTGCCGAGCACGGCCTCTCCCTGCACCTGGACTACGAGGGCCACTCCTATCTTCTGGACAGCGGCACCTCCGGCCTGTTTGTGCGCAACGCGGACCGGCTGGGCATCGACCTGAGCCGGGTGGAGCGGGCTGCCCTCTCCCACGGCCACGACGATCACGCCGGCGGGTTCTCCGCCTTCTTCCGGCGCAACCAACAGGCCCCGGTACTGGCCCGCCCCGCCGCGGTCCAGGCCTATCAGGAGGACACCGCCGATCCTTCCCGCCGCCCGGCCGGTGTGGACCCGGATCTCTTTACCAAATGGGCTGGGCGCTTTGATCTGGCCGACGGCCCCCGGCTTCTGGCCCCCGGGCTCCACCTGATCCCCGACGCGGTCTCCCACGAGCAGTCCCTGGTGGCCGAGACCGCCCACGGGCTGGTGGTGATGAACTCCTGCTGCCACGCCGGAGCCGCCCACATCGTCCATGAGGTGCGCGCCCTCTTTCCCACCCAGAAGGTCCACGCCATCGTGGGGGGATTCCACCTGGTGGGCAAGACCGGGATGGGCTCCCTGGGCGTAGAGCCTGAACAGGTGCGCCTCCTCTCCCGCCGGCTGGCCGAGGAGCTGGAGGTGGAGCAGATCTGTACCGGTCACTGCACCGGCCATCCGGCCTTTGACCTGATGGCCCAACAGGAACCCGGATGCCTCATACCGCTCCATACCGGGACCTGTCTCTCCTTTTAAAAGAGCCCAGTTTTTTTAGCAGACTCTCCCGCCTTATGCAAGTCATAAGGCGGGATTTTCGTTCACATTTAATTTACATCCCCCCTATTGACAATTGCTGGTGAGGGTGGTACATTATCTTTAGCACTCAGGTACAAAGAGTGCTAAACCAATCCGCCGCAAAGGAAGTGATGCGCATGGATCTGAGCGAACGAAAAAAGCGGATTCTCCGTGCCATCATTGAAAGCTATATCTCCACCGCCGAGCCGGTGGGCTCCAAGGCCATTGCCGACTCCCTGGACCGTTCGGTCTCTTCGGCCACCATCCGCAATGAGATGGCTGATCTGGAGTCCATGGGCCTGCTGGAAAAGCCCCACACCTCGGCCGGACGGATCCCCTCTCCCCAGGGGTACCGGTTCTACGTCAATGAGCTGATGGAAGAGCACCAGCTCTCCGTGCAGGAGACCGAGCGCATCAACCGCGCCCTGCGTCTCAAAATGCAGGAGCTGGATCGCGTCATTTCCGAGGCCGGACGGGTGGTCTCCCGTCTCACCAATTATCCCGCCTTTGCCCTCTCATCCGGGTTTGAGCGGGTGACCATCCGGCGCTTTGACCTGTTGATGGTGGAGCGAAACGCCTTCATTATTGTGGTCATGACCGACAACAATCTGGTGCGCAACAAGCTGGTGCAGCTGCCCTCCGATCTGACCGAGGCGCAGCTCCAGATGCTCAACACCCTGCTCAACACCACCTTTACCAATCTGACGCTGGAGGAGATCACGCCCGAACTCATGCGGGTGGCACAGCATGCCGCCGGTGATGCCTATGGCCTGATCAGTCTGGTGGTCTCCTTCGCCATGGAGGTGCTGGAGGGTCTGGAGCACCGTCGGGTCCACACCGCGGGTCTGGCCCATCTGCTGGAGCTTCCGGAGTATCAGAATCTGGAACGGGCCCAGCCCCTGATGAGCTATCTCTCCGAGGACCAGGACGCCGCCCGCTTCCCCATTCCCAAGGATGGCCCCATGAAGATCCTCATTGGTCCGGAAAATGTGGCCGACGCGCTGAAGGATACCAGCGTGGTCATGGCCAGCTACGACATTGGGGACGGCATGCGGGGCATCATCGGAGTCGTTGGCCCCACACGGATGGATTACGCAAAGATCACCGCCCGCCTGTCCTATTTTGCGGAGGGTCTCACCCGGCTGTTTGGCCAGGGAGAACTTCCCACCGGGGACGGACGCAACGATGAAACATAATAGGAGGGAACCTCTTTGAGTAAGAAAGAGAACGAGCAGGCCGTGGAACAGGCCGAGCAGATGGAGCCGGAGACCGTGACCGAAGAGGTCACGGAGGGCGCCGCCCCTGAGACGGACACCCCCGATCCTCTGCTCTCGGAGCTGGAGGCGCTCAAGGATACCCTGGCCCAGAAGGAGGATCAGTACCTCCGCCTGGCCGCCGAGTATGACAACTACCGCCGGCGCTCCCAGAAGGAAAAAACCGACGCCTACCAGAGCGCCAAGTCGGACGCCGTGCTGGCTTTTCTCCCGGTGTACGACAACCTGGAGCGGGCCCTCAAGCAGGAGACCGCCGACGAGGCCTATAAAAAGGGCGTGGAGATGACCATGAATGGTCTCAAGGAGGTCCTCTCCAAGCTGGGCGTCGAGGAGATCCCCGCGCTGGGCCAGACCTTTGACCCCAACCTTCACAACGCCGTGATGCATGTGGAGGACGAAAACGCCGGAGAAAATACCGTCGTGGAGGTCTTTCAGGCCGGCTTCCAGTCCGGTGACAAGGTCATCCGGTTTGCCATGGTAAAGGTGGCAAACTAAGAAGAAGCGCGGAGGGCCCGGAGCAGGCACACAGCAGCGAGCAGTGTGCCGTCCGCGCAGGGCCCGCAGCGTGACGACAAGCGCGGAGGGTTCATATCCCATTTTCACTTTGTTTAAAATAAATTTCGATATATTGGAGGAAATACATTATGTCCAAGATCATTGGTATTGACTTAGGTACGACGAACAGCTGCGTAGCGGTTATGGAGGGCGGCGAGGCCGTCGTCATCCCCAACGCGGAAGGTAACCGCACCACCCCCTCTGTGGTGGCCTTCTCCAAGGACGGCGAGCGCATGGTAGGCCAGGTGGCCAAGCGCCAGGCCATCACCAACCCCGACCGCACCGTTATCTCCATCAAGCGCGAGATGGGCAGCGATTATAAGGTGAACATCGACGGCAAGGCCTACACTCCCCAGGAGATCAGCGCCATGATCCTTCAGAAGCTGAAGGCGGACGCCGAGGCCTATCTGGGCCAGCCTGTTACCGAGGCCGTCATCACCGTCCCCGCCTACTTCACCGACGCTCAGCGCCAGGCCACCAAGGACGCCGGCAAGATCGCCGGTCTGGATGTCAAGCGCATCATCAACGAGCCCACCGCCGCCGCTGTGGCCTACGGTGTGGATAAGGAGCAGGCCCAGAAGGTCATGGTCTACGACCTGGGCGGCGGCACCTTCGATGTGTCCATCCTGGACATCGACGACGGCGTCATCGAGGTTCTGGCCACTGCCGGTAACAACCGCCTGGGCGGCGACGACTTCGATAAGTGCGTCATGGACTGGATGGCCGCCGAGTTCAAGAAGGACACCGGCATCGACCTGACCGGCGACAAGGTCGCCATGCAGCGCCTGAAGGAGGCCGCTGAGAAGGCCAAGATCGAGCTCTCCGGCGTCACCTCCACCAGCATCAACCTGCCCTATATCACCGCGGACGCCACCGGTCCCAAGCATCTGGACCTGACCCTGACCCGCGCTAAGTTCGACCAGCTCACCGCCCACCTGGTGGAGGCCACCATGGGCCCCGTGCGCCAGGCCATGAGCGACGCCGGTCTCTCCTCCAGCGATCTGCATAAGGTCCTGCTGGTGGGCGGCTCCAGCCGTATCCCCGCCGTGCAGGAGGCCGTGAAGAAGATCACCGGCAATGAGGGCTTCAAGGGCATCAACCCCGACGAGTGCGTGGCCATGGGCGCCGCGCTCCAGGGCGGCGTCTTCACCGGCGACGTCAAGGGCCTGCTGCTGCTGGACGTCACCCCCCTGTCCCTGGGCATTGAGACCATGGGCGGCGTGATGACCAAGCTCATCGAGCGCAACACCACTATCCCCGTGAAGAAGAGCCAGGTCTTCACCACCGCCGCCGACAACCAGACCTCCGTGGAGGTCCACGTGCTCCAGGGCGAGCGCGAGATGGCGCAGTACAACAAGACTCTGGGCCGCTTCAACCTGGACGGCATCGCTCCCGCCCGCCGCGGCGTGCCTCAGATCGAGGTCACTTTCGACATCGACGCCAACGGCATCGTCAACGTCTCCGCTAAGGACCTGGGCACCGGCAAGGAGCAGCACATCACCATCACCTCCTCCACCAACATGTCCAAGGAGGACATCGACAAGGCCGTCAAGGAGGCCGAGCAGTTCGCCGCTGAGGACGCCAAGCGCAAGGAAGAGGTGGACGTCCGCAACCAGGGCGACCAGGTGGTCTACCAGACCGAGAAGGCTCTGGACGAGATGAAGGATAAGATCGACGCTGCCGACAAGGCCAGCGTGGAGGCTGCCATCAACAAGCTGAAGGAGGCCCTGAAGGGCAGCGACGTGGAGGCCATCAAGGCCGCTACCGAGGAGGCCAACAAGGCGTTCTATCCTGTGGCTGAGAAGATGTATCAGCAGGCCAATCCCCAGGGCGGTCAGCCCGGAGCCGACGGCTGCAACTGCGGCAGCGGCGACTGCGGCGGCAGCTGCGGCACCGACCCCAACGTGGTGGACGCCGACTACACCGTCGTGGACGACGATAAGAAGTAAGAAACAGAAGCGCTCCGGGGCCGAAGCAGGCGCACAGCAAACCGCGCAGCCAAAAAAGCAGTTTGGCCGCAGGCCAAAGGTGTTTTTTGCGCAGCGGTGTGCAGTGTGCCGTGGCGCAGGCCCATCGGAGCGTGACATAGAAGCGCACCGGGGCCGGAGCAGGACAGCAGCGAAGTCCGCAGCCCGGAAAACAGGCCGGGCGCAGACCGGCGGCATTTCCGGCGGAGGGCTGAGCAGCTGGCCGCGGCGCAGGCCCATCGGGGCGTGACACAGAAGCGCTCCGGAGCCGGAGCAGGCGCACAGCAAACCGCCTCCGGCGATTCAAAGAAACATCAGCTCTGTGGTGGGACGGGTGAATTTCATCCGTCCCACTCGGGGCGTTTTGGCGGGCGTACCAGATACGTCCCTGCAACGGGAAATGCAGCGTAGGGGCGCGCTTTGCGCCCGCCGTTCCATACTCCCTCAATTTAAGAGGTGATCATATGCCTGAACAGAAACGAGATTTTTACGAGGTCCTGGGGGTCAGCAAGAGCGCCAGCGACGATGAGCTGAAAAAGGCCTACCGCAAGCTGGCCAAGCAGTACCACCCCGACCTCAACCCCGGCGATAAGGAGGCCGAGGCCAAGTTCAAGGAGGTCAACGAGGCCTACGAGGTCCTCTCCGACAAGGAGAAACGTGCCCGTTACGACCAGTTCGGCCACGCCGGTGTTGACCCCAACTATAACCCCGGCGGCGGTTTCGGCGGATTCGGCGGCGCCGATTTCGGCGACATCGACCTGGGTGATATTTTCGGCTCCTTCTTCGGAGGCGGATTCGGCGGCGGCTTTGGCGGGGGCGGCGGTGCCCGGCGCAACGGCCCCATGAAGGGCGATACCCTCCGTGCTTCCGTCACCATCACCTTTGAAGAGGCCGCCTTTGGCTGTGAGAAGGAGATCAGCCTGACCCGCAGCGAGCAGTGCGACGTGTGTAAGGGCACCGGCTGTGCCCCCGGCACGACGGCCGAGATCTGCCCCGACTGTCACGGTTCGGGTACCATCCGCATCCAGCGGGGCGGCGGCGCGTTCTCCTTTGCCACCACCACCAGCTGCCCCAAGTGCGGCGGCACCGGCAAGCTTATCCATACCCCCTGTAAGACCTGTAACGGCGCCGGCTCGGTTCGGAAGAACCGGAAGATCACCGTCAAGATCCCCGCCGGCATCGACAACGGTCAGGCCATCTCCCTGCGGGGACAGGGCGGCGCGGGCAAGAACGGCGGTCCGGCCGGCGATCTGATCATCAGCATCACCGTGCGTCCCCATCCCCAGTTCAAGCGGGACGGCATGAATGTCTACCTGGATCAGAAGGTCTCCTTCCTCCAGGCCACCCTGGGCGCGGAGCTGGAGATCCCCACCATCGACGGAAAGGTCAAGTGGAACCTGCCCGAGGGCACCCAGCCGGGCGCCACGTTCCGCCTCAAGGGCAAGGGCATCCCCTCCGTCAACGGACGGGGCCGGGGCGACCAGTACGTCACCGTCTCGGTGGATGTCCCCCGCGGGCTCACCCACGAGCAGAAGGAGGCCCTGCGCCACTTCGGCCGCGCCATGGGCGAGCTGCCCGACGCGGAGGAGGAAGAGGGGCTCAAAGGATTCTTTGACAAAATGAAGAAAAAGAAATAAAATAAGGGATGGACATTGTCCATCCCTTTTTTTGTTATCTGACCTTATGCTATTTCTTGAATCCAACTTCCGGGAGGTCTTTCATGGATATCCTGCTCCAGGCCATCCGGCCTACGCTGATTTTTCCCATCCTTCTGCTCGCCGCCCTCTTTCTCCTGTTTGGCTCTTACTGGCGCTGGATCCTCTCTCCCCATAACCTGCATGACCGGATCCGCCGTCAAACCGGAGAGGTCCTCCCCTCCCCCGCCAAACCCCGCTTTTCCTTTGCGGGACGCTGTCACCCACTGGAGCGGCGGGACGGCCTGCTCATCCTGCTCCTGACGCTGGTCTATGCCGCCACCGCCTTTTTTCAGCTGGGCTCCTTTACCAATCCCCAGTCTTTTCACAATTTTACCGAGACACAGACGGTGGAGGTGGAATTCTCCCAACCCTTCCAGCTCACCCGGCTGATGTATTATCCGGGTCTCGGCACCGGAGACTACAATGTGGAGATCTCCGCCGATGGCTCCCACTGGTCCACCCTCTGGGCACGGGAGAACGAGGAGGGGACCGTCACCGGCTACTACTGGGCCGACGCGGAGGGCTACGAGCCCAGCTATGCCATGCCCCAGCACTACGCCGACCTCTTCAAGTGGCTTGAAATCACGCCCGAGAATACGCTGGAGGTCCGCTTCCTGCGCATCACCGCCAAATCCACCAAGAGCCCCATCGAACTGGGGGAGCTGGCTCTCTATGACACTTCGGGAAATCTGGTGTGCCCCGACCAGCCGGGGGAGGCCTCCGCCCTCTTTGACGAGGGAGACACCGTCCCGGAATCCCCCTCCTGGTATAACTCCACCTACTTTGACGAGATCTACCACGCCCGCACCGCCTATGAGCACATCCGTGGGATCTACCCCTATGAGATCTCCCATCCCCCGCTGGGCAAGCTCATCCTAGGCATCGGTATCCGCCTCTTCGGTATGACTCCCTTTGGCTGGCGCTTTATGGGCACGCTCTTCGGTGTGCTCATGCTTCCTCTGCTCTATGCCTTCCTCAAAAATCTCTTTGGGAAGACGCCGGTGGCCTTCTGCGGGACGGCCCTCTTTGCCTTTGATTTCATGCATCTCACCCAGACCCGCATCGCCACCATCGACACCTATGGGGTGTTCTTCATCCTGGCCATGTACTACTTCATGTACCGGTATCTCACCCTCCCGGCGGGCACCCCGTTCCGGAAGGGCGCGCCCTGGCTGTTCCTCTCCGGCCTCTTCTGGGGGATCGGCGCGGCCAGCAAGTGGACCGTCATCTATGGCGGCGTGGGACTGGCTCTGCTCTATTTCCTGGGCCTGTGGTTCAAGCTGCGGGACTGGCCCAAAGTGGAGGCGGGGGAAACTCCCCCGGTATTCCGGAATCTCTGGCTGATCCAGACGCTGGCCTTTTCTGTGCTGTGCTTCGTGGTGATCCCCGCCTGCATCTATACCCTCTCCTACTGGCCCTACGCCGCCGCCAAAGGGGATACCAGCCTGGGCAACCTCATCCATGAGATGTGGAAAAATCAGGAGTATATGCTCACCTACCACCAGGGCGTCCACGACACCCACCCCTACTCCTCCCGCTGGTATCAGTGGATCGTGGACGGACGGCCCATCCTCTACTATCTGGACTACACCTCCGTACCGGGGAGCAAGTCGGCCTTTGCCGCCTTCTCCAACCCGGTGGTCTGCTGGGGCGGACTGCTGGCCGTTGTGAGCCTCATCGTCCACTGCATCCGGCGCAGCTGCGGGAAGGCCCTGTTCATCGTGGTGGCCTACTTCTCCCATCTGGCCCCCTGGTTCTTCATTGGACGGACCACCTTCGAGTATCACTACTTCCCCTCCATCCTCTTCCTCTGCTTTGCCCTGGCCTATGTGTACAACGATCTCTTTGAGATGGGTCTGCCCTGGATGCGCAAAAGCGTCTATGCCCTGACCGGGACCGCGGTGGCCCTGTATGCCGCCTTCTACCCGGTGCTCATCGGTCTGATGGTCCCCCGGTGGTATACCTCAAACCTTCTCCAGTGGCTTCCCTCCTGGCCAATCTGACAAATTGGAGCGTGCTGTATGTATTTCATCGACTATCACACCCACACCAGACTCTCCCCCGACGGGCATGTGCCCCTGGCTGAAATGGCCCGGGCGGCCGAGAAGGCCGGACTCTCCGAGCTGTGCGTCACCGACCACTATGACCGCATTCTGGAGCACGGCGGCTTCGCCCCCGATTATGACTGGTCCCCTGCCCTGGAGCAGTTCCGGACGACGGCGCCCGCCTTTGAGGGGAGACTCCAGCTCCGGTTTGGCATCGAGTACGGCAGTGCCCCCTTCGATCCCGACTATGCCCGGCGCATGCTTGCCCTGCCCGAGCTGGACTTTGTGATCGGCTCGCTCCACAATCTCTCTCCCGAGCTGGGCGGAGAGGACTTCTTCTACTTCTCCTATGACTCGGAGGAGACCTGCCGCCGGGTACTGGACGACTATTTCGCCTCCATGC
The DNA here is from genome assembly GCF_015547905.1 of Clostridium sp. J1101437_171009_A5. NCBI lineage: Bacteria > Bacillati > Bacillota > Clostridia > Eubacteriales > Clostridiaceae > Clostridium > Clostridium sp. J1101437_171009_A5. The sequence continues at coordinate 92,019 of NZ_JADMVY010000009.1, forward strand.
TCCGCCTGGTGGAGCTGCCGGAGACCTATGATATCCTGGGACACATCATCTATCCCCTGCGCTACATGCCCCAGGAAATCTCCCTGACGCCCTGGTGGGACAGCATCGACACCGTGCTGCGCCGGGTGGTAGAGACCGGACGCGGCATTGAGCTGAACACCTATTGCGGCAAGACCGTGGAGCCCTGGCGCCCCATTCTGGAGCGCTATCGCGCCCTGGGTGGTGAGCTCATCACTGTGGGCTCCGATGCCCACTTCCCCGAGCGGGTGGGCCTGGGCATCCCTGCCGCCTACGACCTGCTGAAGGACACCGGATTCCGCTATGTGACCACCTACCACCGTCACAATCCCGTTCCCAAGCCGCTGTAAGGGCGGATCTGGATAGATGGACTGAATTGATTTGAGGAGGATATGAACATGAAAGTTTCTCTGGGCTGCGACCACGGCGGATTTGCCATGAAGGAGCATGTGAAGGGCTGGCTGGAGTCCCACGGCTACGAGGTGCAGGACTGCGGCTGCTACTCCACCGAGAGTGTGGATTACCCGGTCTACGGCCGGGCCGCCGCTGAGGCGGTGGCCTCCGGCGCCTGTGAGCGGGGCATTGTGGTGTGCACCACCGGTATCGGCATCTCCATTGCCGCCAACAAGGTCAAGGGCATCCGCTGCGCCCTGTGCTCCGAGCCCCTCTCCGCCGAGATGACCCGCCGTCACAACAACGCCAACATGCTGGCCATGGGCGGCGGCATGATCGGGGCCAACATGGCCGACCGCATCGTGGAGACCTTCCTGACCACCGAGTTCGAGGGCGGCCGCCATGAGCGCCGGGTCAACCTGATCTCCGACATCGAGGGCTGAGCGGGATCATCTCTCCCCTGAGACAACAAAAAAGCAGACACGCACCGGTTTTGTGCGTGTCTGCTTTTTTCATTCCTGCTCTTCCGCCGCCTGGGCCGCCTGTTTGCGCTCCAGCGCCGCCGCGCGCATCTCCAGGGTCTCCTCCAGCGTGCGGGGCGGCCGGGCGTTGATCTGTTCCGCCCACGCGATGCCCCAGGCCCGCAGCTCTTCCAGCCCCTGGGCGGTCATGGGGAAATACCGCTTCTCCTCCACCGTGCTGAAGGCATAGCCCCAGGGGCCCTCCCACACCTCGGCGGCCAGATTCTCCTCCTCAGGCGTCACCTGATAGCGCATCCGGCCGGCGCTGGCCGTCCAGAAATTCTCATTTTGAAAATGGGATAAAACCGGCAGAAAAAATGCTTCCATGTGTTGCGTTCTCCTCGTCTTGACAAATCTCTCGGTGTTATTATAGCACACCGCGCCCACCCTGAACAGGTACGCTTCGGGAATCTGCACACTGCAAGAAAACGCCCCCGGAAACAAAGGTTTCCGGGGGCTGTTCTTATGCCTTTTGTGCGTAGCGGGCCAGGAACTGCCGGGTCCGTTCCTGGGTGGGCTGTTCGATGACCTGTCGGGCCGGGCCCTGCTCCACGATGACACCGCCGTCCATAAAGATGACCTGGTCGGCCACATCCCGGGCAAAAGCCATCTCATGGGTGACGATGACCATGGTGGTCTTTTTGTCGGCCAGGGAGCGGATCACCTTGAGCACCTCGCCGGTGAGCTCCGGGTCCAGCGCGGAGGTGGGCTCGTCAAAGCAGAGGATGTCCGGATGCAGCGCCAGCGCCCGGGCAATGGCCACCCGCTGCTGCTGTCCGCCCGAGAGCTGGTGGGGATAGTGCTCGGCCCGGTCGGCCAGCCCCATCTGATCCAGCAGGGCCAGGGCCTCCTTCCGGATCTCAGCCAGGATCTCCTTCCGGTTGGCCTTGTAGTCGCTCCGCTCCTGGGCCAGCAGCTCCTTGGCCAGCATCACGTTCTTCAGGGCCGTATACTGGGGAAAGAGGTTGAAGGACTGGAACACCAGACCGAAGTGGAGGCGCTTTTTGCGCACCTCGGCCTCCCGCTGGGTGCTGGGATCGGCCGCGTCGAAGAGCACCTCGTCCCGCACCCGGATGGTCCCTACGTCGGGGGTCTCCAGAAAATTGAGGCACCGCAGCAGTGTGGTCTTGCCGGAGCCGGAGGAGCCGATGATGGCCAGAGCCTGTCCCTCCTCCAGGGAGAAGCTGATCCCCTTCAGGACCGAGGTCTTTCCGAACTTCTTCTGGATGTTTTCTACCTGCAAAATCGCCATATCTTCTACTCCTTACACCCGAAAATAGTCCAGCTTTTTCTCGGTCCGGCTGAGCAGCAGCGTCACCACACCGTTGAATACCAGGAAGAAAAATCCCGCATAGAACAAGGGCCAGATCATGCCCTTGTTGCCAAAGTCCTTGGCCAGCTTGATGATCTCTCCCACCATAATGAAGTTGGACAGGGAGGTATCCTTGACCAGGGTGATGATCTCATTGCCCATGGGCGGGACGATGCGCTTGACCACCTGGAGCAGCGTCACCTGGAAAAAGATCTGCCGCCGGGTCATGCCCAAAACCTGTCCGGCCTCCTGCTGTCCCCGGGGCACGCCCTGGATACCGCCCCGGAAGATCTCGGAGAAATAGGCGGCATAGTTGAGCACGAAGGCCACCGACGCCGCCGTCATGCGCGGGAGAATATGTCCCGGACTGAGGATGCCCGGCAGATAGTACACCACCGCCAGCTGAAGCATCAGAGGGGTGGAGCGCATGATGTACACATAGAGCCGGACCAGCCAGCTCAGCGGCTTGAACTTGCTCATCGTACCGAAGGATACCACCAGTCCCAGGGGCAGCGACAAGACCAGCGTAATGACAAAGAGCTGGATGTTGAGCATAAAGCCCTTCATCATGGTGATTGTAACCGTTTCAAATGACATATTCTCTCTCCTATGCCGGAAGCGGACAAGGGGCAGGGGCTGCCCCCTGCCTCTTCTGTCCTCCGCTTGATGACGTGATTATTTCTGATTGGCCAGCAGCAGCTCGCTCAGCTCATATTTCTCCGCCAGCGTGCCCAGGGTGCCGTCTTCCACCAGCTCCTGCATGGCCTGATTCACCTTCTCGGTGACATCGGATCCCTTCCGGAAGCCGATGCCGTACTCCTCCACCGACAGCTCCAGATCGGGGATGACCATCAGGTCGGAGTAATCACCCACACCGGCCAGGGCGTTGGCCAGAACAAAGTCCATGACCGCCGCGTCGGCCGCGCCGCTCTTGACCTCCAGCAGCGCGTCGGTCTGCTTGACCACCGAGGTGTAGGTGGCCTGGCTGAGGAACTCGTCATTCTGCACCGTGCTCTCGCCTGCGGAGCCCGCCTCCGCGTCCACCTTAGCGCCGGCCAGAGACTCGGTGGAGGTGTACTTCTCCGCGTCGGCCGCACGGATCACCAGCACCTGGTAGTTCTTGATGTAGGGATCCGAGATGGAGATGGCCTCCTGCAGCTCGGGCGTGATGGTCATGCCGTTCCAGATACAGTCGATGTTCTTGGACTCCAGCTCCAGCAGCTTGGCGTCCCAGTTGATCTCTACAAATTCCGGCTCCACGCCCAGCTTCTCGCACACGGCGGTGGCAAACTCGGTCTCAAATCCGGTGAGCTCGCCGTCCTCTCCTATGTAGTTCATGGGCTCAAAGAGGGTGTAGCCGATCTTCAGCTTGCCGTTGCCCTCCACATAGGCCCAATCGCTGTCCGCGCTCTGGGCAGGGGTGCCCTCGGGGGTGCCGCTTCCGGCCGGAGCAGGGCTGGAGGCGGTGCCGCCGGAGCAGGCGGTCAGGGACAGGCCCAGGGCAGCGGCCAGAGCCAGCGCAGAGAGTTTCCGTTTCATATCTAAATTCCTCCCATTGTCGTTCTTTCGCGGACAGTGTCCGGGGTGTCGTCCTATTGCTTTAGTATATTACCACAATAAAGTGCTCTTGTGAAGGGGGTAACGCAAAAAATTTTTGCCGCCCCCTCTACCTAGGACGATCCCCGGTTTCCCCGCCGCCGGAACGGACCTGCTCACGGCTCCAGCAGCGGACGGGCCCGCTCCCACTCCTCGGGGGAATTGGCGTTGAAGAGACTGCGCTCCAGATCAAAGGCCGCAAGCTCCTCTTCTCCGATCTGCTCCACCGCTACAAAGGGAAAGAGCCCCTGGACAAAGGAGCGCCGCCCCTCCTCCAGACTGCGGGTAATGACCGGCAGACAGCTTTTGCGGTAGAGGGCAAAGAGGGGCTCCGGCCGCCCGTCCCCTCTGCGGATGGTGCACACATCCGCCTGCCCCATCCGCTCCGCCATCCAGCGGGCCAGGGCGGCATCTCCAAAGGGCATGTCCACTGCCGTGAGAAAGACCGCGTCGGTCTCCAGCTCCGCCAGTGCGGCCTCCAGGCCGGCCATGGGTCCCGCGCCCGGATGCCGGTCCAAGAGGGCCGGCACCTCCGCCGGAAGGGTGCGCCCTCCCTCTCCCACCGAGACGGCCACGGCGTCGAATACCCCCGTCCAGCGGTCGATCATCCGCTCCAGCAGGGTACTCTCCCCCACCGGGAGTTCCCCCTTGTCCCGTCCCATCCGGCGGGATTTTCCGCCGGTCAAAATCACCGTTGTAATGTGCATATGGACCTTCCTCCTGTCCGGTGTAAACCGGTTTTCATTGTATCAGCTCTCTTTCCCACTGACAAGTTTTTCCGGCGGCATAGAACGGACAAATCTTCCATATCCTGTTCTTACAGAAACCTGCGCATGATCGCTTTGATACGGGAGGTACTGTCATGAAACAACTGGCCGCGGCCCTGCTGGCCGCTTCTCTGCTCCTCTGCCCCGCCGGGGCGGTCTCCAGCGCGCCGCAGGCGGAGGCAAGCGCCGCTGTCCTGATGGAGAAGGAGACCGGGACCCTGCTCTATGAACAAAACGCCCACGACAAGCTGGAGCCGGCCAGCGTCACCAAGGTCATGACCCTGCTCCTGGTGGTGGAGGCCATCGACGACGGCCGCCTGGGCCTGGACGACCTGGTGACGGTGTCGGCCCACGCCGCCTCCATGGGTGGCTCCCAGGTCTATCTGAAGGAAAACGAGCAGATGACGGTACAGGACCTGCTCAAGGCGGTGACTGTGGTCTCGGGAAACGACGCGGCGGTGGCCCTGGCCGAGCACCTCGCAGGCAGTGAGGAGGCCTTTGTGGCCGATATGAACGAGCGGGCCGCCGAGCTGGGCATGGCGGACACCACCTTTCTCAACTGCACCGGCCTGCCCGCCGCCGGGCATCTGACCAGCGCCTACGATATCGCCCTCATGTCCCGGGCCCTGATCGGACATCCTATGATCCGGGAGTATTCCACCATCTGGATGGACTCCATCCGCAACGGGGCCTTCCAGCTCTCCAACACCAACAAGCTCATCCGTTTCTACCCCGGGGCCACCGGCCTCAAAACCGGCTCCACCGACTCGGCGGGTTACTGTCTCTCGGCCACGGCGGAGCGGGATGGCATGGAGCTCATCGCCGTGATCCTGCATTCCCCCACCTCGGCCCAGCGCTTTGACAGCGCCAAGCGTCTGCTGGACTTCGGCTTTGCCAACTATACCCTGGCCGACATCCGCCCCAACCAGGCCCTTCCCCCGGTGGATGTGATCCTGGGCCGGAAGGAACAGGTCCAGCCGGAGCTCTCCGCCTCCAGCCGGCTTTTGGTGGAAAAGGACCAGATCAACCAGCTCTCCACCCAGCTGGAACTCTGCCAGGATGTGGAGGCCCCCGTGGAGAAGGGCCAGATCCTGGGCCACCTGGTGGTGACCGTGGGCGGGGAGGAGCGGGAGCGCATCCCCATCGTCGCCTGCGAGGCCGTGGAGCGCGTCACCGTGCCCGGCATTTTCCTGGATTTTCTCCAGCGCCTGTTCCTGGCTGCCTGACCTTTTTCAGGGAGAGAACCATTCTTTTGGTTCTCTCCCCCTTTTTCTGTATTTTTCTTCCATATCTTGCGTTATGATGTGTTTTACGAAATAGCGCGGCACAGAGCCTTGACGTATTCCATATTATGTTGTATAATTTTTACAAATAAGTATCCGCTTTTTCGGATCCTTATTATCATCTATGCCAAGAGAAGGTTCTTTTTTCCCTTTACTTTTGGGCGTTTTTCGTACGAAGGAGAGTATGCCTATGAATCAGGTCACCAGCTATGCACCCGCTCTGGATGCGTTTTCAAAAGGTCAGGCCGTCCGTGCGCAGGAGTATCTGGGATCTCACGCACAGGTACAGGACGGGCAGGAGGGCTATGTCTTCCGTGTGTGGGCCCCCAATGCCAAGGCAGTATGTGTCATGGGAGATTTCAACGCCTGGGATGAGTCCGATCACCCCCTCGCTCCCATCGGCGGCGGCGTGTGGGAGGGATTTGTCCCTGACCTTCAGCGCTACGACTCCTATAAATATGCCATTCACACACAGGACGGCCGTGTCCTGGCCAAGGCCGATCCCTATGCCTTCCACGCCGAGACCCGCCCCGGCACCGCCTCCAAGATCTATGAGCTGGGCGGCTATGTCTGGGGCGATCAGGCCTGGCTGGAGTGGCGGAAAGCCAATCCCATCTATCACAAGCCCCTCAACATCTATGAAATGCACCTGGGCTCCTGGCGGCGCACCGGGGAGGACACCTTCCTCAGCTACCGGGATATTGCCCGCTATCTGGTCCCCTACGTCAAAGAGATGGGCTTCACCCATGTGGAGCTCATGCCCGTGAGCGAATATCCGCTGGACGATTCCTGGGGGTATCAGTGCACCGGATACTTTGCCGCCACCAGCCGGTACGGCACGCCGGACGACTTCATGTATCTGGTGGATCAGCTCCACCAGGCCGGCATCGGCGTCATTCTGGACTGGGTGCCCGCCCATTTCCCCAAGGACGCCTTCGGCCTGTACGAATTTGACGGCGGCCCCTGCTACGAGTACGCCGACCCCCGCAAGGGCGAGCACGCCGACTGGGGCACCCGCGTCTTTGACTACGGGCGCAACGAGGTCCGCTCCTTCCTCTACTCCTCGGCCCTGTTCTGGCTGGAGCAGTTCCACATCGACGGCCTGCGGGTGGACGCGGTGGCCTCCATGCTCTACCTGGACTACGGCCGGCAGGATGGACAGTGGTGCCCCAACCTCTTCGGCGGGCACGAGAATCTGGAGGCCGTGGATTTCCTCCAGCAGCTCAACACCCACATCTTCCAGGCCCACCCGGACTTGCTCATGATCGCGGAGGAGTCCACCGCCTGGCCCAGGGTATCCCACCCGGTGGAGCAGGGCGGCCTGGAGGGCGGTCTGGGCTTCAACCTCAAGTGGAATATGGGCTGGATGAACGATCTGTGCCACTACATGAAGCTGGACCCCTACTTCCGGCAGTTCAATCACCGGGACATCACCTTCTCCCTGATGTACGCCTTCTCGGAGAACTTCGTGCTCCCCCTCTCCCACGACGAGGTGGTGCACATGAAGGGCTCCCTCATCAACAAGATGCCGGGCACCGATGAGGAGAAGTTCGCCGGTGTGCGGGCCTTCTACACCTATATGCTCACCCACCCGGGGAAAAAGCTTCTCTTCATGGGCGCGGAGTTCGGACAGTTCAACGAGTGGCATTTTGAGCACTCTCTGGACTGGCACCTTCTGGAGCAGGAGCGCCATCAGCAGCTCCAGGGCTTCTTCCAGTCCGCCAACCAGTTCTATCTGGCCCACCCCGAGCTGTGGGAGCTGGACTTCTCCTGGGAGGGATTCCAGTGGATCTGTGCCGACGATAACCAGGGCAACTGCGCCGCTTTCCTGCGGAAGGACAAGAAGGGACACTTCCTGCTCACCCTGTGCAACTTCTCCCCCGTCCACCGGGCGGGCTACCGTCTGGGCGTTCCCTGCCCGGGCCGGTACGAGGTGGCCTTCAACACGGACGATCCCGCCTTCGGCGGAAACGGACTGGGCGATCTGGAGCCCCTCAAGTCGGAGTACATCCCATGTCACGGGCTGGAGCAGTCCATCTCGGTGGACCTGCCCCCCATGGGCGCAGTGATCCTGCGCTGCACCAAGAAATTCCCGCCCCGCCGCAAAAAGGCGGAGCTTTCGCCAGCCGCGAAGCCGGCGGCCAAGCGCACGAGCCGCAAAAAGGCCCCTGCCGCGGAGGAGTCCTCCGCCCAGGAGACCAAGCGTCCCGCCCGCAAGCCCCGCGCTTCCAAATCGGGCAGTTAAACCATCTACATACGCAGAGAGGAGCTGGGAATCCAACATTGCCTGTCATTGCGCTCCGGACTTCGTTCCGCTCCGGAGCCGATGTGGAGAGGGACATTTGAAAAGCAATCGCTAGAGGTGAACGTGTTATGAAAAAGGAATGTGTCGCCATGCTTTTGGCTGGCGGACAGGGAAGCCGTCTCCATGCCCTGACCAGCCACGTGGCCAAACCCGCCGTTCCGTTCGGCGGAAAATATCGCATCATCGACTTCCCGCTGTCCAACTGTATCAACTCCGGCATTGACACGGTGGGCGTGCTCACCCAATACCGTCCGCTGGAGCTCAACGCATATCTGGGCAACGGCCAGGCCTGGGACCTGGACCGCTCCGACGGGGGCGTCCACATCCTCCCCCCCTACATGCGCGAGGGGGAAAAGGGCACCTGGTACAAGGGCACCGCCAACGCCATCTATCAGAATATGGGCTTTATCGAGCTCTATGATCCGGAGTATGTGCTCATCCTCTCGGGTGACCACATCTACAAGATGGACTACTCCAAGATGCTGGCCCACCACAAGGCCAGCGGCGCGGCCTGCACCATCTCGGTGCTGGAGGTCACGCTGGAGGAGGCCACCCGCTTCGGCATCATGAATGTGGACGACTCCGACCAGATCTATGAATTTGAGGAGAAGCCCAAGCACCCCAAGAGCAATCTGGCCTCTATGGGCATCTACATCTTCACCTGGTCCAAGCTCAAGGAGTATCTGATGGCGGACGAGGCCGACGAGAAGAGCTCCAATGACTTCGGCAAGAACATCATTCCCTCCATGCTGGCCCACCAGGAAAAGCTGATGGCCTACCGCTTCCGGGGCTACTGGAAGGACGTGGGCACCATCGACTCCCTGTGGGACGCCAATATGGACATGCTCTCCCCGGAGAACGGCATCGATCCCTACGATACCGAGTGGCCCATCTACGCCCGCACCCCCACCAAGCCCCCCCTCTATACCGGTCCCAACGCCAAGGTGTCCCACTCCATGGTCACGGGCGGCTGTGAGGTCTACGGCACGGTGGAGAACTCGGTGCTCTTCCACTCGGTGCAGGTGGAAGAGGGCGCCCGGGTGGCCTACTCCATCCTCATGCCCGGCACGGTCGTGAAGGCCGGGGCCGTGGTGGAATACGCCATCATTGCGGAAAATACCGTCATCGGGGAGCAGGCCCATGTGGGTACGTCCCCGGACGACCAGAACGATTCGGAATGGGGCATCGCCGTCGTGGCGCAGAACCTCAAAGTTGGCCGGGGCGCCGTCGTACCCGCCAAGGCCATGATTACCCGCAATGTGAAAGGAGACGATAAGAAATGCTGAATAAACTCCACGGCATCATTTTTGCCTATCGCTCCAATCCCAGCCTGCGGGAATTGAGCCAGCATCGCAACACCTGTTCCATCCCCTACGGCGGCCGTTACCGGGTGGTGGACTTCATGCTCTCCAACTTCGTCAACGCCGGGGTCTCCGATGTGGGCCTCATCGCCCACGCCAACTACCAGTCCCTGCTGGACCATGTGAGCTCCGGTAAGGACTGGGACCTGGCCCGCAAGCACGGCGGTCTGCGCATCCTGCCCCCCTTCGGCTATGCCGATAAGCGGGGCGACGGGAATTACCACGGCCGGATGGACGCTCTGGCCGGCGTGTACTCCTACCTCCAGAAGATCCGGCAGGACTACGTGGTCCTGGCCGGCGGCGACGTGGCGGTCAACCTGCCCCTCGCGGAGATCTTCCAGTCCCATCTGGACAGCGGCGCCGACATGACGGCCGTGTGCACCTCCAAGCTCAACAGCGACCCCCGCGGCTGTGACTACTTCACCACCGACGAAAACGGCTTTGTCACCGACGTGGCCGTCAACCCCACCACGGCCGCTGGTCTGGAGTCCCTGGAGGTCTACATCCTCTCCAAGGAGCTGCTCCTCTCCCTGGTGGACCACTGCTCCACCCACAATATCTCCTCCTTCAGCGACGGCGTTCTGGTGTCGGCGGTGCATAATCTCAAGATCCACGCCTACCAGTTTGACGGCTATGCCGCCCGCCTTCAGTCGGTGGCCGGCTATTTTGCCCGCAGCATGGAGCTGCTGGACCCCGCAGTCCGCGCACAGCTCTTTGCCCCCGAACGTCCCATCAAGACCAAGGACCAGTCCAACCCCTCCACCTACTACGGCCCCGGCGCCAAGAGCATCAACTCTCTGGTGGCCGACGGCTGCATCATCGAGGGCGAGGTGGAAAACTGCATCCTCTTCCGCGGCGTGCATGTCCAGAAGGGTGCCCGGGTTTCCAACTGTGTGCTCATGCAGGGCACCGTCGTTCAGTCGGATGCCGTGCTCAAATATGTGATCACAGATAAGAATGTCCGGGTGAATCCGGGGCGGATGCTGATGGGTCATTCCAGCTATCCTTTAGCCATCGCCAAGAACGAAATCGTATGATCCTTTGACATTTTCCCCTGTGAGAGCCAAGAGACGAAGCTGTTTTTTCAACACTTCGTCTCTCGCTCTGACTGGAACTTTCTGCTATACTGGACATAACAGCAGTCTCCACCCATTGTGAAATTCCCATTGTTCCGAATGGGCAGTTGAACTGTGTGAAAGGAGTCTTTGCCCCATATGAACATTCTCTTTGCTTCCTCTGAGGTCGCCCCTTTTATTAAAACAGGCGGCCTGGCCGATGTGGCGGGCAGTCTTCCCAAGGCGCTGGCCGCGGCCGGCCATGATGTGCGCGTCATCCTCCCCCTCTACGAGGGGATCGGCCAGGAGTGGCGCGACCAGATGACCTATCTCTTCAATTTCCACGTGATCCTGGCCTGGCGCACGCCCTACTGCGGCATCTTTGAGCTCAAGCGGGACGGCGTGACCTATTATTTCGTGGATAACGAGTACTACTTCAAGCGCTCCGGCCTCTACGGCCACTATGACGACGCCGAGCGTTTCGCCTTCTTCTCCCGTGCCGTGGTGGAGACCCCCGCCCACCTGGACTGGCACCCCGATGTGATCCACGCCAATGACTGGCAGACCGCCCTGGCTCCCATCTATCTGCTGGAGGAGCGCACCCGTGTGCCCCAGCTCTATGGGACCAAGTCTGTCTTTACCATCCACAACATCGAGTACCAGGGCCGCTACGGAAAGGAGCTGCTGGAGGATCTGTTCGGTCTCAACTCCGGCTATTTCCACGAGCATATGCTGGCCTACCACGGAGATGTGAACCTGATGAAGGGGGCCATCTACGCCTCCGACTATGTCACCACCGTCTCCCCCTCCTATGCCGGCGAGCTCCAGTATCCCTTCTACGCCCACGGTCTGGAGGGCGTCATCGCCGACAACCGCCACAAGCTGCGCGGTATCCTGAACGGCATCGACACCGCGCTGTACGATCCCGCCCACGATCACGGCCTGGCCGCCAACTTCTCGCCCGACGACCTCTCCGGCAAGGCCGCCTGTAAGGCCGCCCTCCAGCAGGCCGTCGGCCTGCGGCAGGACCCCAATATCCCCATCATCGCCTGCATCTCCCGCCTGGTCAAGCACAAGGGCTTTGAGCTGGTGGCCTCCGCCATCCACGACATCATGGCCATGGATGTGCAGATGGTGGTCCTGGGCACCGGCGACTGGAATTTTGAGGAGGCCTTCCGCCACGCGCAGGCCCAGTATCCCGGCCGCTTCTCGGCCAACATCCTCTACTCGGGCGCCCTCTCCACCGCCATCTATGGCGGCGCGGACCTCTTCCTCATGCCCAGCATCGCCGAGCCCTGCGGCCTGTCTCAGATGATCGCCATGCGCTACGGCACCCTGCCCGTGGTCCGGGAGACCGGCGGCCTGCGGGATTCCGTGCGTCCCAACGGCACCGAGCACGCCAACGGCTTTACCTTCGCCGACATCAACGCCCACGATATGACCTGGGTGCTGGGTGAAGCGGTCAATCTCTACTACAACGGCAAGGAGGCCTGGCAGGCCCTCCAGCGCAATGCCATGACCGCCGACTTCTCCTGGAACCAGTCCGCCCAGGACTACCTCCAGGTCTACTACTGGGTCACGGGCTTTACCAATCCCGCCGAGCAGGAGGAGCCGGTCCCTTTTGAGGAGGAACCTGCGGCTGAGCCCGCTCCCGCCGCTGAGGAGCCCGTGGCCGAGCCCGCTCCCGCCGCCGAGGAGCCTGCGGCTGAACCCGCTCCCGTGGCTGAGGAGCCCGTGGCCGAGCCCGCTCCCGCCGCTGAGGAGCCCGTGGCCGAGCCCGCTCCCGCCAAAAAAACTCCGGCCCGCCGCAGCACGAAAAAGACCGGCGGCAGCAAGAAGAGCCGTGCCGCCCGGAAGGCCGCAAAATCCGAATAACGTCCCTTCGTATTCACTGATCCCCTTACCGCTCCGCCGGTATTCCAGCGGAACGGCTAAGGTCACAGACCCGTCGACCGGCATATGATACCCTGTAAGCCTGCGGGCCCGGATTCCCTGGCCCGCAGGCTTTTGCCGTCTTCCGGGAACGCTGAGATTTTGGAGGAAACATTCCATGCACACTTATACCAAAAAAGAGCTGATGGCTCTCATCACTGGTAAGCTCCGCCGCAACTTCGGCCGGGATGTGGATGAGGCCACCAGCCTGCACATGTTCAAGGCCTGCGCTCTGGTCCTGCGTGACATCATGTCCGAGCGGCAGATGCAGACCCAGGATCGGACCACCCGCAGTCACGCCCGCCAGGTCCATTACCTCTCCCTGGAATTTCTGATGGGCCGTTCCCTGATGAAGAACGCCTATAACCTGGGCGTGCTGGAGCCTTTGAAGGAGGCCATCGAGGGCCTGGGCTTCTCCGCTCCGGAGCTCTTTGAGTCTGAGCCGGACGCCGGCCTGGGCAACGGCGGTCTGGGCCGTCTGGCCGCCTGCTATCTGGACTCCATGACCACCCTGGATATTCCCGCCACCGGCTATTCCATCTGCTATGAGCTGGGCATCTTCAAGCAGAAGATCGTGGACGGCCAGCAGGTGGAGCTGCCCGACAACTGGCTGGGTCTGGGCGACGCCTGGCTCATCCCCAAGATGGACGAGGTGGAAGAGGTGCGCTTCGGCGGCCGCGTGGAGGACGTGTGGGATGAGCACGGACACCACTCCATCCGCCACACCGGCTATGACTCGGTCCTGGCCGTGCCCAAGGACATGGAGATCGCGGGTTACGGCACGGAACACGGCAATGTGCTCCGCCTGTGGGACTCCAAGAGCCCCCAGCCGGTGGATATGTCCCTCTTCTCCCGGGGCGAGTACCTCAAGGCGGTGGAGCGTCAGGCCCTGGCCGAGTCCATCTCCAAGATCCTCTATCCCGAGGACAATCACTACGAGGGCAAGTCTCTGCGTCTCAAGCAGCAGTATTTCTTTGTCTCTGCCACCATCCAGTCCATCGTGCGCAAGCACCGGGCCGAGTACGGCACCCTGCGCAACTTCCATCTGAAGCACGTCATTCAGATCAACGACACCCACCCCACCCTGGTCATCCCCGAGCTCATGCGCATCCTGCTGGACGAGGAGGGCTACGGCTGGGATGAGGCCTGGAACATCGTCACCCACACGGTGGCCTATACCAACCACACCGTTCTGGCCGAGGCGCTGGAGCGCTGGCCCCAGCAGCTGGTCATCGACCTGCTGCCCCGGATCTGGCAGATCATCGTGGAGATCAGCAACCGCTATCAGGCCGAGCTGACCACCTACTTCCACGGGGATATGTCCAAGGTGGAGCGCATGGCCATCATCTGGGGCGGCGACGTCCGCATGGCCAACCTGTGCATCTGCGCCTGCTTTGCCGTCAACGGCGTGTCCGCCCTCCACTCGGATATCCTCAAGCGGGAGGTCTTCCACGACGCCTATCTGCGCACCCCCGGCAAATTCAAGAATGTCACCAACGGCATCGACCACCGCCGCTGGCTCAGCGAGTGCAACCCCCAGCTGGACGCCCTCATCAAGGAGTGCTGCGGCGGGGACCGCTATCTTCTGGATCCCGACGCCCTCTCTGGCCTGGAGAAGTACAAGGACGACAGCGCCGTGCTGGAGCGCCTGGACGCCATCAAGCAGGCCAACAAGAAGGCCTTTGCCTCCTATGTGGCCCGGGAGAGCGGCATCATCCTCAACACCGACGCCGTCTTTGACGTACAGGTCAAGCGTCTGCACGAGTATAAGCGCCAGCTCCTCAACGTGCTGCACATCATCTATGAGTACCAGCACCTGAAGGAAGATCCCAATTTCATGATCGTCCCCAAGGTCTACCTCTTCGGCGCCAAGGCCGCCCCCGGCTACTATGTGGCCAAGCGGATCATCCACCTCATCAACTCCCTGGCCGCCACCATCAACGCCGATCCCATCTGCAAGGATAAGCTCCAGGTGGTCTTTTTGGAGAACTACCGGGTCTCTCTGGCCGAGAAGCTCATGCCCGCCAGCGAGCTGAGCGAGCAGATCTCCACCGCCGGCAAGGAGGCCAGCGGCACCGGCAACATGAAGTTCATGATGAACGGCGCCGTGACCATCGGTACCCTGGACGGCGCCAACGTGGAGATGCACCAGGTCCTGGGGGATGAGAATATCTTCCTCTTCGGTCTCAAGGCCCACGAGGTCAGCGAGCTCAAGGCCAAGGGCTACCACTCCTACGAGTACTATATGCACAACAATGACCTGCGCGCCGTGGTGGATGCTCTGGCCCAGGGCTTCCAGGATGGCGTGAGCTACAACGACCTGGCAAAGCGCCTGCTCTTCGGAGACGGCTGCCCGGCCGACGAGTATCTGCTCCTGGCCGACTTTGACAGCTACCGCAACGCCCAGAAGAAGGCGGCCGACACCTATCTGGACCGCAAGAAGTGGAACCAGATGTCCCTGATGAATGTGGCCCGCTCCGGCATCTTTGCCGCCGACCGCTCCATCCGGGATTACGCCCGGGACATCTGGGATGTCCCCGTGCGGGATCTGAGCAAGCTGTAAGCCCGCAAAAGAAAAACGAATAAACAAAGACAGCCCGGAATGCCTGTGCATTCCGGGCTGTCTTCCTGTTAAAGCGTCGTATTACCACTCTTTTTGGGCATAGATGCGCTGCGAGATGCGGCAGGAGATGAAGTAGGCCGCCACGGTCACCAGAATCAGGCCAACCGCCAAAGCGGCTGCGCTCTCCTGGAGGCGCTCCTCCGCGCCGATGGCCGGGAACAGGAAGCCCGCGCTCCCCACAATGGCCACAAAGGCAACTACAAAAACCAGCGTCATCAGGGTGCGCCCCCGCTCCACGCCGAACCGGTAGCACAGCGGAAGGGTGATGCTGGCCATCAGCAGACTCACCAACCCGGTTGTCACCGTGGCGGCCACCATCTCGAGCGGATCGTCGCTCAGCAGGCCAAACGCATGAATGAGCAGGCACAGCGCGCCGCAGATCAGCACGCTCCCGAGGGCGATGACCGCCGTATAGACATAGCGCCCCCGCACCGCGTTCCTGGCCCCGCCGGGCAGGGTGCAGGCATAGCTGTCCCACCGGGAGACCTGATCGAAGGCCATGGCCGAGAGGGGGCACATCAGGGTCACCAGCACCACAAAGCCCGAGAGGATGTAGGACTCCCACACACCGGCGGCGCTGATGGCCCCATAGACCAGAAGAATCACGCCGTAGGTCCGCATCTGCTTGCGCATCAGGAGAAAATCTTTCCGCACATATCCCATCATGCTCTGTCACCTCGCACCGTAAATACCATCAAATCCTCCAGACTCACCGGGTCCACCGCCAGCTCCGGGTAGCGGCGGCGGAACTCCCGTTTGTCCCGCACCAGCGCCTCGCACTGGAAGGCGCTCTCCCGCCGGCCCACCAGGAAGGCGGGGTCCACCCGGTCCATCTCTCCCCGGGTACAGGCCAGACGGCCATACTCGTCCAGAAGCTCATCCTTGGCCCCCTGGAGCACCAGCTTTCCCCGGTGCAGGTAGGCCACATAGTCCGCCGCCTTCTCCAGATCGCTGGTGATGTGGCTGGAGAGCAGCACGGCATGGGACTCATCGGAGACGAAATCCAGAAAGAGCTCCAGGATCCTGTCCCGCACCACCGGATCCAGCCCGCTGGTGGCCTCGTCCAGCAGAAGCACGCGCGGATTGCGGGCCAGCGCCGCGGCAATGGAGAGCTTCATCTTCATGCCCCGGGAAAATTCCTTCACCAGCTTTTTCTCGGGCAGCTCAAACTCCCCCAGCAGGCTGTGGAACCGCTTGCTGTCCCAGCCGGGGCAGGCGCCGGAGAGGATGGTCTCCACCATGTGGGGCGTGAGGAGCTCATGGAACGGACACTCGTCCAGTACCACCGCCACCTGCTCCTTGACTGCCCGCTCCTCCTTCCGGTTGTCCATCCCAAAGATCCGGATCTCCCCGGCGTCCCGCCGGACCAGATTCAGGATGCACTTGATGGTAGTGGACTTTCCCGCGCCGTTCTCCCCGATGAGGCCCAGGATGGTCCCTCCCGGCACCGCCAGGGTCACATCGTCCAGCCGGAAGCTGCCGTAATCCTTGGTCAGATGTTCGATCTCAATGGCATTCTCATAGTTCATCAGGCTTCCTCCCCTTCGTACAGAATGGTCAGTGTCTGCATCAGCTCTTCCAGCGTGATGCCCCCGGTCCGCGCCACTTCCACCGCCGCGCCCAGGTGTTCTTCCGCCCGGCGCAGGGCGTCCTCCCGCACCAGCTCCAGATTGCGGGGGGCCACAAAGCAGCCCTTTCCGGGGACCGTGGTGAGAAATCCCTCCCGCTCCAGCTCCTCATAGGCCCGCTTGGTGGTGATGACCGAGATCCGCAGCTCCCGGGCCAGCAGACGCATGGAGGGCAGCGCCTCCCCCTCCCGGAGCTCTCCCTTCAGGATCAGGCTCTTGATCTGGCGGGTGATCTGGTCGTAGATCGGGACCTCTCCCGTATTGCGAATGATGATATCCATGGCGCACCTCTGTCATACTGTATATACTCGACATATACAGTATATATGCCATATACACAATTGTCAAGTCCCAGCCGCAAAAAAGCGCGCAGCCCCGGACGGGACTGCGCGCTGCTATGTATTCTATTCGATGGCTTCCACCGGCTCCAGCTGCATGACGGAGATCTCGTAGGCGATGCGCTGGGTGGTCTCCCCCTGCTCCACTTTCGTATAGGTCCGGCTCTGGAAGCGCCCCTCCAGCCGGATGGCATCCCCCACGGACAGCTCCGCGCAGCGGCGGGCCAGCGCTCCCCAGGCGATACAGGGCAGATAGTCCGCCCGGCCGTAGCGCCGGTTGACGGCCAGCAGCAGATCGCAGATCTCCCGCCCCATGGGGGTGCGCCGAAAGACCGGCGGCTTGCAGATGGCCCCGGCCAGGACCAGATCGTTGCAGTGCTCTCCCACGCCCTCCCGCAGCTGCCGGGCGTACAGGGTAATGACCAGCCGGCTTCCCTTCCCGCTCTTGTTATTGAAGGAGCGGACCTCCCCCTCGATCTCCACCTCCTGCCCGGCCTGGACAGGATGCTGTTGGAGCAGTGCCCGGGAGACGATGACGTTGACCCGGTCCTCCGCCCCGGAGAGCCTGCGTACCATCAGGGGAAAGGCCTCATACTCCATGCCGTGGTTGGTATGGGAATAGACGGGAGCCTCGGCTGCGGTCCCCCGCAGCAGGGCCTGATTTTCATTCCAGTTGATTTGCATGTCTGCCACACTCCTGCGTATAAATTCCAGGTTTTTACTCTGTGGCATCTATATGCGGCGGAGGCCCTCTCTATGACAGACGGTCCCTCCGAAAGGGCCTCCGCCGACTCGGTCAGCCGCGGTCCCGGCCCTTTTTTTCACTCCGGTGTGCCTGCTGCCCGGCAGGCAGATGGACTCCGCCCACGGTTCCGGCGCACTGGCCGTTGGCCGCCTGTACGCCGGTGACCATCTCATCCTCTTCCATTCCGTCCGGACGACGGGCCATCAGGGCATTGGTCCGGTGCTGCACCTGCTGGAGCAGGGCCTCCTGCGGGTTGATCAGGACCCCATCGGCATTGACTTCGCTCATGAAAAACCACCTCCTTGTGGAGGTAGTATACCGCTCACCCCTTCGAATTATCCCTTAAGATAGAAAGACCCGCCGCAGAGCATTTCTCTGCGGCGGGTCGGTTTTATTCTGTTTGATCAGGAGAGCAGGGCGCGGTCACTGGAAAACTCCTCGCCGCTGGCCTTGGTGAACTGTTCCAGCAGGTCCTCCACCGTCAGGCGCTTCTTCTCCTCCCCAGAGATATCCAGCACGATATGGCCGTCATACATCATCACCAAGCGGTTGCCGTGGGCGATGGCGTCCTTCATGTTGTGGGTGATCATCAGGGTGGTAAGGTTGTCCCGGTGGACGATCTTCTCGGTGGTATCCAACACTTTGGCCGCCGTCTTGGGGTCCAGTGCAGCCGTGTGCTCATCCAGGAGCAGGAGCTTGGGGCGGACCAGACTGGCCATCAGCAGGGTCAGAGCCTGCCGCTGGCCGCCCGAGAGCAGACCCACCTTGGAGGTCAGACGGTCCTCCAGGCCCAGGTCCAAAATCTTGAGGAGCTCCCGGTACTCGGCGCGCTCCTTTCCGGTGATGCCGACCCGCAGGCCCCGGCGCTTGCCCCGCCGGGCCGCCAGAGCCAGGTTCTCCTCGATCTGCATGGTGGCCGCCGTTCCCATCATGGGGTCCTGGAACACCCGGCCGATGTAGGACGCCCGCTTGTGCTCGGGCAGGCGGGTCACATCCACCCCGTCAATGGTGATGGTGCCCTCATCCACCGGGAATACCCCGGCCACCGCGTTGAGCATGGTGGACTTACCGGCGCCGTTTCCGCCGATGACCGTGACGAAATCCCCGTCGTTCAGGGTGAGGGTGAGGTGATTGAGGGCCCGCTTCTCATTGACGGTGCCCGCGTTAAAGGTCTTACAGACCCCTTTGATCTCAAGCATGGCTGGCCGCTCCTTTCTTGGCGGATTTGGAGAAGTACTTCCCCTTCCAGTACGGGATGCTCAGGAAGAGGGCCACGATCAGGGCGGTGATGAGCTTCATGTCGTCCGTGTTCAGGCCCAGCCAGATGACCACATTGTACACCACATAGTAGAGCACCGAGCCGATGACCACGCTGAGCAGCAGCAGGGCGAAGTTGTGGAAGATCTTCGAGAAGAGCACCTCGCCGATGATGACGGCGGCCAGACCGATGACGATGGCGCCCCGGCCCATGTTCACGTCGGCGAAGCCCTGGTACTGGGCCAGCAGCGCCGAGGAGAGGGCCACCAGACCGTTGGAGAGCATCAGGCCCAGCACCTTGGCCACATTGGTGTTGATGCCCTGGGCCCGGGCCATGTTGGCGTTGGCACCCGTGGCCCGGAGAGAGCAGCCCAGCTCGGTGCCGAAAAACCAGTAGAGCAGGGCGATGATGACCGCCGCAAAAATCACCCCGATGAGGATGGGGTTTTCCAGGCTGAGGGATTTCACATTGCGGGAGGACACCAGCAGATCATAGTTCCGGAAGCTGATGGGCTGGTTGGCCTGTCCCATGATGCGCAGGTTGACCGAGTAGAGGGCCAGCTGGGTGAGGATGCCGGCCAGGATGGCGGGAATGCCGCACACAGTGTGGAAAAATCCCGTGGCCAGTCCGGCCAGCATACCGGCCAGGAAGGAGCCCAGCAGGGCCAGGGGCATGGGGACCCCCGCCATGGTGAGCATGATAAAGACGGCGCCGCCGGTGCACATGGTGCCGTCCACCGTCAGGTCGGCCACGTCCAGGATTTTATAGGTCAGATAGACGCCGATGGCCATGATGCCCCAGATGAGTCCCTGGGCGGCCGCTCCCGGCATCATATTGAATAAGGCTGTGATGTCCACAGATGATCTCCTCCTTAAATCGCGGAAATGCGCCCAAAAGCAGCGGAAACGGACGTTCCGCTGCTTTTGGATTTTATGCGGGGGACAGATTACTCGATCGCCTCATATCCCTCGGGCGGGGTGAGGCCCAGCTCTTCGCAGATGGCCGGGTTGTACTTGGGGGTGAACTGGGGCGCGTACTCAATGGCCATTTCGGCGGGATCCTTGCCGTTGACCAGGATCTCATAGGCCATCTCGCCGGTGGCGTAGCCGATGTCATAGTAGCTGATGGTCAGGGTGGCCACGCCGCAGCCGCGGCAGATGCCCTCCTCACCGGCAATGATGGGGGTCTTGGCCGCCAGGGCGATGTTGCCGATCAGCTCGGCGTTCTGGGCGGCGGTGTTGTCGGTGGGGATGTAGAGGACATCCTCGGCGGCACAGGCCGACTCGGCCACAGCCGCCAGATCATTGGAGTCGGAGAAGGTGTAGCTGGTGCAGGTATAGCCCATCTCCTCCAGATAGCCCTGCACCGCGCTGACCTGATAGGCGGAGTTGGGCTCGGCGGAGCAGGAGAGCAGGCCCACCTTTTCCGCGTCGGGGAACCAGGTCTGGAGCATGGCGGCCTGTTCATCCAGCGGGGCCAGATCGGAGGTGCCCGAGACGTTGAAGCCGGTGACCCCGTCAAAGTCGTTCAGGCCCAGGGCCACGCCGTACTCGGTGATGGAGGTGCCCAGAATGGGAATATCCTCGGTGGCAGAGGCCGCCGCCTGGAGGGCGGTGGTGCCGTTGGCCATGATGAGATCCACGCCGTTGGAGACAAAGCTGCCCACGATGGTATTGCAGTTATTGGAGTCGCCCGAGGCGTTCTCCACCTTGATCTCCACCTGGTCGCCCAGCTTTTCCTTCAGGGCGTCCTGGAAGCCCTGCGTGGCCGCATCCAGCGCCTCGTGCTGCATCTGCTGGCACACGCCGATGGTGTAGCTGTCCTGCCCACCCTGGGTACCGGTGTCTCCCCCCGCGCTCTGGGCGGGAGAGGCGGACGGATCGGAACTGGAACAGGCGGCCAGGGAGGCCGCCATCGCCACGGAGAGCGCCATGGCAGTCAATTTCGGCAGATATTTCATTGCAAGCTCCTCCATCATCTCATGGTTCGCTTTAGCACACTTATGCTTTTATGTGCTAAAGTAAAGAGGTTTAAAAAAATACCTCTCGGTCCAAGGTTATATTCATTATAATGACCTTCCTCTCCCTTGTCAAGCCCTGTTTTCCCGCTGGTGCGCCGGTCTTAATGGTTTTTTCATAGACTTCTCCCGGCGGTTGTGTTACAATGGGGAGCACAAAATGATCCTTATCGGAGGTCTTTTATTTTGAAAACTGACATACTGGGTGTGGGCTTCGACACCCTCTCCCCCGAGGAGATGGTCCATACCGCCGCTTCCCTCATCGAGGCCGGCGGGTTCCACTATGCCGTCACACCCAACCCCGAATTCCTGCTGGCCGCTCAGAAAAACGAGGCCTTCCGCACCGTGCTCAATCAGGCCGACCTCTCCATGCCCGACGGCATCGGCGTGGTCTATGCCTCCAAGATCCTGGGGCGTCCGCTGAACGGACGGGTCCCGGGCATCGATTTTGCCGACGGGCTCATGGCCTGGATGGCACAGCACGGCAAGCGGCTATTCCTGCTGGGCTCCAAGCCCGGCATCGCCGAGATGGCTTCCGTCAACCTGCGCCAGCGGCACCCCGGCCTGACCGTGTGCGGCACCCATGACGGCTATTTCAAGGAGGATGCGCCCGTCATCCAGGCCGTGCGGGAGGCGGAGCCCGACGTGGTCCTGGTCTGCCTGGGCGCGCCCAAGCAGGAGCTCTGGATGGCGCAGAACGGCCCCGCCACCGGCGCCAAGTTTATGGTGGGCCTTGGCGGCGCGCTGGACGTGTTCGCCGGACAGACAGAGCGCGCCCCCGAGGCCTGGCAGAAGGCCGGGATGGAGTGGCTCTACCGTCTCATCAAAGATCCCAAGCGCATCAACCGCATGGCCAAGCTCCCCCTGGTCCTCTTCCAGGCGGCGGGGGCGCGCCTGCGCGGCAAGTAAATGGGAGGAATCCTCATTGTCTGGTAAACTAATTGTATTCGAAGGGACCGACGGCTCGGGCAAGTCCACCCAGTTTGCCCGTCTGTGTCAGCGGATGGAGCAGGAGGGCCGTCCCTTCCAGCGTCTGGTCTTTCCGCAGTACAGCGAGCCCTCCTCCGCCCTCATCCGGATGTATCTGGGCGGGGAGTTCGGCACCCACCCCTCCGACGTGAACGCCTATGCCGCCTCCGCCTTTTTCGCGGTGGACCGCTACGCCTCCTGGAAAAAGGTGTGGGGGAGTTATTATGAGGGGGGCGGACTGGTTCTCTCCGACCGGTACAGCACCTCCAACGCCGTCCACCAGGCCTGCAAGCTGCCTCCCCACCAGTGGGAGGAGTTTTTCCGCTGGCTGGATGACTTTGAGCACACCAAGCTGGGGCTCCCCCGGGCCGATCTGGTGCTCTATCTGGACATGCCCACCCAGCAGGCCCTGACCCTCCTGCGCAGCCGGGAGGCCAGCACCCACACCTCCGGCGACATCCACGAGGTGGACCCGGAGTATCTGGCCCTGTGCCGCCGCACGGCCCTGGCCGCCGCCCCGGTGCTGGGGTGGAAGGTCATCCCCTGTACGGAGGCCGACGGCTCCCTTCGCACCATCGAGTCGCTCCACCATCAGCTCTGGGAGATCCTCTCCCCCATGGTATCCGATCCAACCTGAATCGAAACGAGGAGGTTTTCCTATGGTTTACATTCTGCTTGGCACCGGCTTTGAAGAGGCCGAGGCGCTTGTCCCCGCCGATCTGCTCCGCCGCGCCGGCATTGAGACCGCCCTGGTGGGCGTGGACGGCATGACCGTCACCGGCGGCCACGGCATCCAGGTCGCCGCCGACCTGTCCCTGGCTGATGTGGATCTGGAGCGGGCCAAGATGCTCCTTCTCCCCGGCGGACTGGGCGGTGTGGAGGTCATTCAGAACAGCATCCCCGCCCTCGGCCTCATCCAGGGGGCCTATGACCGGGGCATCTGGCTCTCCGCCATCTGTGCTGCGCCCACCATCCTGGCCGGTATGGGCCTGCTGGACCGCCGGAAGGCGGTCTGCTACCCCGGCATGGAGGATGAAATGGGCTCCTCCGTGGTGGAGCGGGGCGCCCGCGTGGTGGTGGACGGCCATATCGTCACCGCCCAGGCCGCTGGTTCCGCCTTCCCCTTCGGTCTCAAGCTGATCGAGGTCCTGGCCGGCGCGCCCGCCGCCCAGGCCGTAGCCCAGGCGGTGCACTACCATGGATGAGCAAAAGGCCGCCCTGCGCCGGACCATCCGCGCGCAGATGAAGGCCCTCACGCCGGAGGAGCGGCATGAGAGCGATGAAGCCCTCTTTGCCCGCTTCCTCTCCCTTCCCGCCGTGGAGCGGGCGGACACCCTGCTGCTCTACTGCGGCATGGGGGCCGAGCTGGATACCCTCCGCCTGCTGCCCCAGCTGATTGCCCGGGGCAAGCGGCTCCTCCTCCCCCGCTGTGCCGACGCGCCCGGAATCATGGACGCACGGGTCTACGACCCGTCCCTCCCGCTGGTGCGCCACCGCTACGGCATGCTGGAACCGGGGCCCGACCGCCCCGTGGTCTCCCCCGGGGAGATCGATCTGGTCTTGGTCCCGGGCCTGGCCTTTGACCGCCGGGGCTACCGGCTGGGCCAGGGGGGCGGCTACTATGACCGCTATCTCCCCCAGACGAAGGCCGTTACCGTGGCCCTGTGCCGGTCCTGCTTCCTGCTGGATGCAGTCCCCCGGGAGGAACACGATGCGCCGGTGGACCTGGTCCTCACCGAGGAGGAGACCTTCGGTCCCGCCGCCCTTTGATGCAAAAAGAAACAAGCGGGGAAATTCCCCGCTTGTTTCAGGCTGCTCTCCGCTCAGCAGCAGCTGTCTCCGCAGCAGCTCTCGCCGCAGCAGCCGTTATGCATCCGGTTTCCGCCGCAGCAGCAACCGCCGCTGTTGCCGCTCCATCCCATCCCGCTGCCGCCACCGCAGCAGCAGCACAGTACCAGAATCACGATCACGATCCACATGCAGTTTCCGCCGCCAAACCCATTGTTGTTTCCACACATAAGTAGATACACCTCACCTTTTCTGGGCGTCGGTGGTTTGCCTTCGCCCGAACTGACCCATACTATGTGGTAAGGCTGCCACAGGTGCATGCCGATCGTGGTCTCGTTTCACCGTTTTCTCCGCCCCTCCGGCGGAGGTCCGGCCGCCGTGCCCCGCCGGCGCGGCGGTACAGTTAGGAGTTGAATCCATGTCACAGGAATATGAACGCTCGCCGGGACGGCGGGTCCAGGGACGCAGATATACCCCCTCCCACTTGCAGAGCGGGGGGGAGACCCGCCGCCGGACCTCGTCTGCTTCCGGCTCCCGCAGCACCGCATCCTCCCGCACCACACCGCCCTCCCGGGATTCCGGCCCCTCCCGGCCCAACCGCCCCAGAGGGAAGCGCAAGGGGCGCTTTGGTCCCTACGGAGCCATGCTCTATGTGATCTTCGTCATCGGCATCTCGGCGCTGCTGGCGGCGTTGGGCTGGGTGGCTGCCTGCGATGTGCTGGCCCTCAATAAGCCCGAGCACGCCGCCACCGTCACCATTGAGGAAAATACCTCCCTGGACCAGGTGGCCGACACCCTGAAGGACAACGGCCTGATCGAGTACAAATTTCTCTTCAAGCTCTTTGCCTCTTTTACCGGCGCGGAGAAGGACAATAAGATCACCGCCGGCACCTATGAGCTGGATACCGATATGGACTATCACGCCCTCATCAGCAACATGGGCAAGGGCTCTTCCAGCCGGAAAGAGGTCACAGTCACCATCACCGAGGGCATGACTCTGGACCAGATCTTCGCCCTGCTGGAGAAGGAAGGGGTCTCCACGGCGGCCAAGCTCCAGGAGGAGGCGGCCAACCACCAGTTCAAATACTCCTTCCTCAAGGATCTGCCCACCGGCGATTACCACCGGCTGGAGGGCTATCTCTTCCCCGATACCTATACCTTCTATATGGGCGGTGACCCCCTGCAGATCCTGAACAAGATGATCCTGCGCTTTGACGAGATGTTTACCGACGAGATGCGGCAGGACGCTGCCGACCGCGGCTACACGGTGGGAGAGATCGTCACCATCGCCTCCATGATCGAGAAGGAGACCGACGGTACCGACCAGACCAAGATCGCCTCGGTCATCTATAACCGTCTTGAAAATCCCACCAGCGAGACCGCCGGTTACCTCAACATCGACGCCACGATCCTCTACGCCACCGGCGGGACCGTGGTGGACACCAACGCGGACACGCCCTACAACACCTCTACCCACAAGGGCCTGCCCCCCACGGCGATCTCCTGTCCCGGCATTGACGCCCTGCGCGCTGCCCTCTACCCCGCGGATACCAACTATTACTACTACGCCCTGGGCGATGACGGCACCCACTCCTTCTTCAAGACCTACAAGGAGCATCAGCGCTTTATCGCCAGCCAGGAGCGCTATCAGACCTCCCAGTAACACGCACCACTGCGCTCAAGCGGCGGACACGGCCAGCCGTGTCCGCCGCTGTGTGTCGAAATGCTTCGACACGCTTCTCAAAAATGCAGGCATTTTTGAGAGGAGATGCAGCCCCCTGCGTCGCACGCGCAAAGCGCGCACGCTTGTGGGCTGAGACGTGTTTTTTCCAAGGCACATGTCCTCGGAAAAAACGGATCTGAACTTTCTTCCGCCGTCTGCGGACGGCGGAACTCTGCGAGGCATTTACAGCTAAAATCGCAGCAGTATTCTTTGTCGACAGTCTACGGCGGACACGGCCAGCCGTGTCCGCCGTTCTTCCTGCACCACAAGAAACAGAGAGGATGGTACTATGTCAATCGAACTGCTCTCCCCCGCCGGAGATATGGAGCGCCTGCGCATGGCCGTGACCTACGGCGCCGACGCGGTCTATCTGGCCGGAAGTGACTTCGGTATGCGGGCCTTCGCCGGCAACTTTACCCCCGACCAGCTCCGGGAGGCGGTGGCCTTCTGCCACGCCCGGGGCGTCAAGGTCCATGTGACCTGCAACACCATGCCCCGCAACGATGAGGTAAGCCGGCTCCCCGCCTGGCTGGAGCTCATCGCGGACGCCGGGGTGGACGCCGTCATCATGGCCGATCTGGGCGTGTTCGCCCTGGCCGGAAAGCACGCCCCCGGCCTCAAGCGCCACGTCTCCACCCAGGCAGGGGTCACCAATTACGAAGTGGCCCGGGCCTGGCACGATCTGGGGGCCGACCGGGTCATCCTGGCCCGGGAGCTCTCCCTGGAGGAGGTGGCCGAGCTGCGCGCCAAGACGCCCAAGGCGCTGGAGATCGAGGCCTTTGTCCACGGCGCCATGTGCGTGAGCTACTCGGGCCGGTGCCTGCTCTCCAACTACATGACGGGCCGGGACGCCCAGCGGGGCGCCTGTGCCCAGCCCTGCCGCTATAAATACGCCCTGATGGAGGAAAAGCGCCCCGGCGAATACTTCCCCGTCTACGAGGAGAACGGCGAGACCTTCATCATGAACAGCCGGGACATGTGCATGATCGACCACATCCCGGAGCTGATGGAGGCGGGGGTGGACTCCCTCAAGATCGAGGGCCGGGCCAAGTCGGCCTACTACGCCGCCGTCATCACCAGCGCCTACCGCCACGCGGTGGACGCGGCCCAGGCCGGTGTGCCCCTCTCCTCCGTGTGGCGGGATGAAGTGGAAAAGGTGAGCCACCGCCACTACTCCACCGGCTTCTGGTTCGGCCAGCCGGGTCAGTTCACCGAGGACGCCCGCTACATCCGGGATTACCAGGTCTGCGCCGTGGTGGATTCCTGCGCCCCCGACGGCCGGGCGGTGTGCTCTCTGCGCAACAAGTTCCGCGCCGGGGACACCCTGGAGCTCATCGGCCCCGGTCTGGAGCCGGTCTCCTTCCAGGTCCCGGTCATGGCAGACGCCGACGGCTTCCCCCTAGAGGAGCCCCGCACCCCGCAGATGAAGTTCACCCTCCAGCTCCCCCACCCTGCTCCCGCGCTCTCTCTTCTGAGAAGGCAGGTGAGTGAACCGTGACCGTCAAGCGCCGCTTTGACTATGATCTGATGCGGGTGCTCTCCATGTTCGGCGTGGTCTATCTCCACACGGCGGCGGGGGCCCTGCGCCATCCGGAAAACGCGGCGGTGTGGCACTTCTCCAACCTTATCACCGCCCTGGCCACCACCGCCGTTCCCCTCTTCTTCATGCTCTCGGGGGCCCTGCTCCTGTCCCGGCCCGAGACCGCCGATCCCGGCGTGGTGCTGAAAAAACGCCTGCCCAAGATCCTCCTCCCCCTGCTGGCCTGGTCGGGGCTCATCATCCTGCTCACCGCCCGGGGCGACCCGGCGGGAGCCGCCTCCCTGCTGGGCAATCTCCTGCACAATCCGGTGGTGGTCCCCTACTGGTTCCTCTACGCGCTGGTGCCCATGTACCTGCTGGCTCCCCTTCTGAAAAAGATGGCCGACGGGCTCACCCCGGTTCTGTGGCGGTATCTGCTGGGGCTCTGGTTCGTGCTGGTGCTGGGTCTGCACACCCTGCGGGCCTTCCTCCCCGAGGGGTTCTGGCGTACTGCCCTGACCGAGCACGGGAGCTTCAACCTGATCTTTCTGGGCGGCTATCTGGGCTATTTTCTCCTGGGGGCCGCGCTGGAGCGCATGGAGCATCTCCCCTCCCGCCGGACGCTCTGGGCCGCGGCAGGGGTCCTCTATATCCTCATCGCCGCCGGGACCGCCTGGCGCACCGATTCTTCCGGCGTCTATGACGAGACCTTCAAGAGCTATCTCAATCTCTTTGCCGCCCTGCTCTCGGTGGTTCTCTTCCTGCTGGCCCGCTCCTACCTCTCCCAGCGGGAGAGCGGGCGGGTAATGACCTATTTTTCCGGTATCTCCTTCGGGGTCTACCTGGCCCACCCCAAGGCCATCAACCTGATGCAGCATCTCTGGTATGTCCTCCTCCACGACACGGTAGATACCATCCCCGACCAGGTGCTCCTCTATCTGGCCATTCTGGCCGGGTGCGTGGTGGGAGTGAGTATCGCCGCCTCCATTCCGGTGGTCTGCTACCTCCTCACCGGGCAGCGCTTCTCCGCCGCCCGCCGGGAGAGCAGCCTGCTGGCGCTCCTGCACCGTTCCTGATGTGTGCAATTCAACGGTTGACATTGTGGAAAAGTGTGATAAAATTACTCCGTAATCAAGTTGTAAGGCTTTGACGGAGCCAAGCGGAATTCCGGCGTCTGGAAGCGAGAGGGGAGAGTGCAAGCCCTCGGCGGACCGGATTTCGCACGCCACTCCTGAGCCGTCCGCGACGAACGGAACGTCCCGCCCCCGTTACCGGGCGAATGAGAGGTCCCCGATCGGGGGATCATCAGGGTGGTACCGTGGAACTTTTCCGCCCCTGGCCAGCGCCAGGGGCGGTTTTTTCATCCCACCCATATCTTTTCTTTGGAGGTCCTTCCCATGAAGCAGTATGGAGTCAACGAACTCCGCGAGATGTTCCTCAAGTTCTTTGAGACCAAGGGCCATCTCCGTCTCCCCAGCTTTTCCCTCATCCCCCAGAATGACGCCAGCCTTCTCCTCATCAACTCCGGCATGGCGCCCATGAAGCCCTTCTTCACCGGCGAGCAGGAGCCCCCCCGTCACCGTGTGACCACCTGCCAGAAGTGCATCCGCACCGGCGACATCGAGAACATCGGCCACACCGCCCGCCACGGCACCTACTTCGAGATGCTGGGCAACTTCTCCTTCGGCGATTACTTCAAGAAGGAGGCCATCCACTGGGCCTGGGAGTTCCTGACCTCCCCCGAGTGGGTGGGCCTGGACCCCAACCGTCTCTACCCCTCCGTCTTTGCCGGAAATGAGACCACCCCCGCCGACGACGAGGCCTTCCGCATCTGGAACGAGGAGATCGGCATCCCCGCCGAGCGCATCTTCAAGTTCGGCAAGGAGGACAACTTCTGGGAGCACGGCTCCGGCCCCTGCGGCCCCTGCTCCGAGATCTACTACGACCGCGGCGAGAAGTACGGCTGCGGCAAGCCCGGCTGCACGGTGGGCTGTGACTGCGACCGCTATATGGAGGTCTGGAACGTGGTGTTCTCCCAGTTCGACAACGACGGCGAGAACCACTACACCGAGCTCAAGCAGAAGAACATCGACACCGGCATGGGCCTGGAGCGCCTGGCCGTGGTGTGCCAGGACGTGGACTCCCTCTTCGACGTGGACACCGTCATGAACATCACCAACAAGGTCACCGAGATCACCGGCGCCAGCTACGGCCAGAGCCGGGAGAAGGACGTGTCCCTCCGGGTCATCACCGACCACATCCGCTCCGCCACCTTCATGATCTGCGACGGTGTGCTCCCCTCCAACGAGGGCCGGGGCTACGTGCTGCGCCGCCTGCTCCGCCGGGCTGCCCGCCACGGCAAGCTCCTGGGCGTGAACGATCCCTTCCTCTACACGGTCTGCGACACCGTCATCCAGGAGAACGAGGGCCACTACCCCGAGCTGCGGGAGCGTCAGGCCTATATCACCAAGATCATCCGGGTGGAGGAGGAGAACTTCGCCAAGACCATCGACGGCGGCATGCGCATCTTTGACGATATGCTCGCCGGTCACAAGGAGAAGGGGGAGAGCGTCTTCTCCGGCGCCGACGCCTTCAAGCTGTACGATACCTACGGCTTCCCCATCGACCTGACCATCGAGATGGTGGAAGAGGCCGGCATGACCGTGGACCAGGCCGGCTTCAAGGCCCTCATGGAGGAGCAGCGTGTCCGCGCCCGCAAGGCCCGTGAGGCGCTGGGCGACCTGGGCTGGGCCGGCATCGAGTTCGGCAAGGACATGCCCGCCACCCAGTTTGTGGGCTATACCCAGACCGAGGCCCAGGGCCAGATCCTGGCTCTGGTGGCTGAGGAAGAGCTGCGGGACGAGGTGGGCACCGGCGCCGAGGCCATCGTGGTGCTGGATCAGACCCCCTTCTACGCGGAGATGGGCGGCCAGATCGCCGACCACGGCGTCATCAAGACCGACTCCGCCCTCTTCGAGGTCCACGATGTCCAGAAGAACAAGGGCGGCAAGTATATGCACACCGGCGTGGTCAAGGCCGGCGCCCTGAAGGTGGGAGACACCGTGACCGCCTCCATCGATGTGGAGCGCCGCCAGGCCCTGGCCCGTGCCCACTCGGCCACCCACCTGCTCCAGCGGGCGCTGGAGATCGTCCTGGGCGACCACGTCAACCAGGCCGGCTCTCTGGTGGAGCCCGACTTCCTCCGCTTTGACTTCACCCATTTCTCCGCCATGACTCCCGAGGAGCTGGGCAAGGTCTCCGAGCTGGTCAACCAGTCGGTCCTCCACGGCTATCCCGTGGTCACCAACGAGATGAGCCTGGACGAGGCCAAAAAGACCGGCGCCAAGGCCCTCTTCGGTGAGAAGTACGGCGACACCGTGCGCGTGGTGGACATGGGCGGCTACTCCGTGGAGTTCTGCGGCGGCACCCACCTGGACAACACCGCCAAGGTGGGCGTGTTCCACATCAACAGCGAGTTCTCCGTGGCCTCCGGCGTGCGGCGTATCGAGGCCACCACGGGCCTGAAGTCCCTGGAGATCATGAACCGCAACCAGGAGCGGCTCTTTGAGGCCGCTGCCATCCTCAAGACCAAGCCCGGCGAGCTGCGGGAGAAGGCGGAGCAGACCATGGAGGAGCTGCGCCAGATGCGCCACCTGGTGGAGAAGTACAAGGCCAAGGAGGCCGCCGGTGAGACCGAGCGCTTCCTGCTGGGCGGCCACAGTGTGGGCGAGCTGAAGGTCCTCACCGCCACCCTGCCCGACGCCGACGCCAACAAGCTGCGCCAGATGGGCGACCTCCTCCGGGACAAGCAGCCCAACGTGGTGGCCGTGCTCTCCTCCGTCAACGGCGAAAAGATCACCTTCCTGGCCGTCTGCGGCAAGGAGGCCGTCCAGAAGGGCGTCAAGGCCGGCGACATCATCAAGCACGTCACCGCCATCTGCGGCGGCAAGGGCGGCGGCAAGCCCGACTCCGCCATGGGCGGCGGCTCCAACGTGCTCAAGCTGGATGACGCCCTGGCTGCGGTGGACGACTTCGTCGCCGGTAAGCTGGGACTGTAAGACACACGCTTCCTACTCTGCCGCAGGGGCGTCATCCAGCCCCGCCGCCCCTGCGGCGTTCCAAGCGTTTTGCACCAACCGGTGCAAAACCTTGATGCCGGGGCGATTCACTCGCCCCGTGCAGTACTCCGATCCGGGGTCCCCATGGCCTCTGGTCATGGGGCATGACGCCCTGGCTGCGGTGGACGACTTCGTCGCCGGTAAGCTGGGACTGTAAGACACACGCTTCCTACTCTGCCGCAGGGGCGTCATCCAGCCCCGCCGCCCCTGCGGCGTTCCAAGCGTTTTGCACCAACCGGTGCAAAACCTTGATGCCGGGGCGATTCACTCGCCCCGTGCAGTACTCCGATCCGGGGTCCCCATGGCCTCTGGTCATGGGGCATGACGCCCTGGCCGCGGTGGACGACTTCGTCGCGGGTAAGCTGGGACTGTAAGCGTCCTTTCCCCCATCCATCTTCTGTTCAAAGGAGGGTTATTCTATGAGCGATTGTCTGTTCTGCAAGATCGCGGCGGGCGAGATCCCGTCCAACAAGGTCTATGAAGACGAACAGGTCTATGCCTTCTACGACATCGACCCCCAGGCTCCCACCCACTTCCTGGTCATTCCCAAGGCCCACATCGGCTCCTGCGGGGAGATCAACGGGGAGAACGCCCCGGTGGTGGCCCATATCTTCGAGGTCATCTCCAAGGTGACCCATGACCTGGGGATCACCGACTTCCGTGTGGTCTCCAACTGCGGCGAGCAGGCCGGCCAGTCCGTCCACCACCTGCACTTCCATGTGCTGGCAGGACGGGATATGACCTGGCCTCCCGGCTAATCGGCAGGAGTTTGCACGCCATCGACGAAAGGAGCGCTCTATGAACAAGCAGGAACTGGTACGCCTGGCCCTGGAGGCCAGGGCGCACAGCTATGTCCCTTACTCCCACTTCCGCGTGGGGGCCGCCCTTCTGACTTCCTCCGGGAAGGTCTATCAGGGCTGCAACGTGGAAAACGCCTCCTACGGCGGCACCATCTGCGCCGAGCGCACCGCTGCGCTCCGGGCGGTCTATGAGGGCGAGCAGCGCTTTTCCGCCCTCGCCGTGGCCGGTTTCCCCGAGGACGCCCCTCCGGAGGAGCGGGGCTATGCCTATCCCTGCGGCATCTGCCGGCAATTCCTGCGGGAATTTGCCCTGCCCGGGATGAAGGTCTATATCGCCCGCAGTGAGGAGGAGGTCATCGAGACCACGCTGGAAGAGCTTCTCCCCATGTCCTTCGGCCCGGAACACCTGCAATAAGACGCAAAACGGCCCCTCAGCAGAGCAACTTGCTTCTGCTGAGGGGCCGTTCTTTTCTGTGTTTCGATCAGAGCAGGTTCTCCCGCCGGAGTCTTATGGTGCACAGGCCCACCACGCCCACGGTGATGAACTCGGCCGCCGGGACGGCTATCCAAACTCCGTCCATCTGAAAGAAATATCCCAGCACTACGATGGCCAGCACCTCAAAAAAGAGGGTCCTGGAAAAGGAGATGAGAGCAGAGGTCTTGCCGTCTCCGATGGCGGTAAAGAGGGCCGAGGCAAAAATATTGATCCCCGCGCCCAAAAATCCTGTCACAAAGATGCGGAAGCCCCGCACCGCCATGGCAAAGACCGCCGTACCCGGCCGGAAAAAGGCGCTGACGATCCCGGTGACCCCCAGAAGGGAGATGACCCACACTGCTGCCGAGGAGAGGAGCACAAAGCTGCCGCACCGCCGCACCGTGCGCCGCAGATAATCCCGGTTCTCCGCCCCGTAGTGGTAGGAGATCACCGGACTCACGCCCATGGAAAAGCCCATGAACATGGAGGTCATCAGGAACTGGCAGTAAAAGACCGCCGTGATGGCCGCCACCCCGTCGGTCCCGGCAAAGCGCAGGGTGTAGAAGTTCAGCAGCAGGGTAGTCACCGAGCTGGAGAGGTTGGTCACCATCTCCGAGGAGCCGTTGGCGCAGGTTTGGAGCAGGAGACGGCCGTCCCATTTGGGCCGCCGGAAGCACAGGCCGTTCCGGTTGCGCCAGAAGAAAATGAGTCCGCCGATGGCCGGGATGCAGTAGCCTCCGCCGGTGGCCAGGGCGGCTCCCTGCACTCCCATCCCGCCGGGCACCACCAGCAGGTAGTCAA
The DNA here is from genome assembly GCF_015547905.1 of Clostridium sp. J1101437_171009_A5. Taxonomy (NCBI): domain Bacteria; kingdom Bacillati; phylum Bacillota; class Clostridia; order Eubacteriales; family Clostridiaceae; genus Clostridium; species Clostridium sp. J1101437_171009_A5. The sequence goes on from NZ_JADMVY010000009.1 coordinate 125,364, forward strand.
ACACGATGTTGAAGACGCCCGCCCCGATGTTCATGACCAACCCCAGCTTGGGGCGCCCCGCCGTCACAAAAAAGCTCTGAAAGAAGAGCTGGATGGCGCCCACCGGGATAAAGCAGATCAGAGTGCCCAGATAGACCTCGCTGTAAACCAGCGTCTCCCCCTCCGCGCCCAGCCAGCGGCAGAGGGACTCCAGATTGGTCAGCGTCAGCACGGTCACCGCCAGTGACAGGGTGACCGAGGTCACTAAAATCAGGGTGAAGGCACTGCGGGCCTCCTCATTGCGCCCCTGGCCCATCCGGATGGCCACCAGTGCGCTGCCGCCGGTGGCAAACATGATGCCGATGGCCAATGCCACGCCCTGGACCGGGTAGACCAGGTTCAGGGCGGCCACGGCCTCCGGTCCCACAAAATTGGATACGAACAATCCGTCCACGATGGTATACAGGGATACAAAGACCATCATCACGATGGACGGAAAGGCAAAGCGCAGCAGCTCAGGAAAGGAAAACTCCTGTGCCAGTCGTTGCTGCACGCAGAACACCTCCTGTCATTTCGCTTCTTCTCTCGTTACGATCGATTCTGTTCCATCCACTTGGCCAGCTGGGCGGCCAGGGCGGAGTTCCCCGTTTCCTCCTGCCGGGCCTGCTGCTCCAGGTAGCGGCGCACATCCCGCTTACCGCCCCCCGCCTTTTCCCGGCGCTTTTTGAAGTCGGAGAGCTTTTCCCGGTAGCCGCACACACAGGCAAACATCTGCTTCTCCCCCTCGCCCCGCAGCTCCATCCGCTTGTGGCAGTTGGGACAGCGGGCATTGGTGGTCTGCTTCACACTCCGGCGGTAGCCGCACTCCCGGTCGGGGCACACCAGCATCTCCCCCCGCTTGGTCTTGACCCGCAGCAGGTACTTCCCGCAGTCGGGGCAGGGGGTCCGGGTCTGGTTGTCGTGGGTGTAGGAGGCGTCGCTGGCCTTGACCTCGCTCACCAGGTGGCTGGCGTACTGCCGCATCTCCTCCACAAAGTGGGCCTCCCGCTCCTTGCCCTGGGCGATGGCCCCCAGGCGGCCCTCCCACCGGGCCGTCAGGGCTGCCGAGCGCAGGTCGGCGGGAGCCAGCTTCACCACCTGGACGCCCTTGGAGGTGGGGACGATCTCCTTCCCCCGCCGCTCCACATAGAAGGAGGAGAAGAGCTTCTCGATGATGTCCGCCCGGGTGGCCGGGGTGCCCAGACCGCCCGTCTCCTCCAGGATACGGCTCTCCTCCCGGTCCTCCACCTGGCTTCCCGGGTGCTCCATGGCGGTGAGGAGGGTGGCCTCGGTGTACCGGGCCGGGGGCGCCGTCTGTCCGGGGCGCAGGCGCACCTCGCCCACCGGGAAGCGCTCCCCCTCCCGCAGAACCGGAAGGGCCTGCTCCCGCTCGTCCTCGTCCTCCTCCTGGTCCAGGTCTGAGAAGGAGCGGTCATAAGCGGCGCGCCAGCCCGGCTCCACCATCACCTTTCCCCGGGCGGTAAAGGTCTCGCCGTCCACCTCCAGGGTGAGGCGGACCTCCTCATACACACAGGGCGGGAGCAAAACCGCCAGGAAGCGCCGCACCACCAGATCGTAGATGTTGCGCTCGCCCCCTGACATCCGCCAGAGCTCCACCTGCTCCTCGGTGGGGATGATGGCGTGGTGGTCGGAGACCTTGGCGTCGTTCACTAAATATTTCGTCTGGAGGGGCCGCTGCCGCCGGATGGAGAGGGCCAGGTCCCGGTACTCGTCCACCGCCACCGAGGTGATGCGCTCGGGCAGGGTGGGCACCACGTCCTGGGAGATGTAGCGGGAGTCGGTACGGGGATAGGTGAGCACCTTGTGGTTCTCATAGAGGGACTGCATCATGGACAGGGTCTCTTTCGCCGAATAGGCGTACTTCCGGTTGGCGTCCCGCTGGAGCTCCGTGAGGTCGTAGGCGGCAGGGGGCGGAACCTCCCGGCGCTTGCGCTGGAGGGAGCGGATGACCGCCTCCTTCCCCGCCAGACGCCCGGCCAGGGCCCGGGCTTTCTCCCGGTCGAAGATACGGGCCTGTCCCTGCCCGTCCCGCCAGGTGGCGGTGAAGCCCTCCAGCCGGATCTGGAGGGTGTCAAACTCCCGGGGCCGGAAGGAGCGGATGGCCTCCTCCCGGTCCACGATGAGGGCCAGGGTGGGGGTCTGCACCCGCCCGGCGGAGAGCTGGGCGTTATACTTACAGGTGAGGGCCCGGGTCACATTGAGGCCCACCAGCCAGTCGGCCTCACTCCGGGCCCGGGCGGAGTAGAAGAGATTGTCATACTCCGCGGCCGGTCGCAGATGGGCAAAGCCCTCCCGGATGGCCCGGTCGGTCTGGGAGGAGATCCACAGCCGCTTCGTGGGACCCTTCCACCCGGCCTTCTCCAGGATCCAGCGGGCCACCAGCTCCCCCTCCCGGCCCGCGTCGGTGGCGATGACCAGTTCCTTCACATCCCCCCGGTGGAGCAGGGCCCGCACCGCCCGGAACTGCCGGGCGCTCTGGGGGATGACCGCCGTCTTCATCGGTTCGGGCAGCATGGGCAGAGTGAGGAGGTCCCACTTCTGCCACGCCTTGTCGTACTCCTCCGGGGCGGAGAGCTCCACCAGATGGCCCAGGGCCCAGGTGACGATGTACTCCGCACCCTCCAGACAGCCCTCGCCGCTCTTCGTACAGCCCAGCACCCGGGCCAGTTCCCGGCCCACCGAGGGTTTTTCCGCCAACACCAGTGTTTTGGACATGAAATCGCTCCTTTTGGGGCCTGTGCCCCGGTCATCGGTTTCTCATTTGACTTTTTTGCGTCCTTTCATTATACTGGAGAGGAAGAAAAAAGGCAACTCATCCAGAAAAAGGGGTGTCACCTATGATACGTAAAGCCATCCCCAGCGATTTGGACGGCATCGAAGAGCTCTACGACGCCATCTTCCGCCGGGAAGAACAGACCGGACAGTGCGATACCAGCTGGCGGCGTGGGGTCTATCCCCTCCGGGAGGACGCCCGGGAGGCCGGGAAGGCCGGTACCCTCTATGTGGACATTCAGGGGGGCGACGTGGCCTCCTGCGCCGTGTTCGACCAGGTCCAGCCCGCGGAATACGCCAATGCGGCGTGGACCGTTCCCGCCAAGCGGGGCGAGGTGCTGGTGGTCCACACTCTGGCGGTCCATCCCGTCATCACCCGCCATGGCCTGGGCCGGAATCTGATGGCCTTTGCCGAGGGCCTGGCCGCCGGTATGGGCTGCAAGGCCGTCCGCCTGGATACCTACGAGGGCAACCTGCCCGCCCGGAAGTTCTATGAGAAGCTGGGCTACCAGGAGGCGGGCCGTGTCTCCTTCCAGTTTGCCTGCGGCACCACCCAGACGCAGGTCTGCTTCGAGAAGGCCCTGGGATAACAAAAAGGCTTCCCGCATCTGCCTTGCGGGAAGCCTTTTTCACCATTTCGGATTGCTCCGGTTATCCCTCCGCGGTCACCAGGCGCACCAGCACCTCCACCATCTTCTCCAGCGCAAAGGTGGGGATGTACTCGTGGACGCCGTGGAAGTTCACGCCGCCGGTGCACAGGTTGGGACAGGGCAGGCCCTCGTAGGAGAGGCGGGCCCCGTCGGTACCGCCGCGGATGGGCACCTCCAGCGGGGTGACCCCGCAGGCCTCCATGGCCGCCCGGGCCTTGAGGACCAGGTACATGTGGGGCTCGATCTTCTCCCGCATGTTGTAATACTGGTCCTTCAGCTCCAGCTCCACCGTGCCCGCGCCGTACTTGTCGTTGAGATAGGCGGCGGTGCGCTCCATGGTCCGCTTCCGGTCCTCAAAGCGGGCGCGGTCGTGGTCCCGGATGATGTAGCTCAGCTCGGTCCGGGTCTCATCCCCCGCCATGTTGGAGAGGTGGTAGAAGCCCTCGTAGCCCTCCGTGTGGGCGGGAGTCTCGGCAGGAGGCAGGAGGGAGACAAACTCGTGGCCGATGAGCAGGGCGTTCTTCATCTTGTTCTTGGCAGAGCCCGGATGGATGTTGACGCCGTGGACGACCACCTTGGCCCCGGCGGCGTTGAAGTTCTCATACTCCAGCTCGCCCAGCTCGCCGCCGTCCACCGTGTAGGCCACCGCCGCGCCGAAGCCCTCGATGTCGAAGCAGTCGGCGCCCGCGCCCACCTCCTCGTCGGGGGTGAAGCCCACCGCGATGCGGCCGTGGGGGATCTCCGGATGGGCGGTGAGGTACTCCATGGCCGAGACGATCTCCGCCACGCCCGCCTTGTCGTCCGCCCCCAGCAGGGTGGTGCCGTCGGTGACGATCAGATCCTTCCCCACGTACTTCTCCAGGCTCTCAAACTCACTGGCGCGCATGACGATGCCCTTCTCCTGGTTGAGCACGATGTCCCCGCCCTCGTAGCGGACGATCCGGGCCTGAACTCCGCCGCCCGGCGCGTCGGGCGAGGTGTCCATATGGGCGATGAGCCCCATGCAGGGGATCCCCTCACACCCGGGGGTGGCGGGCAGCCAGGCGTACACATAGCCCTGCTCGGTCATGTGGGCGTTCTGGAGCCCCATCTGGGCCAGCTCGGCCGCCAGGGCGCTGCCCAGCACCTTCTGCTTCTCCGTGGTGGGCACGGTGGAAGAGTTCTCATCGGACTGGGTATCATAGGAGACGTACTTCAAAAAACGGTCGATGACATGCATGCATCGCACTTCCTTTCCAGGTTGCCTCTGCCCGGGGGAGGGACCCGCCGGGGGCCTTGTTCTCCACCCAAAGACATGGGCAGGTGATATCTTCGCCTCCCTATTTTACCACAAAAGGAGTGACAGTTCCATGACAAACTTCCAATCCGTTTCCTTCCCCTCCAGCGACGGCCTTCACACCGTCCAGGCGGTGGAGTGGACCCCCTCCGCGCCGCCCCGGGCGGTGGTCCAGCTGGTCCACGGGATCTCGGAGCACATGGGCCGGTATGACCATTTTGCCCGTTTTCTGAATGAACATGGATTCGCCGTGTGCGGACACGACCACCTGGGCCACGGCCGAACCGCAGCCGGTCCCGGGGAATACGGCTTCCTGGGCGAGCGCAATGGTTGGGACTATCTGGCCCGGGACGTACACGCCCTGCGGGAGCGGGAGGGGGAGCACTTCCCCGGTCTTCCCTGGTTCCTGCTGGGGCACTCCATGGGCTCCTTTGTGGCCCGGACCTGTCTCATCCGCTGGCCGGGGATGGTGGACGGCTGCATCCTCTCGGGGACCGGCCAGGAGAGCGCCCCCCTGGTGGCCTTCGGTAAGGCCATCTCCTCCCTGCTCTGCGCCGTGCGGGGGAGCAATACCCGCAGCAAGCTGGTGACCTCCCTCTCCCTGGGGGCCTATAACCGCCAGTTCCGGCCCAACCGCACCGCCAACGACTGGATCAGCCGGGACGAGGCCGTGGTGGACGCCTACAACGCCGACCCTCTGTGTCAGTTTGTCCCCACCGTGGGGATGTTCCGGGATATGATGGGGGGCCTCCAGTTCATCGGCAGCCCCGCCAACCTGAAGCACATGGACCCGGACACCCCTGTACTCCTCTTCTCCGGAGACCGGGACCCCGTGGGGGGCAGCGGAGCGGGGGTGCGCAAGGTGGCCGGACTCTTCCGGGATGCCGGTGTCCGGGACCTCACGCTGAAGCTCTACCCGGAGGGGCGGCACGAAATGCTCAACGAGCGCAACCGGGAAGAGGTCTACGCCGACGTGCTCGCCTGGCTGGAGGCCCATCTTCCCCCTTCCTCCAACGGGTAAGCCCCCTCAAATTCAAATTTTTTGCATAATCGGCGGCGGAACGGTCAAGCTAATCCTGGAATCCGAAGTTTGAGGAGGTCTTTTTGACTATGTTCATTGACAAACTCGCCCTGACGCTGGCCATCATCGGCGGCATCAACTGGGGCAGCATCGGCATTTTTGGGTTCGACCTGGTCGGTTTCCTGTTTGGCGGCCAGGGCGCCACCTTCAGCCGCATCATCTTTGCTCTGGTGGGGCTTGCCTCCCTGTGGTGCATCTCCCTTCTGTTCCGGGACACCACCACTGCGGGCCAGCACACCTGATCTCCCGTATCCCATGTGAAAGCGGCGGGCCAAGGTTTCGGCCCGCCGCTTTGAGCGTATCGAACAGGTTCGACACGCTTCTCAAAAATGCAAGCATTTTTGAGAGGGGATGCAGGACGCCGCATGCACTCGCTGATGCTCGCACACTTGCGTCCTGAGCAGTGTGTTTCCCGACGTACACGCCGCCGGAAAACACGATCTGACTTTTTTCCGCCGCCTGCGGACGGCGGAACTCTGCGAGGCTCTTACCGCACAAATCTCAGAAATACACTTTATGGACAGACTGCGGCGGGCCGAGGTTTCGGCCCGCCGCTTTTCAGTTTCAAAAGACCGGCGCAGGAACTTCCTCTACCGGGTCTCTGAGTCAAGTTTTTTTGCCAGGAGCCAGCAGCACAGGGGGAAGAGTGCCACCAGCACCGCCAAGGTTGCCCAGCACACGCCCCAGCTCCAAATCCGACAGAGCGATATGCCGAGGAAAAGAGCACAGTAGATCCCAAACCATACCCCCATACTGCAACTCCCCGCCTCGTTCCCCATCCAAGGGATCCGGTTGCGCAGCAGCACCGTCAGATAGATCTCGCTCAGCGCCGTGCCCAGCACCACCACACTTATACCGGTCCGCAGCCCCAGGAGGGTTCCCACAGCGCTCTCCCGGCAGATAAGCCCCAGCTCGCGCCAATTCCCCGGAAGGTTGGCGGAGGGCGGGAGGCCCAGATAGAGGGATACCTGACGCACCAGCTCCAGTGCGCTGAAGAGCGCCGCCCAGCACAGGAGCCGGCCGCCCACGGCCTGCCAGGGCGGGATACCGGCCAGACGCTCCAGCGGCTCCTCACAGCGTAGCCACACATACCCCGACCAGAAGACCCAGATAAGGCCCAGGAAGGGCAGCAGGAAGCTGTACCGCCACTCTCCGCCCTTGACCACGCTCCCGTTGACGCAGGCCAGCATAAGAACTACGATCGCACAGATAAAGAAATCCTGGCCGTTCAATTTTCCATGCCACTCCCAGCGGATGATGCGCAGCAGCCCTCTCATACCGTCCCCTCCTTTCCAAACACATGGAGGTAGTGCTCCTCCACGGAGCAGCCGTGGACGGCCCGGATCTCCTCCGCAGGGGCGTGGAGAGCCACCGCCCCGTGCCGGAGGAAGACCGCCTCGTCCAGCACCGGCTCCATATCGTGGACCAGATGGGTGGAGAGCAGGATGCTCCGCGTGTCGTCCATGGAGTCCATCAGCTCCCGCAGGATCTCCCTTCTGGTCACTGGGTCCACGCCGCCCAGCGGCTCATCCAGCAGATAGAGCTCGGCCTCCCGCTGGAGCAGGAGGAGTAATTCCAGCTGTTCCGCCTCTCCCCGGGAGAGGTCCCGGACCCGCCGCTCCCACGGGATGTGATGGCGCTCCACCTCCCGCCACACCCGCTCCCGGTCGGCGGTGGGAAAGAGGTCCAGATAGTAGGCACAGGCATCCCGCACATAGAGCCCCCCGGGGAGCAGGGTGTGGTCCGCCAGGTAGGCGATGCGGGGCCGGTCCTTGGGGCGGATCTCCTCCCCCCGCAGGCGGATGGTCCCCCACTCGGGCCGGAGCAGGCCCGCGATGCAGCGCAGCAGGGTGCTCTTCCCCGCCCCGCTGGGCCCCAGCAGACCGATGATGCGCCCCTCTCCCACCGTCAGGGAACAGCCGTTCAAGACCTGGCGGTCCCCAAAGCTCTTATGGAGTCCCTTTACTTCCAGAATATTCATGGCTTCCCTCCTCGCAAACGCAGGGTCATCTCTTCCTCTGTAAAGCCCAGCGCGGCCATCTCACGGCGAAAGTGCTCCACCAGTTCGTCGGCCATATGCTCCCGCAGGCGATGGATCCGCTCCTGATCCTCCGTGACAAAGGACCCCACGCCCCGTCGGGTCACGAGCACCCCCTCGCGCTCCAGCTCCGAGCAGGCCCGCTGCATGGTATTCAGATTGATGCCATAGAAGGCCGCCAGGGTGCGCACGCTCTCCACCCGATCCCCCGGGCGGCGGCGTCCGGATATGATCTCCCGTTTGATACAGTCCATGACCTGAAGATAGATGGGTGAACTGGTGGAAAACTGCATGTCTCTCACCTCCACAGGTGTTCTACTTATATAATACACCGTAACACATGTTTGTCAAGATTCTGTGCGGTTACCCCTTGACAACCGCCTGCTTCTTGGGGTATACTCCAGTTACACCCCACCCCCGGGGGGTATTACTTTGACAAAGGAGGGCTGCCCCATGATGGCAGACCACGCCAAGGTCCAGCGGCTGCTCAAGACCGCCCGGGGCCAGCTGGACGGCATCCTCAAAATGGTGGAGGAGGACCGCTACTGCATCGACATCTCCACCCAGGTCATGGCCACCGAGGCCCTGCTCAAGCGGGTCAACCAGGAGATCCTGGCCGCCCATCTGGAGCACTGCGTCAAGCATGCCGCCAGCGAGGCCGACCGCCAGCAGAAAATCGACGAATTTGTGGATACCCTGGGCCGCATCCTCCGGTGAGGCCCGCCGCATCCCTTCTGAGGAGGACTCCATGAAAGAGACATACCATGTGACCGGCATGACCTGCACCGCCTGCTCTTCCCATGTGGAAAAGGCCGTGGGTAAGGTGGCGGGCGTGCGCTCCGTCAGCGTGAACCTGATGACGGGCTCCATGCTGGTGGATTACGACCAGACCGCCGTTACCCCGGCTGACATCGTCAAGGCGGTGGTGGACGCGGGCTACGGCGCCTCTCTGCCCGGCGCGGCCAAAACCGCCCGGCGGGAGGGGACTCAGCCTCCCGACACCCTGGGCGAGGAGCTGCGGCAGATGAAGCTCCGTCTGATCCTCTCCTTCTGCTTCCTGATCCCGCTCTTCTACCTCTCCATGGGCCATATGATGGGGTGGCCCCTCCCCGCTATCTTCCACGGCCGGGAAAACGCCATGCTCTTCGCCCTGACCCAGTTCCTGCTGGTCCTGCCCATCCTGTATATCAACGACAAATACTACAAGGTGGGCTTCAAGACCCTGTGGAAGCGCGCCCCCAATATGGACTCCCTCATCGCCCTGGGCTCGGCCGCCGCCGTTCTCTACGGTGTGGCCGCCCTCTACCAGATCGCCTGGGGCCTGGGCCACGGGGATGCCGCCCGGGTGGAGAAGTGGTCCATGGACCTCTACCTGGAGTCGGCGGGCATGATCCTCACCCTCATCACGCTGGGTAAATTCCTGGAGACCCGCTCCAAGGGCAAGACCGGACAGGCCATCTCCCGGCTGATGGACCTCTCCCCCAAGACCGCCACCGTCCTCCGGAACGGCGCGGAGGTGGAGGTCCCGGTGGAAGAGGTGGCCGTGGGCGAGCGCATCGTGGTCAAGCCCGGCGGCCGGGTCCCCGTGGACGGCGTGGTGGTGGAGGGCTGGTCCTCGGTGGATGAGAGCGCCCTCACCGGCGAGTCCATCCCGGTGGAGAAAGCCCCCGGCGCCAAGGTGGCCGCCGCCTCCATCAACCAGTCGGGCACCTTCACCTTTGAGGCCACCCGGGTGGGTGAGGACACCACCCTCTCCCAGATGATTCGCCTGGTGGAGGAGGCCTCGGCCTCCAAGGCCCCCATTGCCAAGCTGGCCGACCGGGTGGCGGGCGTCTTTGTCCCGGTGGTCATCGGCATCGCCCTGGTCACCGCCCTGGTGTGGCTGGCCGTCACCGGGGGCGACATCGCCCGGGCCCTCACCGCCGGGGTGGCCGTGCTGGTCATCTCCTGTCCCTGTGCCCTGGGTCTGGCCACCCCCGTGGCCATCATGGTGGGCACCGGCAAGGGCGCGGAGCACGGCATCCTCATCAAATCCGCCCAGGCGCTGGAGACCCTCCACGCCATCGACACGGTGGTGCTGGACAAGACGGGCACCCTCACCCAGGGCAAGCCCCGGGTCACCGAGGTCCTCCCCCTGGGGGATACCACCGAGGAGGAACTGCTGTGCGTGGCCGCCTCCCTGGAAAAGCCCTCAGAGCACCCCCTCTCCTCCGCCATCGTCTCCGCCGCCCAGGAGCGGGAGATCCCCCTGGCCCCGGTCAGCGGCTTTGCCGCCCTCCACGGCAAGGGCATCCGGGGCGAGATCCAGGGCGGACAGTTCCTGGCAGGCAACGCCGCCCTCTTGGCCGACGAGGGCATTTCCCTGGGAAATGCCGCCGGACAGGCGGAAAAATTGGCCGCCCAGGGCAAGACGCCCCTCTTCTTCGCCCGGGATGGGGAACTGCTGGGCATCATCGCCGTGGCCGACCTGCCCAAGCCCACCAGCGCCGCCGCGGTGGAGGGCTTCCACGCCCTGGGCATCCGGGTGGTCATGCTCACCGGCGACAACGCCCGCACCGCCCAGGCGGTGGGCCGCAGCCTGGGCGTGGATGAGATCATCGCCGAGGTCCTGCCCCAGGACAAGGAGCGGCAGGTGGCCGCCCTCCAGAGCCAGGGCCGGAAGGTGGCTATGGTGGGCGACGGCATCAACGATGCCCCCGCGCTGGCCCGGGCCGACGTGGGTCTTGCCATCGGTGCTGGTACCGACGTGGCCATCGAGTCGGCCGACATCGTTCTCATGAAGAGCGACCTTCTGGACGCGGTCACGGCTGTGGAGCTCTCCAAATCGGTCATCCGCAACATCAAGCAGAATCTCTTCTGGGCCTTTATCTACAACATCATCGGCATTCCCCTGGCCGCCGGTGTGTGGTACCCCCTGTTCCATATAATGCTCAACCCCATGTTTGCCTCCGCCGCCATGAGCATGAGCTCGGTGTGCGTGGTGAGCAACGCCCTGCGCCTGCGGCTGTTCAAGCCCAGGTTCTCCCCCAGCGCCCCCTCCGCTCCCTCTGATACCCCCTGTGGATGTGGGGAACCAATCTCAACCAAAGGAGTGTTTTCCATGACAAAGAAACTGACCATCGAGGGCATGATGTGCTCTCACTGCACCGGCCGGGTGGAGAAGGCCCTCTCCGCTCTGGAGGGCGTCTCTTCCGTGGTGATGGACCTGGAGGGCAAATCCGCCACCGTCACCCTCTCCGCCGACGTGTCCGACACTCTGCTCACCCAGACCGTCACCGACGCCGGCTACGAGGTCACCGCCATCCAGTGACCTCCCGCCCCGCTCCGCCGTGGATCGCTCCCGGCCGGGCGGGGCCTTTTTTATTTTCTTGCAGCCTATAAATTTGTATGGTATGATAAAGGTATCCTAAGACTGGAGGCTTTGATATGTCTACACTGCTCATCCGCAATGCCCGTTATATCGTCTCCTGCGACGACCAGGATACCCTCTGGGAACATGCCAACCTCTTCATCCGGGACAACGCCATCGAGTACATCGGTCCCGAGCTGATGCACGCCGACCAGACCATCGACGCGTCCGACATGGTGGTCTATCCCGGCCTTGTGAACACCCATCACCACCTCTATCAGATCTTCTCCCGCAACCTGCCCGAGGTCCAGCGGATGGAGCTCTTCCCCTGGCTCCAGACCCTCTACGAGGTGTGGAAAAACCTGGACGAGGAGGTGGTCTACCACTCCTCCCTCACCGGTATGGCCGAGATGCTGAAAACCGGCTGCACCACCTGCTTCGACCACCACTATGTCTTCCCCGCCCACGCCGGGGATCTGGTGGCCGCCCAGTTCCGGGCCGCCGATACCCTGGGAATGCGCTTCCACGCCTCCCGGGGCTCCATGGACCTGTCCCAGAAGGACGGCGGCCTTCCCCCCGACAGCGTGGTCCAGTCCATCGACGCCATCATGGCCGACTCCGAGCGTCTGGTGCGCACCTGGCACGATGCCTCCCGCTTCTCCATGCACCAGGTGGCCCTGGCCCCCTGCTCCCCCTTCTCGGTGACCGGCGACCTCATGCGGGAGAGCGCCAAGCTGGCCCGCTCCCTGGGCGTGCGCCTCCACACCCATGTGGCCGAGACCAAGGACGAGGAGCGCTACACGCTGGAGCGCTTCGGCATGCGCCCGGTGGCCTATATGGAAAGCCTGGGCTGGACCGGCCCCGACGTGTGGTACGCCCACGGCATCCACTTCGATGACGACGAGCTGCGCATCCTGGCCGAGACCGGCACCGGCGTGGCCCACTGCCCCGCCTCCAACATGAAGCTCTCCTCCGGTGTGTGCCGGGTGCCCGACATGCTCCGGCTCCACGTGCCGGTGGGACTGGCCCTGGACGGCTCGGCCTCCAACGACGGCTGCGACATGCTGGAAGAGCTGCGGGTGGCCTACCTGCTCCACCGGCTCCACTCCAGCCAGGACGCCCCCACCGGATACGACCTTCTCAAGATGGCCACCCGGGGCTCCTCCCAGATCCTAGGCCGCACCGACATCGGCTATCTGGCCCCCAACATGGCGGCCGACTGCTTCCTGGTCAATCTGGAGCAGCTCCCCCTGGTGGGCGCCCAGTTCGACCCCAAGTCCATGCTGGGCACGGTCGGCCTCAAGGGCAGTGTGGACTATACCATCGTCAACGGCGTCCCCGTGGTCCAGCGGGGTGAGCTCACCACCCTGGACGAGGCCCGGGCTGTCTCCCAGGCCAACGCGGTGGTCCACCGCTATCTGGACCGCTGATTTTCCCTGCTCCCCATAGAGTCGTCCGCTTTTTTCGGAAAGCGGACGACTTTTTTGTGGAAAATAGCCCTTGTCAAAGAAGTTGACTGTGCTACAATTAAGCCTACTGAATCAACCGCCTGTGCGGTTGATTGATCTTTTTCTCCCCGGAGAAATCAGGAAAAGGAGGCTCCTCCCTTGGGTCAGACGGAAACATCTCTGAAACCACTCTTTTCCCGCCAGGCACTCATCCGACTCATCATTCCCCTGGTCATCGAGCAGTTCCTGCTCATGAGCGTAGGCATGATGGACACCGTCATGGTGACCACCGCCGGGCAGGCCGCCGTGTCCGGCGTCTCCCTGGTGGACAATGTCAACCAGCTCATCATCCAGATCTTTTCCGCCCTGTCCACCGGCGGCGCGGTGGTCTGCTCCCAGTATCTGGGCCGGCGGGATGTGGAGAGCGCCCGTACCGCGGCCAAACAGCTGCTCTATGCCGTTTTTGCCCTGGCTGTGGCTCTGATGGCTGTCGCCCTGATCTTCCAGCAGCACATCCTCTCCCTGCTCTTCGGACAGATCGAGCCCGACGTCATGGACAGCGCTCTGGTCTACTTCCTGGCCACCGCCCTGGCCTACCCCTTCATCTCCCTCTACAATGCCGGAGCCGCCCTCTTCCGCTCCATGGGCAACAGCAAGGTCTCCATGTTCAACTCCCTCATCGTGAACCTGGTCAACGTGGCGGTCAACGCAGTGCTCATCTACGGGTTCCACATGGGTTCTCTGGGCGCGGGCATCGGTACGCTGGTCTCCCGCATCGTGGCCGCGGTGATCATCCTCTACCTGCTTCAGCACCACAACAATGTCCTGCGCATTGAGGGGCTCTTCCGCTTCCAGTTCCGGGGCGACATGGTGGGACGCATCCTCACCATCGGCATCCCCAACGGCCTGGAAAACGGCCTCTTCCAGACGGGCAAGCTGGTGGTGCTCAGCCTCATTACCTCCTTCGGCACCAACGCAGTGGCCGCCAACGCCATTGCCAACAGCATCGCCGGCGTGGTCAACGTCCCCGGTCAGGCCATCGGTCTGGCCATGATCACCGTGGTGGGCCAGTGCATGGGGGCCCAGGCCCCGGAGCAGGCCGTCTCCTACACCCGGAAGCTGGTCAGCATCGTCTATGTGTCCATGGGCTCTCTGGCCCTCATCATGTTCTTCTTTGCCGCGCCCCTCTGCTCCATCTTCCAGCTCACCCCGGAGGCCGCGGATATGGCGGCCGAGGTCCTGCGCTGGTGTGCGGTCTTTGACCTGATCATCTGGCCGCTGGCCTTTACCCTGCCCAATGCTCTGCGGGCGGCGGGCGACGCGGTCTTCACCATGGCGGTGTCCCTGGCCTCCATGTTCCTCTTCCGGATCGGTTTCAGCTATCTGCTCTCCTGCTCCTGGGGGCTGGATCTGGGTCTGCTGGGCGTGTGGATCGCCATGATCATCGACTGGTGGGTCCGTGCCCTGATCTTCATTTTCCGCTTTGTCCAGGGCAAGTGGAAGCGCATCCGTCTGATCTGATCACTCCTGAATCAACCGCCCGGACAGCCAAACGCTGTTCGGGCGGTTAAAACATTCTATGGTAGCTGCGGCCCAGCACCTATGATACAATAGCCTGGAAGCGTTCAGACGATGCCGCTTCCTTTGCGGAGCAAAATCACGAAAGGAATGGGATGATCCAGCATGAAAAAAGAGCTTGCGTTTCGATCCGCCACACGGGAAGATGTCCCTCTGATTTTACAGTTTATCCGGGAGCTTGCCGACTATGAAAAGATGCTGCACGAAGTCGTCGCAGATGAAGCGACCCTGGAAGAGTGGATCTTTGACCGGCAGAAGGCAGAGGTCCTCTTCGCCCTTGTGGATGGAAACGAGATCGGGTTCGCCCTCTTCTTCCACAACTTTTCGACCTTCCTGGGGCGTGCGGGAATTTACCTGGAAGATCTGTACGTAAAGCCGGAATACCGGGGGAAGGGCTATGGAAAAGCCATTTTGAAACGGCTGGCCTCCATCGCGGTTGAGCGGAAGTGCGGACGGCTGGAGTGGTGGTGTCTTGACTGGAATCAGCCCAGCATCGATTTTTACCGGTCGCTCGGTGCAGAGCCCATGTCCGATTGGACGGTGTACCGCATCGCAGGCGATACCCTTACCCATCTGGTGGAATAAAGAAAAATATGCTGGACACGGTGGATAAAACCATGTCCAGCATATTTTTTCTCTCATCCTGCACAGCGGGCAGGGATGTTTCGTCTTTTCTCAGCGCTGACCCTTGTCGTAGGGGATACCCTCGGCGCGGGGCGCGGCGGAGTTCTTGGAGGTGAAAGCCAGCACGATCAGGGTGGCAATATAGGGGACCATCTTGTAGATCTCGCCCGAGATGCTCAGGTCCTTGATGCCCGGAATCAGGCCATAGCTCACCGACAGGGTCTTCATGAAGCCGAAGAAGAGGGCGGCCAGCGCGATGCGGCCGGGCTTCCACTGGCCGAAGATGAGCACGGCGATGGCCAGGAAGCCGTAGCCGGACACGGTGGCGTTGAAGTTGGTGGAGGTGGGCACCACGAAGATCACGCCGCCGATGCCCGCCAGCGCGCCGGAGAGCAGCGTGCCGGCATAGCGCATCTTGTAGACGTTGACGCCCACCGAGTCAGCCGCCTGGGGATGCTCACCGCAGGCCCGCAGGCGCAGGCCAAAACGGGTCTTGTAGAGCACGACCCAGGACGCCACCAGGATCAGCACGCCCAGATAGGTGGTGATATAGGCGTTCTGGAAGAACATGGGGCCGATCACGGGGATATCACCCAGCACAGGCACCTTCCGGATCAGGAAGTCGTTCTTGAAGGGGATCTGCTGCACGCCGGTCATCATACGGGCCACAAAGATGGCAAAGGCGGGAGCAAAGGTGTTGATAGCCGTACCGGAGATGGTCTGATCCGCCTTCATGTTGATAGAGGCAAAGCCATGCACGGCGCTGATGATCACACCGGACAGGGCCGCCACCACCAGGGCCGCCAGGAGCATTCCCTGACCGCTCATGCCGGTAGCCTGCACCATCTGCAAAAACATGATGCCGGTAAAGGCGCCAATGATCATGATACCGTCCAGGGCGATGTTAACGATACCGGAGCGCTCCGCAAAGAGGCCGCCCAGGGCCACCACCAGCAGGGGAATGGCAAAATACATGGTCTGCTGGACCAGGAAAAAAATCAGTTCATCGAGTTTCACTGAGCGTCGCCTCCTTTCTCAGTCTGGACCGGCGGCGCGGGGGGCGTCTGATCCGCATTGGCATTGGCGTCGTTCTTTCCGCCCCGCTTGCCCAGCTTGCCGATGATCTGGCTGAAGAAGAGGATGAAGGCGGCAAAGTAGACGATGACGGAGGTGATGATGGAGATGATCTGGGAGACAAAGCCGTAGCTCTGCATCGCCAGGCCGCCCACCGTCAGATAGGCCATCAGGATGCCGGTGAAGATGATCGCGATGGGGTTGGACATGCCGAGGAGGGCCACGGCGATGCCGTCAAAGCCCTGCTGGGCCAGCTCGCTGCCCACGGCGATGCCGGTGCCGGCGCCCGCCAGGTAGTTCAGGCCGCCGCCGATGCCGGAGAGCGCGCCGGCGATGACCATGGCCAGCACCACATTGCGCTTCTCGCTGATGCCGGCGTACTTGGCCGCGTCCTTGTTGAAGCCGCAGGCCTTGAGCTCATAGCCCAGCTTGGTCTTGGAGAGGATGACCCAGACCACAATGGCCAACAGAATGGCCACCAGGATACCGGCGTTCACGCTGGAGGGGGTGCCCACATCGGCCACAAAGATCTTGTCAAAGCCCAGCTTGGGCAGGTTGGCCCCGTCCACGGGACGGAGGGACTGGTTCTTGGTGCGGTCGAAGATATAGGCCCGGATGAGCACATTGGAGGTGCTCATGCCGATATAGTTCATCATGATGCAGGTGATGACCTCGTTGATGTTGCAGTAGGCCTTGAGCAGACCGGGCACCACGCCCCACAGGGCGCCCATCAGGCAGGCGGCCAGGATGGCCACCAGGCAGTGGATGCCGCCGGGGAGGAAGGTCCACTTGACGCCCACATACACCGCGGCAAAGGCACCCATCATGAACTGGCCGGGGCCGCCGATGTTAAAGAGGCCCGTCCGCTTGGCAAAGCCAACCGAGAGACCGGTCATGATGAGGGGGGTGGCGTAGTAGAGCACCTGGCCCACATTCTTCATGTCCTGCACGCCGCCCGTCATGATGGCGCCCAGACCCTTGAGGGCCATGGAGGAATCGGTGATGAGCAGAATAACAAAGCCCACCAGCATACCGATGAGGATGGCGATCAGCGCAGCCAACACGTTCTGTACGCCTGTATGCTGAAGGGGATTTCCCAGTCGTTTTTCCTTCATTTACTGTGCCCCCTTCCGCTTGGAACCGGCCATGTAGAGGCCCAGCTCCTGGATCGTGACTTCCTTGGGGTCCAGATCGGCCACGATCTCGCCCTCGTAGATGACCAGGATGCGGTCGGAGAGGTTCATGACCTCGTCCAGCTCCAGGGAGATGAGCAGCACGCCCTTCCCCTTGTCCCGCTCCGCTACGATCTGTCGGT
The DNA here is from genome assembly GCF_015547905.1 of Clostridium sp. J1101437_171009_A5. Classification (NCBI taxonomy): domain Bacteria; kingdom Bacillati; phylum Bacillota; class Clostridia; order Eubacteriales; family Clostridiaceae; genus Clostridium; species Clostridium sp. J1101437_171009_A5. Next base: position 142,608 of record NZ_JADMVY010000009.1, read on the forward strand.
GGATATACTCAATGGCGCCCACGTCCAGGCCGCGGGTGGGCTGGACCGCGATGAGGAGATCGGGGTTGCGGTCGATCTCCCGGGCCACGATGGCCTTCTGCTGGTTGCCGCCGGACATGGAGCGGGCAATGGTCTTGCCGCCCTGACCGGAGCGGATGTCATAGTCCTTGATCAGCTTTTCGGCATACTGGTTGATCTTGTCATACTTCAGGAAGCCGCCCTGGCAGAACTCCGGCTCAAAATAGCTCTGGAGCACCAGGTTGTAGGAGAGGGGATAGTCCAGCACCAGACCGTGCTTGTGCCGGTCCTCGGGGATGTGGCCCAGGCCGTGGGTGTTGCGGTGACGAATGGAGGAGTGGCTGATGTCCTCGCCCTTGAGCTTGACCGTGCCGTGGTCGGCCTTGATGAGTCCCGTGATGGCCTGCACCAGCTCGGACTGGCCGTTGCCGTCGATACCGGCGATACAGACGATCTCGCCCCGGCGGACCTGGAAGGACACCTCGTTGACCACCTTTTTCCCGTGCTCCTTGTTGACCACGGTGAGGCCCTCCACCTCAAAGACCACGTCCTTGGGTTTGGCCTCGTCCTTCTCCACGTTCAGGGAGACCTTACGGCCCACCATCATCTCGCTCATCTCCTCCTTGGAGACGTCGGCGACATTGACGGTGCCGATATACTTGCCCTTGCGCAGGACGGTGCAGCGGTCGGCCACCTCTTTGATCTCGTTGAGCTTGTGGGTGATGAAGAGGATGCTCTTGCCCTCGGCAGCCAGCCCCTTCATGATCTTCATCAGTTCCTCGATCTCCTGGGGGGTGAGCACGGCGGTGGGCTCGTCAAAGATCAGGATCTCATTGTCGCGGTAGAGCATCTTCAGGATCTCCACACGCTGCTGCATGCCCACCGTGATATCCTCGATGAGGGCGTCCGGATCCACCTTCAGGCCGTACTGCTCCGAAAGAGCCATGACCTTCTCCCGGGCGGCATCCATTTTCAGGAAGCCACCGCGGACGGTCTCCACGCCCAGAATGATATTTTGCAGCACGCTGAAATTGTGGACCAGCTTGAAGTGCTGGTGCACCATTCCGATGCCCAGGGCGTTGGCGTCATTGGGGTCCTTGATGCGCACTTCCTGGCCATTTTTTTTGATGACGCCCTCTTCCGGCTGGTAGAGTCCGAACAGGACGCTCATCAAGGTGGATTTACCCGCTCCGTTCTCACCAAGAAGCGCGTGTATCTCGCCTTTTTTCAGCTGCAGGGTGATGTTATCATTGGCAATGATCCCGGGGAATTTTTTCGTGATATTGCACATCTCAATGACATACTCACTCATCCGCTGTCACTTCCCTTCTCTGTTTGCTTCTGTTTTATTATACCGTTTTTTCCTACCTGGCGCAAGGTAATTTATCTATTTCCCACAAAGAACTTTCGGAGAGAAAAAATGGGCGGACACCTTGGTGTCCGCCCATTTGCAGGAACAATGGAAGGCCAATTACTCGGCAATGTAGTTCAGAGTCACATTGGCGCAGCCCAGATCGGTGGGGATCTCGGCGTCGGTATCCTTCTTCAGAGTGATCTCACCGGAAGCCAGCTTGCTGAACAGAGTGTCATAGTCCTCCTGAGTGAAGTTGTTCCACTTGGAGGTGGCCATGGGCAGCTCCACGGCGTTGTCAGCAGCACCCAGGGTCAGGTTCTGGCCGCCGGGGAAGCTGTCGTTGTAGTAGTGGTCCAGCATCTGCTCCACGGCAGAGGACAGGCCCTTCATAGCGGAGGAGATAACGGTGTCGGACTCGGAGGACTGATCCACGTCCACGCCGATGACCTTGCCGCTGCTGGCCTCAGCCGCGGCCATGACGGAGTTACCCACGGAACCGCCGCAGCCGAAGATGACCTCGGTGCCGCTGGTGTACCAGCCGGCAGCCATGGTCTGAGCCTCGGGGGTAGCGGCGAAGTCGCCGGTGTAGTAGTAGTTCATCTCAACGGTCTCGCCCAGCTCGGCGGCAGCAGCGTCAGCGCCCTGCACGTAGCCGTAACCGTAGCGCACCACGGCGGGAACCGCCATGCCGCCCATGAAGCCCAGCTTGGTGTAGCCGTCCTTCACCGCAGCGTAGCCGGCCAGGTAGCCCACCTGCTCCTCGGAGAAGAGGATGCCGACGGTGTTGTCAGCGGTCTTGTAGTCGCTGGAGTCAGCGTTGTGGGGGTTACCGTCGATGAGGATGAACTTCACATCGGGGTACTGATCCTGCACCAGATAGACGGGCTCCTCAAACAGGAAGCCGGGGGTCACGACCACCTTGGCGCCGTCCTTGATGGCCTGCTCCATGGAGGTGACATAGTCGTCGGTGGTAGCGGCGGCGGGCTTGTAGTACTTACAGGTCTTGCCGTTCTCGCTGCAGTAGTTCTTGATGCCCTCCCAGGTGCCCTGGTTGAAGGACTTGTCGTTGATATCGCCCTTATCGGTGATCATGGCGATCTCAAAGCTGCCGTCGGCGGCCAGGATGTTGCCGGCGGAGTCCTCGGTCACGCCGCTGGGCTCACCGGAAGTCGCAGGAGCGCCGGAGGCGGGAGGAGTGCTGGTCTGCGCAGCGCCGCCGCCGCAGGCGGCCAGGCTGCCGATCATACCGACGGACAGAAGCAGAGCGGTGATTTTATTGAAGTTCTTCAATGTAATCTACCTTCCTTTCATAACTGGATGCACAGACGGGAGCCGCTTGTCGACCCTCGGCGTCTGTCATACGCATGTATTATACAACATGCTTTTACAAAGAGCAACCGCATTTTTCCGTTTTGCAAATAATCTTTAAAAATTTGTTACATAAGTGAAAGGAGACTCTTCAGATCACTCCGAAAAGCCTCCTTTTTCATATAATTTCTTTTCGTCTTTTTTACAAACTTATTTCTTGACCAGCTTGACCAGAGCGCTGGCGCCGATGCGGCTGGCGCCGGCGTCGATCATGGCCTGGGCCTCCTCAAAGGAGTGGATGCCGCCGGCCGCCTTGATCTTCACATCGGGTCCGATATGGGCCTTGAAGAGGGCCACGTCGGCCACGGTGGCGCCGCCGGTGGAGAATCCGGTGGAGGTCTTGATATACTCGGCCCCCGACTCGGTGACCAGCTCACAGAGCTTGATCTTCTCTTCCTCGGTCAGCAGGCAGGCCTCCACGATGACCTTGAGGATGCGGCCCTGGCAGGAGGCCTTGATGGCCTTCATCTCCTCCAGAATGTCGTCCCAGCGGCGGTCCTTCACCCAGCCCAGGTTGACCACCATGTCGATCTCGTCGGCCCCGCTCCGGATGGCGTCCTCGGTCTCAAAGACCTTCACCGCCGTGGTGGAGTACCCGTTGGGGAAACCGATGACGGTGCAGATCTTCAGGTCATTGCCCACATACTCGGCCGCCTGCTTCACATAGGAGGCGGGAATGCACACCGAGGCGCAGTCATAGGCCTTGCCGTCGTCACAGATGGTCTTGATCTGCTCCCAGGTGGCCTCCTGCTTGAGGAGGGTGTGGTCACACATGGTAAGGATCTGTTTTACGTCCATATTATACCATTTCCTTTCTAAATCCATGGCTTTTCTCTGTCACAGGTTCACTATATCGTGTGCTCATCCAAAAGTCAATGGACACGCTCACTTCCGGCATTATTTGACACGGATCAGCTCATAGGAGCGGGTGCCCACGCCGATGGCCTCGGCGTGCTCCAGGCAGCTTTTCCAGTTGGTCTCCGGGAAATTATTGGTAAAGTGATCGTGGTGGTCGCAGAAATCGTGGGCGTGCATGTTCTCATCCAGGCGGGAGCCGGGGATGGGCTGCTGCTCCATGCAGGCGTCGGCGCAGGCCTGATCCAGGGCCACCGGGTCGAAGGAGGCGAACATACCCACATCGGGCAGGATGGGCAGGTCGTTCTCGGCGTGGCAGTCGCAGAAGGGAGAGACGTCCACCACCAGGCTGATGTGGAAGTGGGGACGTCCGGCCAGCACCGCCTTGGAGTACTCGGCGATCTTGGCGTTGAGCTCGTCGTTGGCACAGGCGTTGCGGTTGACGATGGCGTCAAAGTTGCAGGCTCCCAGGCAGCGGCCGCAGCCCACGCACTTGTCATGGTCGATGAAGGCCTTCCGGTCCTCCCCGTAGGAGATGGCGTCCTGACCGCACTGCTTGGCGCACTGGCGGCAGCCCACGCACTTGTTGGTCTTCACCTCGGGCTTGCCGGCGTTGTGCTGCTCCATCTTGCCGGCGCGGCTTCCGCAGCCCATGCCGATGTTCTTCAGCGCGCCGCCGAAGCCGGTGGCCTCATGGCCCTTGAAATGGCTCAGGGAGATGAACACATCGGCGTCCATGATCGCCCGGCCGATCTTGGCCTTCTTCACATAGGTGCCGCCCTCCACCGGGACCTCCACGTCGTCGGTGCCCTTGAGGCCGTCTCCAATGATGATCTGGCAGCCGGTGCTGAAGGGAGAGAAGCCGTTCTCATAGGCGGCATCCATGTGCTCCAGGGCATTCTTGCGCCGGCCCACATAGAGGGTATTGCAGTCGGTGAGGAAGGGCAGGCCGCCCAGGCTCTTGACCACGTCGGCCACCACCTTGGCGTAGTTGGGACGCAGGAAGGACAGGTTGCCCGGCTCTCCGAAATGGAGTTTGATGGCCACCATTTTCTTCTCAAAATCAATGGTGTCGATCCCGGCGGTGCGGATAAGACGCTCCAGCTTCTGGAGCAGGTTATCCCCGGACTTCGCCCGCAGATCGGTAAAATAGACCTTTGCTTGTTCCATATCCATTTCTCCTTACCTTGTTTTCTCCCGGGACCCTTCCGCCTCCTCGGCGCAGGGGTCCTCCATGTTCCAAAACATCATCAGAAAGGCCGCCAGCAGCAGCACGCAGGCGATCAGTACCGCCCGCTCCGCCAGCAGCGAACTCACCCATGCCCCCAGGGCCGCCCCCAGGATAAAGCACAGGATGATGCCGTAATACTGCCCCGCCTGCCGGCGCTGCTCCGGATTCCCGCTGCGCAGGAACTGATAGAGCCGCTCCGTCCCGCTGCGCAGGTTGCCGGTGCACATGGTGGTGGCAAAGGCGTTTCCGTGGACCTTGCGGAAGCTCTCCACCTGCACAGCGCAGACAAAGGAGACCGACACATTGGCCGCCATGTTCAGGCTCTGGGGCAAAAAGGCCACGACCAGCAGGATGCACAGCTCGGCCAGAACGCTCAGCTGTCTCCAGTGGATGCCTCCCCTGTCCCGAAACCGTGCCTTGATGCACTCGGCCACAATGATCCCCGCGGCAAAGGCGGCCACCGGCACCAGATAGGTCAGCGCGGTGTGCCACTCCCCCCGCATGGCGTGTATGCCCAGGAGAACCATGTTTCCGGTCTCTGCATTGGCAAAGACCCCTCCCCGCACGCTGTAAGAATAGGCGTCCAGGAAGCCGCCCGCCAGCGCCAGGACGGCGCCCAGCCGGAAGGTCTCCGACATCTGTTTTCGTTTGATTGCCTGCAATGCCTCCACCTCTTTTGATGATACCATAACTTGCCGCCCGGCACAAACGAAACTTGCCGCCCGACGGCCCTTCCACGCAAAAAGGGCAGGCCTGGCGGCCCGCCCTCTCTCTGCACGACCTTAGAACGGCAGTCCCAGACCGCCGGTAATGCTCTGCATGGACGCGGCCATATCCTGCTCTGCGGTGCGCAGAGCTTCGTTCACCGCCGCCACAATCAGATCCTGGAGCATCTCCACATCCTCGGGGTCCACTGCCTCGGGATCCACAGTCAGGCTCTTGAGTACCCGCTTGCCGGTGACCACAGCCTCCACCACGCCGCCGCCGGCCTGAGCGGAGTACTCCTTCTCCTCCAGCTCAGCCTGCATGCGCTGCATGTCCTGCTGCATCTTCTGGGCCTGCTTGATCATATTCATGTTGATGCCGCCCATACCGCCCATACCGGGACGGCCGCCAAATCCTTTTGCCATCGTTGTTTCCTCCTTGTCATTCCGCCCGCGGCGGAATGGATTCTTTTATTCTTTGATGATAATGGAATCAAACTGCTGCCCCAGGGCCAGCAGGTCCTCCAGATTGTCGTGCTCCGGTGCGGATGCCGTTGGAGCGGGCGCCGGCGGAACGCCCACCGACACCGCGCAGCGGACCGGCTGTCCCACAATGGCCCCGGCCGCCGCCGCCACCGCCCGGAGGGTAGCAGCCTTGCCCACCATCACCCGGGTAAAGTCGGAGTCCACCCAGAGGGTGAGCAGATCGCCCTCCAGCCGTCCCTGCACCTGGGCGGGATTGCTGAGGAAGGGGTAGTCGCTCATGGGCACCTTGCCCCGCACCGCGCCCACCACAGCCGGCCAGAGATCGGCAGAATGCCCCGCCGCCTTGCTGCCCGCTCCAGCGGGAGAAGCAGGGGCCGCAGGCCGGCGCCGGACTGCCGGACGCTCGGCCGCCGGGGACGGCGGCTCGGGTACGGTGAAGACCGGCTCTCCCGGCTCCTCGGGCAGCGGGGGACGCTCCTCCTCCCAGGGGGGCAGATCCTCCCCGGAGGGCTGAGACTGCGGCTGCGTTTGGGGCTGCGGCTCCACCGCTTTGGCCTGGACCGGAGCGGCCGCAGGCTGCGCCAGAGCGGGCTGGGCCTGGAAGGTCCCGCCCTGGGCCAAGCGCTCCTCCAGGCGGGCCAGACGGGCGCTCAAGCCCGCCGGGCTGCTGTCCAGCGTGGTGTCGCACAGCCGGATGAGGCACAGCTCCGCATCGGTGCGCCGGTTTCCGCTGCGGGAGAGATCGGCGGCCGTCTGCTGCAGGAGGCTCAGCATCTGCATCAGACGCTGGGGCTCCAGCTGGTTGGAGAGCTTACGCATGGTGGTCTCATCGTATCCGCCGGTGAGCAGGGCCGCGCCGCCCTGGGGGGCCGTCTTGCGCACCAACAGGTCCCGCGCCAGACCGGCCAGCTCTCCCAGCAGGCTCCCCACATCCTTTCCCGCTCCGTAGAGCCGCCCCAGGGTCTCCAGTGCGGCTGCGGTGTTGCCCTGGGCGATGTGGTCCATGAGGGCGGCAGTCTCCAAATTACCGGCCAGTCCCAGGGCGGAGAGGACCTCCGCCTCCCCGATCACGCCGCTGGGATTGACGCACTGGTCCAGCAGGGAGAGCGCGTCCCGCAGGCCGCCGTCCGCCAGCCGGGCCAGGAGGGCAGCTCCCTCAGGGGCCAGCTGGATGCCCTCCTCTCCCGCCACGTAGCTCAGGCGCTGGGCGATGTCCCCCGCCAGGATCCGCTTGAAGGAGAACTGCTGGCAGCGGGACTTGATGGTGGCGGGCACCTTGTGGAGCTCGGTGGTGGCCAGAATGAACATCAGGTGAGCGGGCGGCTCCTCCAAAATCTTCAGCAGGGCGTTGAAGGCCGCCGTGGAGAGCATGTGGACCTCGTCCACGATATACACCCGCTTGCGCACGGCGGCGGGGGTGTAGACCGCCTCATCCCGCAGGGCGCGGACCTGATCCACGCCGTTGTTGGAGGCCGCATCCAGCTCCAGCACGTCCAGAATGGAGCCATTCTCGATCCCCAGGCAGGAGGGACACTGGTTGCAGGGGTTTCCGTTGACCGGGTGCTCACAGTTCACCGCCCGGGCCAGAATCTTGGCACAGGTGGTCTTGCCGGTCCCTCTGGTACCCGTGAAGAGATAGGCGTGGGAGAGCCGTCCCGCCGCCACCTGGCGCTTGAGGGTATCGGTAATATGGCTCTGCCCCACCACATCGTCAAAGGTCCGTGGTCTCCATTTGCGGTAGAGTGCCTGATACATGCCTGTCACCTCGCCAAAAATTCGGTCCATGTGAAAAGGAGCGGAGGATGCGGGTATTGACCCGTCGCCCCGCTCCTCTTCCATGCCATATGCCCGGCACATGGCAAGACCGCACACCGACCTTTGAAGTTTCCGTTCTGTCCGTTACCCTGGCAGCCGGCTCAGGAGCGGGAGTCCCGCGGCACACGGCGCATTCCGCTTAGTGCTGCTTGGTTCCCCACCTGACACGGTTCACGGGGCCCCGTTGCGCGGGACCGATCCATCATCGCTGCTTACCTGGGTCAGACGACACAACGAAAATCCGGGGGCCGGGATTCATCCCTGCTGTAGCGGATTGCAGGTACAGGGCACCGCTATCTCCCCAACTAGTGCGGCCTTGCCGTAGGCCGGGCAATGGACGCCCGTGCATTCGGAAAGCTCGTATTTGTTATCATACATCATTTCCCCCAAATTAGCAATATCGCTTTTTTATTTTTTTCAAAAAACTCTTTACATTTCGAAAATTCATGCTATAATATTTCATGGTCATGGGCCTGTAGCGCAGCTGGGAGCGCAAAGGGTTCGGTTTTCTGCCACATCTATAATTTCATATTGCTTTATTCTTCTGTTCCGCTTTGGGAACTGTTGATTTGGGCCTATAGCTCAGCTGGGAGAGCGTACGGTTCGCATCCGTAAGGTCGTCGGTTCGATCCCGATTAGGTCCACCACACTCGGGAGATCTCGTTTTGAGATCTCCCGAGTTTTTTCATGCTTTCAGGATGCACGATAGTACACACTCTTGTCCCCTTCCGGATGCAGGAAGTCGAAGAACTGTGTGACACTGATTTTGAATTCTACTTCGATTTCAAAGTTCCTCCCGATATTCACCCGCTCAATGAGCTGCCGAAGGATCATCTTCTTTCCCTCGATACTGCTCCCCGCATACAGGTCGGCCCAGGACATGATCTTGTCATACTCCTTTTGGACGGCAACGGCAGAGTTCTTCAGATCAGCCGCTTTTTCCTTGGCCTGTTCCAATTCCTGTGCCAGCGCCGCCAGTTTGCTTCGGGTGTCCTCTATCATCTCCCCAAGGATGTCCGCTCCAAAGCTGCCAGTCCCATTGATGGTCTTGATGATCTCTTTCTTGTAGCTTTCCAGCTCCCGTTCTGCGGCGGCATGGAGTTTCTCCAGATTAGCCACCGAACTGTTTGCCAGTTGGAGTTCTTTCTCCCGCTGCTTTTGAATGAGCTGGCTCCTGGGTGCAGTCTTCATCCGCTCAAAGAGTTGGATGACGATCTTATCAATAATGCCGTCCAGTTTCTCACCGGAGTATCCGGTCTGACCGTCACAGTCCTGAGGATGGCGGATCTTGTAATGGCAGGCGTAGCGGATATGGGTTTCCCGTTTGGGCTCACCCTTGGCTCGTCTGCCGCTGCTGGTGGTCAGCACCAGCTTGGAACCGCAGTGGGCACAGTAGACCATCCCGGAGAGCAGCGCCTTCCCCTTGGAGTTAAAGGGCACTTCATTGTGGTGCATTGTCCTGGCCCCCATCAACTCCTGTGCTCGCTCATACAGATCCAGTGGAACGATTTGCAGCTCCGGAAAGATTTCTGAGCGTGTTTCCCCACTGCGCAGGATTCCCACATACATGATGTTCTTCAGCATTTTGATGATGGTGGTATTGGCGAAGTTGGTCCCCTTTCGATTGAGATAGCCGTTGTTATATAACCACCGGGACAACCGCTGTGCGCCGAACCCCTCATAGACATATTTTTCAAAGATGATGCGCACCACCGCAGCTTCATCCGGGTCAACCAGAATCTCGTTGACTTCATGATTCTTTTTATTGAAGCGCCCCTGCTTTTCCAGGCGGTATCCATAGGGGACGATCCCGCCCCGGAACCTCCCCTCCTGCACGATTTGCGAAAGGCGTGTCTTTGTTCGGGCAGAGGTTTTGAGGCTCTCGCCGGAGGCCTGCCAATAACGGATATAGTTCAGCAGTTTGTCGATATGATCGTCCATCTTCTGTTGCCCTTCCATTGCACTCCACACTTCGATTCCGTTGCGGATGAACCACTCTACCACGAAGGGCGTCTCATCGTCCCGCCGTCCCAGGCGGTCGAACATGAACACCAGCAGGATGTCAAACTTCCGTTCCTCAGCGTCCTGGCGGATCTCCTGAATCGCGTCGCGGTCAGCAGCAGCCACCTTGAAACCCGAGACACCTTTTTCTGCAAATTCTTTGATGATCGTCCATCCCTGGCTCTCCGCAAATTCACGGCAGTATTGTTTCTGCATCGGGATATCATCTTTTTCTACCTGTCCTTTAGTAGAGACTCGATAGAGGCAATATACTCGCTTGTTTTTTTCCATGATTGCACCTTGTCCTTTCTGGTATAGGACTGCGGTGCATATGGTTTGCTCAGATTAAATTGTCAAGGTTCATATGCACACACAGTATCCCACACCACTGGTAAAAAGTCTACTGAATCAAGCAGGCTTGTTCAGGTTTTCAAAGTCCTGTGCCATCAACAGCGTCTGCTCAATTTCAGACACTGTGTCAGGCTTTGTGATGGTGTTTTTGAAGCGGAGAGCAACAATCAGTCCGTCCACTTCCATCGTGATATATTCTGTCGGCTCAGAGTATCGGGGATGCTCCCGATCATACATTGCCTGCTGATAACTCATGTGATCATCCTCCTTTACATAGTCTGCTGCCAAGTTTGTTCTTCTTCGTGGTCGTCCTCGGCGTGGCCTTGGGCGATTTTCTTTTGCCGTTCTTTCCGGAGGGCCTTGCTGTCTGCGTGGTAGCGCGTGGTGGTGGCGTCCTTCACGGGAGCAGGCCCCTGGCCGCGCTCCAGAGTGTGTCTAAGCTGAACCACACCACCCACAGCACCAGCCCAGTCAGCGCCAGGGCCGCCAGTCCCAGCAGCAGGCTGATCCATGGAATGTCCGGCAGACTCAGTCTGGGCAGCCTGATGCCGGACAGAGAAAAACACTTCTCGTTCCGCTTCCCAGCCTGTTCGCTCATCTTCTCCAGATGCTTCACCACTTTCAGCAGCTCGTCCATCTGCGTCCGGGTCGGGAGCTGCGCCAGCAATTCGCTGACTTTCTTGAGATAGCCAGTCTGTCTCTCGGTGTGGTCCCCCAGTGCATAGAGGCTGCTCAGCAGTTCCTCCCACTCCGCTTTCGTAGGATGCACTTCGGGAGGCGGTGTCAGCTCCTGCGCCGGAGGCTGCGGCGTGGTCTGTACCATCTGCGCGGGACGGTTCTTTTCCAACAGCTCGTCCATAGATAACTTCTTCTCTGATCCTGAACTCATATTCCATATTCTTCTTCAGATATTTGTCCCCGAACAGCAGGCGGTCACGGCACTGCCAGCCGCTGGGTGTGGTGTAGGTGATGTTCCGCCGGGAGGTTTCCCAGCGCACCTTGCAGCCCTCGCTCTCCATCAGCGCAATGAATTCCTCACAGCTGGAGGCGTGGCGCATACAGTCGTTGATGATATTCATGAGCTGCAGTTTTTTGCTCTGGCCACGGGCGGCCGTGTGATACTCGCCGACCGTCATGGTCTTGGTTTTCTGCTTCCTGTCTTTAGGCTGGAACACAGGGAGAGAAAACTCCATGCAGACTTGATCGTTGCGCTGCCGCAGTTCTCACACCGTCGGTTTTGTGATGCAGCCGCTTGGTGGTCATGAAGTCTGAGTAGACAGATTCCGGCTGGCAGTTGATGCCTGTGACCAACCGCTGCCCATCGAACTCGGTTTTCTTGTTCTGCATGGTGTACCGCATCACGGCTCCCATGCATCCGGTGGTCTGGCCCCGCTTGTAGTTAGTGAAACTGATGATCGCCATTTTTCACCACCGCTTTCGTTCAAGGATCAGCCGGACAGCAGCGCAGAGTTCAGAGAACGCCTGGCGTACACCGTCCAGGTTGATCACCGTGACGCGTCCCATGTGCGCCAGGGTGACAAGCTGATTCAGATTTCTGCCGATGGACTTCAGCTCCTTGAGCACTTCTTTCAGTCCATCGACGACCACTACCTGCTTTCCCAGACAGCAGGCCGTCACATAGTCGCTCATGGACATCCCGGAGCGTTTCGCCAATTCCTTGATGGCCTCCCGGTCTTCGGAGGCCATCCGGGTGCTGAATTTGATATCTTTTTTCATGTGGTTTCCTCCAAACCGTAGATAAAGTGGGTCCGGGCTTCTGCCCGGAAATTATGCGGAAGGCGGGCGGCGGCTTTGCCGGTGACCAGACAAACGCGATGCTGGCCCTCGTCGGAAGCGACTGCGCATCCGTCGCTTCCGACCGAGGTCGAAAGTTCCCTCGCTCCGTGCTTCCTCCTCTCCCCAGCGAAACCGCTCCGCTGAGTTTCGCCGGGGACCCCTTTTGAGGTGATTTTCCCGCGCCGAACACCTGCACTCCTCCTTCGGCCACAAGCGGCCCAACACGGCGTTTCTTTTGCCTTGCGGGAGTTTACTCGCTGTCCCCGGAAACCGCCCGCAAATCGCCGCACAGCGCCTTGACAGGGTCGATAGGGACGATTTCTCCGGCACCCTCCAAATCGACACTATCGGCACGGCGCAACTCGATCACTCGCTTCCCGTTGCTGCGGCGAACCGTTGCCTGAATGCCGCTTTTTCTTAGGGCCTCAACGCTTTGCAGGATCAGCCTTGAAATCTTTTTAGGCGTTACCCCTTCAGACTTATCAGGGTCGATCTTTTCGGAGAGCTCTGTAGGAGTGCCGATAAATATTGTTCTGGTGCTCATAAACGCAGAGAGGAGAACAACGATTTGCCCCTCCAATTGTTCCGGCTGTGTCCGGCTGTCCGAAACCAACTTCCACACATTTTCACTGCTGCGTTCCAACTCCAACTCCCGGTATTCGATATCCCGGCCCACACAGGTCAGTCTGGCCCTGCCGCTGCCCCGCTTTTCTTCTACCAGGGTGAAGCTGGAATCCACCGCGCCACTGATGGCAGTGGTCCCGGAGATCCGGTGGAACACATCTTCCGCCTTTTCTTTCCGCAGATGGTGGATGAGCAGGATGGCAATGCCGTGCTTGTCCGCCAACCGCTTCAGCACAGACAGATCCCGGTAGTCATTGGCGTAGGTGGCGTCGTGGATCGGACGGACCATCTGCAGGGTGTCAATGATGACCAGCACTGTATCGGGATGTGCGGCGATAAATGCGTCCACCTGTTCCTCCAACCCTTGGCCGATGAGGGCGCACTCTGTGCAGAAGTGGACGCTGTCTGGTGCGTCCTCCGTGATCTCAAACAGCCGGTTCTGGATGCGGAGGACGGAATCCTCCAGACAGAGATAGAGGGTGGTGCCCTGCTTGGTGGTCATGTTCCAGACCGGTTCTCCCTTGGCAACTGTCACCGCCAGCCATAGAGCAAGCCAGGACTTGCCCACCTTTGGTGAGCCAGCCAGGATGTGCAGACCCTGAGAGATCAGGGTATCCACCACAAAATTGGGCGGTTCCAGCGGACGATCCATCAGGGTTCTGCCGTCCACTGTGATGAGGGGATGGTTCATTTTGTTGTTCATATTTGGTACCTCCATTTCAAAAATTTGAATACAAAACGCTCCCACCTCAAAAGAAGTGGGAGTAGTATTCATTTTGACTTTGAAATGGTTTATGGTAGAATGGAGCAAACGGAGGTGAGCCAATGGCGACCTATCAGATCTACGAACTCTCTGCCCGGGCGGTGATGAGCTATGCCGCGGAGCAAGACGGCGTTTACACCTTTACCCTGAATCGCAGCGCCACCGAGCACTGCAAGGTACCGGGCGCCAAGCACGAGCAGGACAGCTGCGCCATGTTCCATCAGCTGATGTACCAACTCTACGGGAAGAGCTGGCGGGAGCGTGGAGAGGAGAAGGTCACTGCCCTCTCCGATGTGCTGTTCTATATGGACTTCGCCGGGATCTTTGACCGGCGTGGAACCGGAAGGACGCAGCAGGCCCGCCGGGAGAAGGCCAGAGACATGTTCCGTCCCGAGGG